>JAZRJB010000032.1:0-56683 GCA_045645565.1 Akkermansia sp. | reverse complement strand
GGAGATTGGTTCATTTTTTTAGCACCGTCAGTTTAGTAGCTGGCACCCCAGAACTCAATCTCCATTTTTGTTTTCTTTTTTCTTCTTAGTTTTGCTTCTCTTCCCCCGGCTTTCTTTAGAACGCTTTTTGGACAGCTATGGAATGGTCCCATATCTCGGCTAATTTTGATTTGACGTTGAGTCTTTTCGGCGATATACTGAAAGAGAGTGATATGTATTCTGTTATGAGTAAGGATGATGCCATGGAGAAAAAGGATGCTACCGTTATCGATCTGGATAAGTTGGAGAAGAACGCAGCGCTCACGAAGGAAGAGTTGATATACATGGAGGAGTGTGACAGATTGTGCGATACCATACGAGAGAAAGTCAAAAATAATGTAGAATCAGCTAGGCAGACTCCGGAAGAATTGGTTTGCCAACCGTGCTTTTTTATTAATGGCGGTCGGGGTTCAGGTAAGACAACTCTGTTGAGAGCCGTGCGGAAGCATATTTGCGCACACGATGCGACTACTGGAGAAAAGATATATGAATTGGCTGCGATTGACCCTACAGAACTAGCCGTAACAGAAAATTTCTTCATCCATATATTGGGGCGAATTCAGAAGAGTTTGTTGGAACTGAAATCAATGAGTGCTCTCTCAGATGAAAATAAAGCACATTTCCGGAACGCGAGAGAGAGTATTCAGAAAATGTCCAAGGGACTGGGATTGCTGCTCCGGAGACCTGGGGATGGAAGTAACTCTACTGATTCGGAATTCTTTGTTCAACAGAGTGTGGACGATTGTGTGAGTGGGTTTGAATTGAAACAAGAATTTGCCAGACTGGTGCAAACATTGTGCAAATTGAGAAATGTAGATGCACTGTTGGTGACGGTGGATGATGCGGATATGAATTTCAACAAGTGCAGCGAGATATTTGAAACCGTGCGCAAATACCTCATCAACGCTCGGATGGTGTTTGTTTTTGCCGGTGATTTGAAGCTGTACACCATGGTGGTGCGGGGCATGCAGATGCGACATTTTGGAAAATTGCTTCTGGAATATGATTCAGACCGCAAGGAACATCGATTTAATTTGCTGGATGTATTGGAAGATCAGTATGCCATGAAGCTGTTTCCTGTGGAGAACCGAGAGTCTCTATCTGATTTTTCAGGGGTGCTGCATCGAAAAATTAAAATTAAGGACAGCGAGGACAAGAAAATAGATTTAGAGCACTACCTCCGTGAACATCTTGCCTCTATGGTGAAAGAACACTACTATCCTGTTATAGCAGACTTCCTTCGTCGGCTGACAACTCGAAGTGCGCTGCAGCTGATAGCGTATTGGGTTAAAAATATAAGGCCCAGCGTGGCGCAACCTCTTTCTGCTGTGTGGGCCGAGGGAATACGACAGATTGCCATGCAATCCCTTATTAAGCACAAAGTAGATTCGCTGGCGATTCATCATGAAGGATTGCCAGCGCTGATACCTGCGGTAATCAGACATGCTCAGAGTTTGAATCATGGCGTGAATGGCGCTGCGCTTACTTCAGACATGGGAGATGATAGTCAGAAAATGGTGTCGTTTTTCCTGTTGTCGGAAGTTATGCGTTTTGTTCAGTCTCCAGCTTCATTGCTTCAGTATGTTTTGAGAACATTTCCTGCTTTAGAATCAACGAGTAATGAGTTGTCGATTGAACAACATTTGTACTCAGAAAGTTCTCGTCAATGGGGCGCTGAATGTACCGCTCGCATGTTGCCTAAAATGAATCTTTTGGAATCCGAGGGAAAGTTGTTCGCAAACGGTGTTATACCTCTGCTTTCTCAGTCTCAGGAGGTGGGATATGGATCAATTGCTCGAATTTCTGCGCAGAATTTTGTCAGTAAACTAATTGAAACTGTCGAGTCTCACCATGATGCAGACGTTGCCTGTGCAGGCTTGGCTATATGTCATTCGTTCAGTCATGTTGTTGAACGAGGTCGTGGTTTATATTGTTTGTCTGTATTCAATCTGCTGAATACTGTCTGTCTCTTAATGGAGATAAAGCAAATATCAGAAATTTCACTTCGCGAATCAATCAACGATGTTTTATTAGGTGCCACTACTATTCCCGTTGTGTCCCGACAGGTGACATCGAGTTCTGTTGATAAAAGGCGGATTCAAGATACATCTGATGTACAAGTGATTAAGGGAGGTGAATCTTGTGATTTTAGAAAATTACGATTCTCTCAGATAAGCAGAAAAATAAATCAGGTGGTGGATAGAATTTATAAGTGGAGAATCAACATGAAACACGAGGAGATAGTGGTGCCTCCATATGAGTTGAGAAATTTATGGTCGTCTTTCATATTATCCTGTCAGTTGGTGACTAATAGTGCTAAACTGGAATCGCTCGATGCTAAGAGCCTGGCACAGGCTGGGATATTGTTTAAGAGGTATCTTCAGGCGTTTTTAGAATATGGAGGTCAGACTGGCTCTCCTCAGCTGCGAAAGCTAATGATTGCCATAGAGGCGTGCCCATTGTGTGAATGGTGGATTAATGCAACAGATGATGAATCAGTTGTTTTTGCTTGTTGTAATCAGATAAATATTGGACCTGTACAATTGCATATGAGGAGGGAAGATGCGGAAAACTTTGTTTCAATGAAGTTGAAAACGGAAGAGGATGCTATTCGAAATCATGGTGAGCATTATTTTGAGAATGTTGTAGGAAATTCCAAACGCGAAATGGCTGAGATGCGCATCATGGCTTCTAATCAATCCCGAAAAGGCTGCGAATCTGGATTGATCCCTTTATATGAACAACTCGTGGCTTTGAAAAAGAAAAGAGGTATGAGAAAAGGGGCTATGGGTAAAAGAGAAAAAGAACAGTACATCAGAAGATTTGTTAATTCGATACAATTTGAATTGGAGCCTGTGTATGAAAACAGCCACATGAATTTAAATGACTTGTATCGCATGTGTAAAGAGGACTATGTGCGTATTCTGGCAACGGATATAGATGCAAGGACAAAGCGTATATGTCAGAACTTCGGGAGCGTTAGCAATGAAAGAGAACTTTCTGACATGATTAAGAATAACACGAGAGACATTGCCAGAGAATATGAAATACTCAGGTCATCTAAGGGGCGTAATCTGGTGAAGTCGTGTAATGATTACATGAAGCAGGTAAGACAGAATGTAGAAAGATTGATCGATGATACAATTATGAGGCGTAGGGAAGAATTAATGCGCAGCATCAGGGAGCTTGGGGAATAATATAGCAATTTTTCTTCCATGTCCATCATCGCCACGCTTCCAGTATTTCTATTATCCAACCCTCTGGCTTTGCGCAAGCTGTTAGAGACGGATGTCTATGCGCATGTGCTGGACGAGGGGTCTGCGAAAAAGTTCTGGCAGAGTTGGACTGGAGCCGCCAGCTGGCAGCGGGATTCCTCACGGCCTGGGCATGTGTTTGCTCAGCGCTGGGCAAAATATCAGGCTGAGCATGGTGCTCGGTTACTTCCGGCGCTGGATTGCATGGCCAATGAGTATCTGCAGGTGGTAAATCAGCGGTTGTATGTGAAGGAGCTGGAGAGGTTTGCTCGTTGGCAGAATTTGCGCAGTCGCATGAGCATGCTGCCGGTGAAGTGCCGCATGCTGCACCGGCATGGATTGCCGATGAGCAACCGCTTGGCACACCCGCTGGTGCCGGACTTGGCTGATTATATCAGCCGCGAGGGGTTGAACGAAAACCACTTGCATTTGTATGCCTGCCAGGAGCCGGAGTTTTCATGGTTGATGGATTTGGGAGATATAGGTTCTTTCTTTCGCAAGGAACGGAAGGACTGGACAAAGAACAGTGATTTGTACCGGGGAGTGGACCCGGATCTGACACCGCAGCGGCTGGCGGCTCATATGAAGCTGGCCCGGTATCTGCGTGGTATGTTGTTGATGGTATTTGAAGGAGCTCCAATTAAGGCTGCGGTAGAGCAGTTGCGAAAGGTTTACGGTGCATTGATTGGGAACGAAGAGTGGTACGATACGCCCAAAGTTCCGAATGTACATGAGGCGCATGTGAAATCAATGTTGCAGCAGGAGATGTGGCTGTGGAAGTCGTTGTTCAGCTGGGTTGATTCATACCAGCCATACTACCGTGAGCTGGAGTTTTATGCCCACTTATACCTGCTGATTCAGAATGAGTATGTAGACCTGCGGCGGCAGCGTGAGGAACGCTGCGGTTTTGATGCGTTTAATGCAGTGGAGAAACATAAGGGCGTGAGTGTGAACGAGTCGGTATATCTCGAAAGGGCGCTTTCGCACATATTACGTAACTCAGAGGCAAATGCAGGGAACGTGATTGAGCTGAGGGTCAGTCCCTGGACTTTCTGCAATCGCGGTGTTCAGATTGCGGAAGCCTGGAGCGTATGTTGCAAAAAACGGGGAAAAGGGGAGCCTCAACTGGTGTTGGTGGTGCATTTCATCAAGATGGCGGGTGCGAAAGTCCCGGGGAAGGGGGAGATACTGCTGGCTGAACGTTATGCTGCGCAGTGGAAGATGTATGCAGAACAATGCCATGAGATAGCAAAGTATGCTCCGTACCTCATTCAGAAGATGGGGGTACGAGTCGGAATAGATGCCGCTGGGGATGAGATGCTGATGCCACCGGAGGTTTTTGCACCGGTCTATCGCCAATTTGAGCGGGATTGTGGAATCAGTTACAGAACTTATCACTGCGGGGAAGATTTCATTCACTTGGTTGGGGGAATCCGCGCGGTGTATGATGCTGTGTTGTTCCTTGATTTGAAACACGGCAACAGAGTGGGGCATGCTACGGCAATTGGCATTTCTCCTGAGATTTGGAAGCAGGATATGCCAGAGAGACTCGTGCAGAGGAGCGGCGATTACCTGCTGGATTTGATTTTTGCCTGGCATATATTGACTCCTGTCCACCTGGAAGTGGCGGTCAAATTGGAACGCCAACTTATTCCATTGGCGAGGCGCATATTCAGCGGTCCGGTGGATATGCATTCGCTGCAAGCATTTTATGATGCCCGGCACTTGTCTCCAGTGAAGGTGCGTGAATATATGGCATGTGATAGCCCGCCAACGTGGACGAACGATCCTGAGGAAATGTTGGTGATTGATTTTGAACGCAAACATGGTCGATGCGGTTTGAAGCTGCTACACCAGTGGCATTACGATGTAGTTTCCAGAAAGGAACAGGAAAAGTTGCATGAATTTGAACTTGAGTATCTGGATGACCCCACTCTCGTTTATCTGCAGCAGCAGGTACAGCATTTACTTAATGAGCGCAACGTGGTCATCGAAACGCTGCCGGTGAGTAATCTGCGCATCAGCCAGTACCGGGATATCCGGCAGCATCATCTCCTCCGCTGGCTTCGGGTGAAAGGGTGTGGGTTTGAAGGCGATGAGAAAATGACGGTGTGTATGGGGTCTGATGATCCGGGGATTTTTGTTTCAGACCTTAAGAATGAATTCTATCACGTGTTTGCCAATTTGTTACAGGCTGGTTTATCGCCTTCTGAATGTATGGAATACGTACGCCAGCTCAATGATGCCGGCCGCATTTATGCATTCCGCTTGGCTGCCCCAGAGGATGAAAGGGATGAGTTATGAGGATGAAATGACCGTTGAACTGTCGATAACATACATAATGCTTGCTCACAGATGAGTAAATTGCTACACTGATGTCACCAGTAAAATCCGTGGAATATATGCAGAATCAGCCAAATAAAACAGAGCCAGTGGAATTGGAATACCTTGAGCAGACTCTCAGGGAGTTGGGGGAATTTTATTTTTGGCAGAATGATGGAAATCTGGGCGATTACATCATTGCAGAGGCAACGCGACAGATGTTTCGCCGGGCTGGGTTAGTGTGGCGCCCCTATGATCCGGAAAATCCACCTCAGGAAACCGAATATTCGATTGTCTATAGTGGTGGCGGGAGATTTGTGCCGTACTGGGGTGGAATAGAACTGCGGCAGGAACACCTGACTCGTCCGCAGGTGAAGAAATGTGTTATTTTGCCGCATAGTATTCATGGGGTGGATGCTTTTGTAACAGCGTTGGATGAACGCCATACTGTATTTTGCCGAGAGCGAAAGACTCTAGCGTATTGCCGGGGGGTGAATACGCGTTCCCGTTTTATTCTGGCTCACGATGTAGGTATTTACCTGCAGTTGGATAAGGTAGTGCCTTTGTCTGCCTTGTGTCCTCCAGTGATTGCAGAAGGTGAGGAGGCCGCCCGGCAATACGCATTGCTGGTCGGCGGTGCCGCCGCCTATGCCCGATTCCGAGTATCCCGGGCCACGGTGAAAAGTCCGTCATCACACCGGAAAGTAGTGTTTTTCCTGCGCGAGGATGGGGAGAAAGGAGTGGATTTAGAATCCAGATGGGCGTATGATTTGTCCGGGTTGTGGTCCGGTTCATGCAATGAAAATACTTGCAGTGGGCCGCTACTGATGTTCATGGCAGAGTTGGCTTCCTATGCAGATGTGGTTGTAACGGACCGCTTGCATGTGGCTATTATGGCAATGCACGTGGGCAAGGAGGTTTAC
Source organism: Akkermansia sp. (assembly GCA_045645565.1). GTDB lineage: Bacteria > Verrucomicrobiota > Verrucomicrobiia > Verrucomicrobiales > Akkermansiaceae > Akkermansia. Next base: position 50,145 of record JAZRJB010000032.1, on the reverse strand, counting down.
ATGCTGGATAATGATTACGGCAAGTTGAGCGGGGTGTATGAAGTCTCTCTGAAAGACCGAGCCAATGTGCACTTGCTGCCACCTGGTGAACCTTGGTCAGAGGAATTGCAACGAGCATGGTCTAAGCTGAATTCGCCCTGGCGCAACGGTTATTTTGCAGCTCGCGCCATGGCAGGTCGCATTCTTCGTAAAATAAAAGGAAAATGAGTAGTCCGCTTTTATCTGTTATTGTCCCCGTGTACAACGCCGCGCCTTGGTTGGCTCGGTGTCTGGATAGTATCTGTGCCCAGACATACCGTAACCTTGAGATTCTGTGCGTGAATGACGGCAGCCCGGATAACTCTGCTGAGATATTGGCAGAATATGCGGCAAAGGATTCGAGAATCAAGGTGTTCACCCAGGAAAATGCCGGGCTCTCGGCTGCTCGTAATACCGCATTGGAGCATGCCACCGGCGAGTGGGTAACCGGGGTTGATTCGGATGATTATCTTGCTCCCGGAGTCTATGAGCGCGCAGTGGCATGCCTGGGAGACGGGGTAGATATGGTCTTTTTCGGTGTGCGATATGTAGATGAAGAGGGGCGAGAACTCCCGGCCAACCCTTATTTCGAGTTACCTGCAGCAGGGGTGTATGAGATGACACCCGAGCTGGCAGGGCAGCTTAATGCCTGCTTCTGGAGCAAGCTTTGGCGCCGTAGTTTGATAGAAGAAAATAAACTCCGCTTCCCACATGGCCTGGTGCATGAGGATGAAGCATTGTTTTTCCTTTCGGCTCCCTATACGCGGAAAGTGGCTATCTGCCCGGAACCCGGCTACTGCTACGTGCAGAGGCAGGGCTCTATCATGAATGCTGATGGATTGGATGAGTTGCGGCGAGCCGAGAGGTATCTGCCTGTTTTTGAATATGTGTGTGCCGAATATGAAAAACGTCATCTTTTGAAAGGTCTGCTACGTGCGTATCTTGTAATGATGTATGTACGCTTGAGTCCATTGTTTGTCTGGTTGGGGGCAGAAGGACAGGGGGTACGTGAGACGTTTGCCCTCATTATTCGGAGGTGTGGATTGCAGCGAGATTCTTATCTTCTGGAGCGGCTGTTGCCGGTGTGTGGTTGGAAACGCTTCTTTCTGAGCCGCTACCCGCAATCTAAAGTTTATCGGTTCTTTGGTGTGGCCGTGTGGTGTGTGTGTTATTCTGAAACAGGGCGGGTTACTGATTCTCGTTGTATGCTGTTTGACCGATTGATGAAACTATTTGGTTGATATGTCATCTTTGTTATCCATCATTGTTCCCGTATACAACACGGCACTATGGTTGCCGCGGTGTCTGGATAGTCTGGTGGGGCAGACGTACCGGAATCTGGAAGTTATTTGCGTGGATGACGGCTCTACGAGAAGACTTTCTATAACCAGGTGGGTAAAGATGAGTTTCCTATAAAACCTGAGCAACTACCCATGGGCCGTTATCGCAGCCGAAAACGAGAAATACCTCTACCATGCCGTAAACACAAGAAGCTTAAAGGTGAGAGTATTGAAAACCGCCCGGCTCAAATCAATGACAGGACTGAACCGGGGCATCATGAAATGGATCTGGTTGTTGCTGCCAGAGGCGGTAAAAAGGCGCTTCTTGTCCTCACTGAACGAACAACTCGCTTTCAGCATATCATCCTCATCAAAGACAAAACCCAGAAAAGTGTTATTTCTGCAATCAACCGTCTGGAGCGCAGGCTGGAATTAGAAAAATTTCACACCTTATTCAAAAGCATTACTTGTGACAATGGCGTTGAGTTTCAGAACTTTGAAGGCATTGAAAAATCTGTATTCAGCAAAACTGAGAAGCGAACAAAAGTCTATTTTGCTCATCCGTATTCCTCTTATGAGCGAGGGAGTAATGAGAATGCGAACAGGCTTATCAGGCGTTTCCTGCCGAAAGGGAGCACGTTTGATAAATTACGCCAGCGAGATGTGCAGAAACTGGCTCGCTGGATGAACAAAAAAAACAGAAAACTTTTCGCCGGCATGTCTGCAAAAGACAAGGCGATGGAAATCGGTCTGCATTTTTACCCTGCAAAAAACTGAGTATGCACTTTTTTCACAAAGTGTCGCATTTAATCTTGCAATTCACCATGGCGAGCGCTATTGTGAATACCGCCCGCATGCAACCGATGCTGAAAAAGTTCTCTTTCCCAGGAAGGATGCGTGTGGGTTGTTGAATAGTGCTGCACCGACATGGTCATGTTTATATTCGCTGGCCTTTCTTAACCAGCCACACGTGTGTCCAAAAGTTTGAGAAAGCTGCCCGATAAATTGGAATTTGGCGAGCCGCAGGCGAGCGGAATTCTGAGCCCCGCCTACTGGCGGGGCGGCAAGTTCAATAGCCCAGGGCGTAAGCCCTAGGCTAAAGTGAAAATAGTAACCGAACCCCGAGCGGAGCGGAGGGGGTGGCTGATATGGATGCGCGTTGATATGCAAATAATCAATGCTTAACATAAACGGAACGCTCATGCGAATCTGCCACCCCGCCAGCTGGCGGGGTTCCGGTCTTATTACTACACCATACCCAGGGCTCACGCCCTGGGCTCTATTATTGTGTCGCCCTATCGGGCTCAAAATTCCTCGGGCTTTCAGCCCGCCAAATTTCAATTTATCGAGATGAGGGGGGCTTCTTCGAAAATGTCATTGATGTTTCTATTGCTTACAAAATCTTTGGGACACATGTGTTAACCAGCACCATATCCGCTATAGCGAATCTCCTGGAGCCTCATATCAGGATACGGGGATGTATATGAAGACGGCCGTTTATGCTGAACGGTATATGCTTACCCCGGAACCTGTGTATATGTACAGAGTTGATAATCCTGCTTCATCTGTTAAGGCGATAGATAATAAATGCTTTGCGATGATGGAGGAATATGACAGCATACGAGGTGCGCTTATGCAGACTTCTGAAATCTGGGCAGAGGTGGAGCCTTTGTTCTGGCGGTGTTTTCTCGGTTCTCAGGTGTGGGTGCTGAGTTTGTTGTCTGATGCTAAGAAGGAATCCTTCCTTGAGGTACTCTGTGAAAAAGTTGAGCGCTTGATGCAGGATGCTCTCATCCGGGATGAGGAGCGCGGCTTGTGGGAGAAGGTGTTAGCCGCAGGCTCAGCTCAAAGGAGATGCTCGCTTTTGTTGCCAGGCGGACCGGACCATACGAGGACCCGGAATATATGTTCTCTGGGGTTCCTCCGCATTCAGCAGCAGATGAGTGATTTGTATACGGCGTTTTGCGTTATGTCTGTTCCTTTGGTGTGGCGCCGTCGGTTTCCTGTGAAGCGGAGGTTGCGCCCTGGTCTTTTCATGGGCCGGGGAATGAAAGATGTGTTCTACCTTTTAGGTCTGCCGGTATGGCGGAGTAAGCGGGAAACTTGTGATTATACCCGGGTGGAGCAGAGCTTGCTGCGGGGAATTTAGCGGCAGCATCTACCGGACGGCAGCAGGAAGTATCAATGGTTGCCTTGATGGTGGCGCCCCTGGAGGATGAGCTGCCAGATATCCCGTAGGGCGCTGGGTGAAAAGAGTCTCAGCGCGCCGAGGAAGAGCATGAGTGAACACACCAGCCCGGCTGCCAGCTGGGGCAGGGGGGCAAGCGGGTGCAGCAGCTGTGCCGGTATCCAGGTGCAGGCTGCAGCCAGGGTGAAGCCGGGGAGCCAGTCCTGCAGCTGGCGGCGGGCTGGCAGGTGCATATATTGCCGGGTGACCCAGGTGTTGATTCCCAGGCAGAGGACTGAGGTGCCCAGCGCGCCCCAGCAGATGGCTTGCACGCTGATGAAGAACATGCCGATGAGAATGCCGGTTCCCAGGGCTTTCTTCATCAGTTCGAGCCTCAGAAAGAGTTTTTGCGGGCCACCGGCTTTGAGCAGGTTGAGGTTGATGATTTGCAGGTGCCAGGTGGCGTACGAGACGCTGAGAATTTGCAAGTAGGGCACGCATTCCTCCCAGCCGGGGCCGTAGAACACGCGCACCAGCGGGGCGGCGTAGGCAGAGGTGAACAGGCACAGCCAGGCTATGGGCAGGGTAAAGAGCCGCATGTAGCGCCGGTAGACGCCGAGCAGTTTCTGCGGGCTGTTCTGCAGGCTGCTCAGAATGGGGAAGGTGATCTGGTCGAGCATGTAGCAGATGACCGTGGGGCAGAAGGCTGCCAGCTGGGCTCCGTTCTTGTACCCGGCCAGGGCGGACGGGGTGTACACCTTGCCGATGAAGAAGGCCCGGGCGTGGATGTAGGCGGTGTCGAGCAGCCCGGTGGCGGCCAGGCGGCTGCTCAGCGGTGCCAGCTGGCGGAGGGCTGCCGGGCTGAATCTCAGGCCGGGTTTCCAGGGGCAGATGCACCAGAAGAGCACCGCCGTCAGCGTGGCGGAGATGACGCCTTGCGCCATGTAGGCCCACACGCCCCAGCCTTGCCAGGCGAGCAGCAGGCAGAGCGGCATGGCAATGAGGGCTGCGCCCAGGCAGATGAGGGCCGGTTGCTTGAATTGCCGCCTGGCCATGTAGTGCGCCATGTGGACGTTCACTGCGCTGTTGAGCAGAACAATGAGGGCTGATGCCCGGACCAGGTTGCAGAGCCCCGGGCTTTCAAAAAAGGTCGCCAGGGCCGGGGCTGCCAGCACCAGGAGCAGGGAAATCAGCGCCCCTATGCACAGGTTGAACCAGAACAGGGTATCCGCCTCAGTGCGGGTGTGTTCCTGTTTGCGGATGAGCGCGCTGCCGAATCCATTGGCAGCCAGGGTGCCGGCGGCGGTGAAAAAAATGGCCGTGAGCCCCATGAGCCCCATTTCCTCTTTGCTCAGCAGCCGGGCCAGCACCATGCTGTATACCAGGGTGACTGGCTGCAGCGTGCATTTCTGCAGCAGCATCCACCGCATGCCATCAGCTGTTTCTCGGGTGATTCGGCTCAAGGTTCTGTTTTGTTTCTGGGGGGTGGGATTTCGTGGTTTTGTTCCGCAGATGCAGAAAAGGCACACCGTTCATGGTGTGCCTTTTCAATTTACGAAGCGGACGGGGCTCGAACCCGCGACCTCAGCCGTGACAGGGCTGCGCTCTAACCAAACTGAGCTACCGCTCCGTCGGATTTACCGAGTTCGCCGCTTTGCAGCGGGAACGGGCGCATTATACAGATGCTTTGGCAGGAATGCAAGCCTTTTTTTTATAAAATTATTGCAATGGGGGAGAAATATGCTAGAATGAGGCTGTATATTATCTGTAATTACCATGAAACGTAAGGAAATAGAACAATTGCAGGCGGCGGGGCTGATTTCTGCGCAGCAGGCAGCTGCCATTGCGGATCATTTTCATTTGAATGGAGGGCGGCAGTGGAATTGGCTGATGTTGAGCATGTGCAGCCTGGCGGGTGCGTTGATTCTGGGTGGTATCATCATGCTGATTTCCGCAAACTGGGAGGCAATTCCTGATGTCGCCAAAATGGGTAGCGCCATGCTGCTGTTGCTGGGGTTCTGGGTGGCCTGGGCGCGCACCCGGGTGGTAAAACCGCTCATGGCCGAGGCCTTCGGGCTGGTGGGCGGCGGTATGTGGCTGGGCTGCATTGCGCTGTACGGGCAGATTTTTCAGTTGCAGAATCCCCTAGTGGAGGGGTGCATGCTTTTCTTCCTGGGGGTGTGTGCCATTCCGTTCATTGTGCGGCAGCGTATGCTGGTGGTCGTGGTGGCATCGGCGAGTGCCGTGTTGCTGGCAGCGCTGCTGGATGAGCGTGAATCATGGTTGAGCCTTCGCCCCTGGGTGGAAGATGATTCAGAGGTGATGGGCGCCTGGGTGCTTTTCGGGCTGTTCTGGTGGCTGCTGGGGGAACACTGGCGCACGTCCCGTGGATTCTGCCGCAGCTATGCCTGGCTGGGTGTTGTTGCCATTGTGCATTACCTCATGCTTGTGCAGGTTCCATTGCTGTATCAGCCCATCAGAGGTGAGGCTTCCGTCGTGCTGCTGGTGTTGCTGCTGGCGGTGCCGGTTATGCTGCTGTGGAAACCCTCGGGCGTGGCGTGGACCCACTGGGGGCTGCTGCTGATGCTGCTATCGCTGCCGTACCCTGTGGGGCTGGCTCTGAACAGTTCCTCCGGTGGGGAGTTCATGGGGGTCCTGTGCGGTTTTGCCATGGGTGGCGGATTGATGTATGTGGGCTACCAGGCAAAGCGCATATCCTGGCTGAACTATGGGTCGCTCATGGTGCTGCTGGCGGGCATTGCGCTCATTGCGAATGTACTGGAATCGCTGACGGGGTCGGGGTTGGTGCTGATAGCCGCCGGTGTACTCATGCTGGGTATGGTGTTGCTGCTGGAAAAGCAGCGCCGGGTGCTGGTTCAATCAATCAAGGATAAAGCGTAAAATCTTAACATAAACTGAACATGAAACGAGTTTATTTACTGTTTGCCGTGGTGGCAGCGCAATTGCTCTGGCTGGTGTGGAACTATGTGGCTCGCTCGCAGGAGCTGGCGGCTGCCCCGGTGTTGCGCATTGAGTGTAAGGAACGGGACCCCCGTGATTTGTTTCGCGGTGATTATGTAGCGCTGGAAACCCGGCAGTTCGGTCCGCTGGAACTGGCGGGTAAATCAATATGCTGGGACGCTGCATTCTGCGAATCTGTCAACAATGACTGGGCTTACGTGAACGAAGAGCGCGTTGACCTGGTGGTGGTGAATCCGCTGCAGCCCCGGGCGCCGCAGATGGAGGATTCACTGAGGCTGAACTGGCACGGAAAACCAGAACGCGTGGCGGTGTTCTGGCGTACCGGAGCTGATGGCATTTCCCGAGTTGTTCGTTTTGAGAAACCGGGCTCCCCGGCGGATGTTGCAGAACCGGAGGAATCCCGCTGCCTGATGTGGATGGCTCCGGAGCGGGACATAAAGCGTCTTGCTGATGTCGAGCCTGGTAACAAAGCAGAACTGGATTTCGAATTTGAGCTGTCTTTTAACTCTACCGGCTGGCGGCGTGTGCGTTATTATGTGGAGGAAAATACCGGTGATATGTATAATATCTGGGTGAATCAGCTGGACCGCACCTGGTCTGATTTCCCCTCAGACCGCCTGCGCTACACGGTGGATCTGGCTATCCGCAGCAGCGCTTCCGTGGTGCCCCGGCAGTTGTACCTGAACGGTGTTCCATACGCCGATGCAGTGGAGCAGATTCGCCAGGGTACTTTTGAATGGCTGCCGGAACCTGCTGATGAAACAAAGCCGGACGCCACGCCCCGGACGATTAGTATCAAAGCCCGGTAAGAGCTTCACAGAAATTCCCTGGGGGCAGTGGCGGGAAGGGCGTACATAAAGCGCGCTCCGTAGAATTTCTGCACCACGCGAGAATCCAGGATGGTGACAAGACCGGTATCTGTTTTGGAGCGGATGAGCCGGCCGATGCCTTGGCGGAATTTCAGGACGGCTTCCGGCAGCGAGTAATCGCGGAAGGCGTTGCCGCCGCGGGCGGTGATGTCTTCCAACCGCGCTTCCACCAGCGGATTGCCGGGGGATTCAAAGGGGATTTTCGTGACAATCACGTTGGAAAGCGCCTCGCCGGGTACATCCACCCCGGTCCAGAAACTGTCTGTGCCGAACAGAACACTGCCGATGTTCTCCCGGAAGCTGTGTACCATCTGGCTGCGGCTCAAATCATCTCCCTGCACCAGGAGCGGCCAGCCTCGCTCCTGGCAGAAGGGGCGCAGCCGCGCGGCCATGGCGCGCATCAGGTTGTAACTGGTGAACAGCACAAAGGCCCGCCCTTGGGATTCATCCAGCGAGCGCATAATCCAGTCTGCCATCGCAGGTTGGTATTCATCGTCCTCACTGGCAGGCGGGGGCGGGGGCATGCTGCGCGCCACGACAATGCGCATCTGTTTTTCAAAGTCGAATGGGCTGCCGATCTGGAGCGGCCGTGCGCTTTCTGCGCCGACGCGCCCGGCAAAGTAGCCCATGCCGCGTTCACCGGTGGAAAGGGTGGCGCTGGTGCAGATGCAGCTGCGCCCTGCCTCAAAAAGCTTTTCGCGCAGCACCGGGGCAACATTGATGAGCGCCCCGCGCATGGTGGTGAATTGCCCGTCGATTCCGTGGCTTTCCACCCAGTAGACCGTGGTGTCCGCCTTGCTGAGCTTGACCATTTCCGTGGCGGCTTCATCATAAGCCAGAATGCGGGCAGCGGTATCCAGCAGTTCGGCTTTAGTCAGGTCATTGTCTTCCACCATGGCGGCCATGTCTTTGATTTCAGCAAAGAGCTGGCGCAACACGGGGGAGAGCAGGTTTTCCGTCCACTCCGGCTGGCGCAGGCGCACGGTGCCGTGGTGGGCTTCCAGCTGGCAGTCAGCCCGGGCGGCTGTGAAGAATTCGCCAACGGCCGCCTGGGCTTCCTCGATGAGCTGAAGAACGGTGGGCGAGGCCAACTGGCGCATGCTGCCTTTGTGCGTAATGGGGTTATACAGGCGGAGGAGTTCGTATTTGAGTTCTGCCTCGCTGAGAGAAATGCCGAGCTGGTTAGCCGCCACGTTTTCAATGGTGTGAGCTTCGTCCAGAATGATGAAATCATTCGGGAAGATGAAGCCTGGCGGTCCTTCCGGTTCCGCTGCCATCATTTCATCAGCCAGTGAAAGAAGCCCGAAGAACAGCGTGTGGTTGAGTACAACAACCTGAGCTTCCTGCACCCGGCGGCGGGCTGCCTGGTACGGGCAGTCGTAGCCACAGTTGCGCGGGGTGCAGACGTGGTTTTCACTGCAGACCTGCGCCCAGACTTTGGGGGAGATATTCAGCTCCGGCGGCAGTTCCGCCAGGGAACCCTCACCGCAATCCTTGGACCACGCCAGCAAATCGTACAGCTGCTTGGTTTCAGCTTGGTTGAATAAGTCATCTGCCTGTTCCATGGCCCGGCGGAGCCGCGTGCGGCACAGGTAGTTTGCCCGCCCTTTCAGCAGGGCTGCATCAAAATGGCAGTTGAGCGCTCGCGCAACGGTGGGTATATCTTTGTGGAACAGCTGTTCCTGCAGGTTGATGGTGTGTGTGGAAATAACGGCCTTGCGCCCGTTTTCCAGCGCAAAGCGGATGGCCGGGATGAGGTAAGCCAGCGATTTACCAACTCCGGTGCCTGCCTCTGCCAGCAGGGCGGTTTCCGCTTCCAGCGTTTCCGCCACTGCCATGGCCATTTGCTGCTGCTCTGGCCGGAACTCAAACCCCCGGGCGTGCGAGAGCAGCCCGGTTTCTGAAAAATCCATCTGGGTTTGTTCACTCAGCAGCCCCATGTATCATCTATTAGTGCAGTATGCGGTCTCCCGTGGCGGGCAATTTCAGATAGAGCGGGAGATTCGGGAAGAAGGTACGCAGGGTATTCACATCGGTGTTGCCGTCAATGAAGTACCATTTGTTCAGCACGGTGCCTCGCGGTTGGCTTTTATCAGTGATGACCTCATCACGCACGGCAAAGATGTAGCTGCGGCGCTCTACCCTGGTGCGTTTCCCATTTGCCGCCGGGGCGCTGATAACCAGCGTAGTGGGGAGTACGACAATGCGGCTGCGCTCCTGAGTGTTGCCGATGTTTTCTGCACGAACCCGCCCTGCGGTATCCTTGCGCACCTGGCTGACTGCTGCCATGGGCGGCGTCACAATGTATTCGGAAGTGGCTTCACCAACGCTGTACCCCTCCACGGTGATACCGCGCTGCTTCATCTCTTCACCCATGCGGGCATATTTGGCACGAAGTGCTTTATCATTAGCAGCCATGCGGGCTTTTGCCTCCACCACGGTTTCGCGCTCGAGTCCCTGCACGCGGCGCGCACGGGCAATTTCCGCCTCCCGGGTGCGGGAGGTGAGCTGGTCTGCGTATGTGCGGCGGAGCGGGGGATACATGGAATCCACAGCCCAGAGCATATCGCAGTTGCGGACTGCTGCTCCATATTGCTGGGCAGCTTCGCGTGCTGAAGTCGCGGTTTCACTGGCAGCCTGGCAGATGGTACCCAGCATAACGGCAGCGGCTAACAGGGGGGTGTATTTCATGTAACGCATGTTATCATAGCTCCTCCGGCGTGTGCAAGAAGTAATGCTGTTCTAATGCCGGCGTTTTTTTCATTCCTCGTGTCGCGCATGCATTCTGGTGGCTTGACTTGGTGGTTAGCTGGGTGTAATTTACTTGCCATGTACACCAGCTTTTTTGACGTGTTTTCCATTGGTATCGGGCCGTCTAGTTCACACACCATGGGGCCCATGCGCGCAGCGGCCCGTTTTGCGCGTGAATTGGCTGCTCATGGCCGGCTGGAGCAGGTGGTTCAGGTGAAAGTCTGGCTGTATGGTTCTTTGGCTCTCACCGGGGTGGGGCACGGTACCCCCGGTGCTGTGGTGTACGGTTTGCTGGGGCTGGATGCTGAAACGATGGAGATGTCATCTACCCCGGCCATTGCGACGCTGGCAACGGAAGGAAAGCTCCTGCTGAATGGTTCGCATCCTATTACTTTCAGTGCGATGCAGGATGTGGTTCTGCAGAAGGATGTCACCCTGCCGGAGCATGCTAACGGTATGCGCTTTGTCGCGTTGGGGCAGGGGGATGAGGTGCTGGCTGATGAGGTGTATTTCTCGATTGGTGGCGGGGCTATCCGCCGCCGTGATGAGATGGAGGTACTGCCGGAACCGCCGCCGCCGGTTCCTTACCCCTTTGATTCCTGCGCTGAGCTGCTGCAGCATTGCAGACAGGAGAATATGACCATTGCCGCTGTTGTGCGGTGCAATGAAATGGCTCTCCCCACGGGAATGGATTTGCGTTCCCGTATCCGCAAAATCTACCAGACGATGGATAAGGCCATTGAGCGCGGCGTGAAGACTATGGGCGTGCTGCCGGGTGGGCTCAAACTGCCGCGCCGGGCCCCGCGCATCTACCGCCGCCTGGCTGAAATGTTCCGGGAAAATACCCAGGATGCCCTCACAATTATTGACTGGATTAATCTTTGGGCGTTCGCGGTTTCGGAGGAGAACGCTGCCGGTGGTCGGGTGGTGACGGCTCCTACCATGGGGAGTGCCGGTGTGTTACCTGCTGTGCTGCGTTATTATGAGCGATTCGGTCGCACGGATGCTGTGGTGGGGCGTGAACATGGGGTGGAAATTTTCCTCCTGACCGCGTCGGCTATTTGTTCTCTTTACCGCGCAAAGGCTTCTATCTCCGGTGCTGAGGTCGGCTGCCAGGGTGAGGTGGGCGTGGCGTGTTCCATGGCGGCTGCCGGGCTTACCGCCGCAATGGGAGGAACCAATGAGCAGGTGACGAATGCGGCCGAAATAGCCATGGAGCATAATCTCGGCCTGACTTGTGACCCGGTGTGTGGGTTGGTTCAGGTGCCGTGTATCGAGCGGAATGCCATTGGGGCCGTTAAGGCTGTGAATGCCGCCCGCCTTGCCTTGCGTGGCGATGGTACCCACTTCGTGAGTCTGGATAGTGTGATTGCCACCATGAACGAAACCGGCCGCGCTCTGGCGGCCGGTTACAGGGAAACTGCTCTGGCTGGTCTTGCAACGAATGCGCTGACCTGCTGATGGGGAAAGGCGTTTACTGCAGCCCATCCCGCTCTGCCACGGCGGTGTAGAGCTTCTTGATGATGCGGTCAAAGAAGTGTGATTCCTCCTCCGTAAGCGCGCCGTGCAGCTCGTCCATGACTTTCTGCTGGGCTTTTTCTATGGCTACGGAGGTTTCTGTGAATGCCTTTGCGATGGTCACCAGAACCGCGCGGCGGTCCGTCGGGCTGGGGTTGCGTTCTACCATCCCCTGGCTTGTCAGGCTGTCTATCATGTGAGAGGCGGCGGAGGGCGACATGCCCGCGCGTTCCGCCAGAACACTCATCGGTACCCCCTCCGGATGCAGGAAGGTGTAACGCCGGATATTTGCCAGAACTGCACACTGGCGCACACTGAGCTTCAATACCTTCTTCCTCAGCGTGTCGCCCATGGCTATAAAACCGCTGCGGTTAATGAACTCTGTGATGCTGCGCATCTTATCGATAAGCGGAACGTCTTCGTACGCGTCTGACATGCTTGCATATTAACACGGATGTTGACGTGTTGTCAAATATTTCTCTTTATTGAAATGAAGAAATGTTGAAAACGTCAAATAAATCCTTGACGCGGATGGGGCGTATTGCTAGAATGGCGGCACACTACTATGGATACGCATCGCTACATTACCCGCTACAACGGCAAGAAAGGAACCCGCAATACATTTTGCGGCTGGCGTCTCTGCATGACTCGCCAGAAGGAGACATACGTCCGCTATTTTACAGACCGCGAATTCAAGTCAGAAGCAGCAGCCTTGCAAGCAGCCCTTGAGGTGCGTGATGCCATGCTGCAGGAAATCTCGACCGGCGGGCACTTTGTGGAAATCTGCAATAAATACCGCAAGCCGTCTAAATGTTCTTGAACAGGATCTTGTTATCAAAAGTGGCGCATGGTTTCTCCCCTGTGAATAACTAGAGAAAAACACTTGACAATATCAAGCAAAACGCTATCATAAAATCAACATGAAACGCACGTTGATTCTCAGCTTAGCAGGAGTGGCCGGTCTGGTGGCATCCTGCTCCTTTGGTCCGCTTTGGACCACTCCTGAGATGCCGGTACCGGCGGAGTTCCGCGGGGCAGGCGTAGCAGGCAGTACCATGGCAGATTTGCCTTGGCAGCAAGTCCTTAAGGATGAGCATCTGCAGAAGTTGCTTGAGGATGTTTTTGCCAGCAACCGGAATCTGGAGGCCATGATGCACAATGTGGACTCCGCCCGGCGGTACATTACCGTAGCCCGGGCTCCCATGTTTCCGTGGCTGAGTTATCTGGCACAAGGCAGCCAGGGTGTCAGTTCTCCTGCCACCATCGCCACGGCATCAGGTAGCAAGGTGCCGGTTGCGGCAGGTCTGAATGCATCCTGGGAACTGGATCTCTGGGGCAAGACCCGCAAGGGGATTGAGAGCGCAGAAGCATCTGCCCTTGCAGCAGAGGAGCAGTTCAATAATCTGCGAATCTCCCTCATGAAGCAGGTTGCAACCGGGTATCTGCGCCTCATCATGCTGGATGAGCAGCTGAAGATTGCCCATGAGGCTGTGGCTTCATACCGAGAGACGCTCACTTTGTTTGAGAATCAGCTCGAGGGTGGCGTGGCAAACCGCATGCAGACCGCTTCTGGCCAGGCTGCGCTTTCTGCCGCAGAAGCCCAGATTCCGAATCTGCAGATGCAGATTCAGGAGCTTGAGAATTCACTGTCCACGCTGGCAGGCCGCATGCCGGGTCCCATTTCCCGCAGTGGCAGCATGAAGGCATTTGCCAATGCCAGTGAAGTAGCAGCCGGTATTCCGGCAGATGTGATTGCCCGCCGTCCGGATATCCGCGCGGCTGAGCAGAAGCTGCGTTCTGCCAATGCCCAGGTAGGTGTGGCGATTGCCAGTTACTTCCCGAGCATCAGCCTCACCGGGCTGGCTGGTATTGCCACGCCGGACCTGCGCCACGGCATGAGCCGCAGTGGCGATGGCTGGGGCATTGGGGCGAACCTGACAGGCCCCCTGTTCCAGGCTGGGCAGTTGCGTGCCAATGAGGAAATGAAGCGGGATGCCTTCCTGGCAGCCAAGGCTGATTATGAGCAGGCTGTGCTTGCCGCCATGGCTGAGATTTCCACAACCCTGGTGCAGCGCAGCAAATTGCGTGAGATTATGAAGAAGCAGGAACTGGCAGTATCCGCCTACCAGGAAAGCGTGAAGCTTTCCAAGGCTCGTTATGCGCAGGGGCTGGCCAATTACTATGAAGTGCTGACTGCCCAGCAGGGGCTCTTCCCGGCGCAGACTCAGCTGGCCGCCTACCGCTACCAGTACGCCGCCTGCGTGCCCACCCTCTACACCCAGCTGGGTGGTGGCTGGCAGAATAAGTAATATCTGCCCGGAGGTATGCAATTTTAGACCGGCAGCGGGCGCTGCCGGTCTTTTTGTTTGCGCGTATGGGGGAGAATGTGCTATGTTCAGTTCTGTCAATACCATGGAGGAGATTTATACATTCACGCAGGATATAACGGCCGCTACGCCGTGGCTGCTGCCCTTGTTCTTTGCATTATTCGGGGCTTGTGTGGGTTCATTCCTGAATGTGGTGATATACCGCTTGCCGCGTGGAATGAGCGTGAATGAACCCCGGCGGTCGTTTTGTCCCCAATGCAAGGCGCCCATTCCGTGGTACCTGAATCTGCCGATAATCAGCTATGTGGTGCTGCGCGGGCGCACGGCCTGCTGCGGGCAGCATTATACAGCACGTTACTGTGTGGTTGAGCTGGCGTGTGCCATGCTTTTTGCCGGGGTGGCGTGGGTGTTTTGTACAGATGACATCATCACCCAGGTTCTGCTGTGCGTGTGGGTGGCGGTGATGCTGGCTTGCTTCTGCATTGACTGGGAGCAGATGGTGGTGCTGCCGCTGCTGACCATGCTTGCCGCAGCTGCCGGAGTGGGGGTGAATTTGCTCTCTCCCTGGTTCAGTGGGGAGGGTGTGGAACTGCTGCAGGGGCTTGGCAGCAGCCTGGGGGGGGCATTTGGTGGTTTCCTGTTGTTCCGGCTGGTGGCATGGGCCGGTAAGGTGATGTTCGGGCGCAGGCAGCAGATGTACGAAACGCCGCAGGAGTGGGTGTTGCGCCAGTCTACAGATGGTGAGGATATTGAGCTGGTGGTGGCGGGTGAGCGCTTGCTCTGGAGTGATGTGTTCATGGAGCAGGGGAATCGCTTTGCTCTGCTTTCCGGTACTGAGTCCACCCATTCTGGTGATGCCGGAGAACTGGTATTTACGGTTGATACCCTCACCCTGCCGGATGGAACCCGCCTGGCTCTGGAATCGTATGATGAGCTGCGCGGCACATGCCGCGGTTATGCCGCCCGCAAAGCCGCCATGGGCAGTGGAGATGCCTGGCTGGCACTGGCCATAGGGGCGCTCTGTGGTTGGCAAGGGGTTGTCTTTGCGCTGGTGGGCGGTAGCTTTATCGGCATCGGGGCAGCCGTGGTTGCCCGGATCGGTCGGGGAACTCCCATGCCATTCGGCCCGGCTCTCATAGCCGCTGCCTGCATCTGGCTGTTCTGGGGGGTAGAACTTGTCTCTGCTTACATGGGCTGGGTAGAAAAACTTATCTGGTAACGCTATGTCACTTCCTGATTTTTCCACATTTCCGTTATATCTAGCCCCCATGGCAGGGGTAACCGACCCGATTTTCCGCACCCTTTGCAAAGAGGAAGGAGCGGATGTCATGGTGACGGAATTCGTCTCCGCAGAGGGGGTGCTCCAGGCCTGGAGCCGCAACCGCCGTTATGTGGAATTCGATGAGGCGCACCGCACACTGGGAATTCAGATATTCGGCTCGGTGCCGGAGCATTGTGCAGCCGCTGCCCGTATCATTGTGGATGCGATGCATCCGGATTTCCTGGATATCAATGCCGGGTGCCCGGTGCCTAAGGTGGTGGGTAAGAATGGCGGTTCCTCATTGCTGAAGGATTTGCCGCTGTTGCAGCGCATTGCAGCTGCCGTGGTGCAGGAATTGGGGAATGATTGCCCAGTGACCACCAAAATCCGCATCGGGTGGGACCAGGAGCATATCTGCGCGCCTGAAGCCGTGCGCCGCCTGGAGGATGCCGGTGTGCAGGCCATTGCCATACACGGTCGCACGCGTTCCCAGCAATATGGGGGGCAGGCTGATTGGAACATGATTGACCATTGTGCCCGGCTGGTGAGCATCCCAGTCATTGGTAACGGGGATATTTGCACCCCGCAGGATGTGAAGCGAGTCCGTGAGACAACGGCTGTATCTGCCGTCATGATTGGGCGCGCCGCCATGAATGCCCCCTGGCTCTTCCGCCAGGCCAAGGAATACCTGCGCACCGGTGTGGTGCCGGAACCACCCACCCCTCAGGAAAGGATTGACTTTATCCTGAAACACACCCGCATGGCGCTGGAAAGCCGGCATTATGGGGATGAACTGGTCACCATGCGCGCCATGCGCTCCCGCCTGCTGGCTTATGCCAAGGGAATTCCCGGCACTAAACCAATGAGGCCACAGCTTTCGCGTGTGGCCTCGTATGATGAGCTTTGCGACATCCTGAATGAGGTGTGAATAATGCAGAAGTCAGAATGCTGAATAGTTAGTACCGGGAGCGGCGGGAGCCGCGACCATGCTGCTTATTCAGCATTCTGCATTCTGAACTCAGCGTTCTCTTACATCTTGAACTGTTCGCCCAGGTAAATCTTGCGGGTCTTCGGGTCATTGGCAATTTCCTCTGCCGTACCTTCCTTGATGACCTTACCCTCGAACAGGATGTAAGCCCGGTCAACAATGCCCAGCGTTTCGCGGACATTGTGATCAGTGATAAGAATGGAAAGACCGTCAGTTTCGCGCAGTGATGCCACAATGTGCTGAATGTCCTGCACGGCGATGGGGTCCACACCGGCAAAGGGCTCATCGAGCATGAGCAGCTTGGGGTTTGCTGCCAGGGCACGGGCAATGGTCAGGCGGCGTTTCTCACCACCGGAAAGCTGAATGGACTGGCTCTTGCGCAGGCGGGTAATGTTGAAACGCTCCAGCAACTCATCGCACTTGGCCTTTTTCTCCTTGCGGGTGAGATCCGAACGGGTTTCGAGAATGGCCATGAGGTTGTCATTCACCGTAAGTTTGCGGAAAATGGATTCCTCCTGCGGCAGGTAACCCATGCCCAGTCGTGCGCGCAGGTGCATAGGAAGCCCGGAAACATCCTTCCCGCAGAAATCAACCGCACCGGTATCCGGGCGGACCAGCCCTGCCACCATGTAGAAAGACGTGGTCTTGCCGGCACCATTGGGACCAAGAAGCCCCACAATCTCGCCAGCTTTAACGGTGAAGTTCACATTGCTCACCACCTGGCGCTCGCCGTATGATTTGCAAAGATTGGTAGCTTTAAGAAGTGTTTCCATAGTTTACTTTGACTGCTTATTTTTCTGTTCGTTAATCTGCTGGCGAATCTTCGTGGCGTGGGTGTTGTGCTTCTCGCCGTTAATCTGGGCGTTGTTTTTGGCATCGATGACGATGCTGGCCCCCTTGCCGCTGGCAGTATGCGTGTTCTTGCCATCGCTCAGGCTGACGCGCCGTCCGCTGAGTACCTTGGTTCCGGTCTGGGCATTCACCTCCAGCAAATCACCACTGGCGCGCAGGAGACGGCCGGTGCTGTCCTTGCCAGCCACCGCAACATTGCCGCTGGCCATGGCGGTTTTCAGACCACCCATCATCTGACCATCGGTCTTGCCTGTGTTATCCATGGTGATGTGAACCGGACCCGTGCATTGCATGGAGCCGGAAACCGTCCGCAGGGTGCAGCCCCGGTGCGTGGTGGCTTCGCGAATGGTGTCGTAATTGAACTGCAGACTGGGGAAACGCCCCTTTTTCTGGTCGGTGGCGGGTTTGGTTGATGCCAGGATGGTATGCAGACTGCCGGTTGTAGTCAGAATTGCCGTAGGTGTTTCAATCCGTGTGGAGCTGCCAGTTTCCAGTCTGTCCTCTGCGCGAATCAGCTTTACAAAGTCGCGGCAGTGCGCTTTGGTTGTTCCCTCAGTGCTTTGCATCGTGGCGTCAATCTGGTCGCCTGTCAGCAGGAGGTCACCGTTGGCTTTCAGTTCCAGCATGGCGGTCTTGTCATGCTCCGGGGTGGAAACGATTCGACTGCCGTTATAGAAGGCAATGATTGCCTCGCCCGGGGCACTGGTGAGCAGCGTTTCGCCGCTGTTCAAATCGCTTTCAACTGATTCAGCCTGGAGTTCGCCTATGCATTTGCCGGTTTCCAGGGAGTTGCGGTGCGCCAGCACATGACCGGAAGCCTTGATTCTGCTGATACCGCTGTACCGCGTCAGAGCAAGGTTCGGCATGCCGGGCTTCTGCTCAGCAGGAGCAGCGTCCTCCTTGGGGGTGAGAACCATCAGCACCGGTCCGTTGCAGTTGAAATCAGATTCCTCATCTGCCAGGTTGATTCCTTTCTGCGTGGAAACAGTGCCGATATCTGCCCGGAAAATGATGTTATCATACGCTTTGAACGTGCCTGCCAGCATGCGGCCGGGCTGGCTGCTTTCCCGTTCATACGTGCCGTGAATATCCGTGCCTTTCAGTTCAATATCACCGTTCGGGTGCAGAAGCAGGGCCTCGTTGCTGCAAATTTCATTGCTGCCATATACCAGCCTGCATTTGGATCCAGTGAGTGAGCAGGCGCCGGTTCTGCCATTGTAGGTGAAGGTGTCACCCTCTGCTCGTGAAGCAGGGCGGTCCCCAACTGCCTTTGCCGTGGCAACGACCTTGCCCTTGGCTGTTGCGGTTGAAATACCCTCAAACCGCAGGCTGGTGAATTGCCGCATGAAGCCTTTGCCGGAGGGGGCTGCTTCCTCACTGGGGGTGAGGACAATGCAGAGCGATTCCTGGCAGCTCAGCGTGCCTTCGGGGTGGGTGACTTCCGTGCAGCCTGGGGTGTAAAGCGTATGGGAAGCAGCGTGGTAGTAAATGTAACCACCCTGGGTGACCAGTGTGGTACTCCCCTCTTCTGCGTTTTCCATGCGCACGCTGACCATGCTGCCTTCCATCAGGATATTGCCCACCGGGTCAGCCAGAATGCGGGCGGCTGAGTTGGCGCCGGGGGTTATCCTGACCATGTTGTTTTCCTGCTGCAGGAGAATTTCCTCACCCTCAGCGGGGGAATACAGCAGAATGGCATTGTTGATGGTATCAGCAATGACGCTATGGGTCTGGATAATGACTGGGGCTGTTTCCTTCTCTGCTGCCGCAGGCTGGGCAGCAGGTGCCTGTTCACTGACTGGAGCCGGGCTTGTAGTGGCGACCGTGGTGGTGGTGGCGGCAGGTGCAGGCTCTTCCTCCGTTGCAGCCGGGGGAAGGGCGGGTCCTGGCGGTGTTGCCTCCTTGTCCTGGTCTTCCTTTTCCGGCTGCTGCAGGTGAACGTGCAACTGATTAAGAGCCTTGAGCTGGAGCCGGTTGTCCTTCAGCCGGACATTGCCCAGGTAGACAAGCCTGGAAGCCGCGGCATCAAAAAATAACCCCTTCTCGGACACGATGACGGTGTCTTCCGTGTCTGGTTCTTCAATGGGACTGGAGGGCAGGTTGTCCAGGTTGATGCCTAATTCGGCCAGCTCTACCCGGATTTGCTGGAAATGCTCGCCCCAGGCATCAGCCTGGGTCTGAGCTTGCTGCAAATCTGCCTGGTATCCACCGGCTGAGAAAACGGGTATCGCCAGTGCTGCAATAATGGCGGCTTTCATCATGGCTGCTTACTGCCTTTCGGTTGATTGAGAGTGGCCGTGGAAATGGTTGTCTGCACGGGGCCCTGCAGGAATCCCTTTCGCGTGCTGGTATTGAACGTGACGCCCTTACCCTTGCCTGAAAAACGGGGGTCGGTCACAGATGCCGTTCCGGTGGTGTTGGCCTTTTTACTGGCAAAGTTGTATGTGACGCTGTCTGTTTTGATGTTGGTCTGGTTCTTATCCTCACCGTACAGTGAGGCGTCCAAATCCTCCAGAACGACAGTCTTACGGTCTTTCACCGTCATTTTCTTTGCCATCATCAGCGCGGTGACCCGGTGGTTTTCATAGCGGGGGATGGAGATGCCCTCCAGTACAGTTCCCACCGGCATGAATTGCAGGGCCGGGAATTCATCCGCAACCACGGCATCCGCCGGCTGCTGCCCCATGGTGTGCAGGGGCAGCAGCAGCAAGGAAAGGAGTGTCAGTGTCTTTCTCATCAGATGGTGGCCATCTGCTGGCATGCCTTGCGCACCAGCATAAGGTTGCTGAGTATCTTTTCCAGATCTTTGAGGTACACCTGGTTCGGACCATCGCTCATAGCGTGGTCAGGATCCTTGTGAACTTCCATGAAGACGCCGTCAATGCCCATGGTCATTGCGGCATTAGCCAGTACGGGAGCCAGTTCGCGGTCGCCACCCGTGGCACCACCCAGACCACCCGGACGCTGCACGGAGTGCGTTGCGTCAAACACAACGGGGCAGCCAAACTTCTTCATCCAGTACATGCCGCGCATGTCAACGATGAGGTTGTTGTAGCCGAAGGAAGTGCCGCGTTCGCAGAGCATGTACTTATCGCAGCCAAAGGCTTCCATCTTTTCGCAGATGTTCTTGCAATCCCAGGGTGCAAGGAACTGACCCTTCTTGATGTTGACCGGACGGCCGGTCTTGGCGCAGGCTTCAAGCAGGTCGCTCTGGCGGCTCAGGAAGGCGGGAACCTGCAGAAGGTCAACAAACTGCGCGGCGTATTCAGCCTGCTGTTCTGTGTGGACGTCTGTCACAACCGGGCACTGGAGTTCTTTCCCGATTTCCTGGAGGATGCGGCAGCCTTCTTCAATGCCCGGACCACGGAAGCTCTTCACGCTGGTGCGGTTAGCCTTATCATAGGAGGCTTTGAAAATGAACTGAACCCCGAGGCGTGTGCAGATGTCCTTGATGGCCTTTGCCATTTCCCAGGCAAAGTCCTCGTTTTCGAGGGAGCAGGGACCGAGCAGGAAGAACGGCTCCTGCCCGCCGATGACTACGTTCTGAATGTTGAAAGACATGGTAAAAGTTGTTTCGATGTGTACATTATGCCCCAAGCCTCTGTTGAAGTCAATGAGATTCCGCTTTGTGGCAGCTGAAATTTTCAATGGAGGAGCCTGGTGGCAGCAGGGCAGAAGAGATACGCCATGCAGATGATTCAGTTCCGGAAATCGGATAAATCGGTGGGTTTGCCCGCGCTGTTGTGATTTTGGACTTGCATTTTGTGCTGGAACATTGTAACTTACGCCGCCGCTTTCGCGGAGCAACCAGAATTTATCATGGAAACAACACGAATTCAGCGCGCCCTGCTGTCCGTTTCGGATAAGACCGGGCTTGATAAGTTTGCCAAGGGTCTTGTGGCCCAGAATGTTCAGCTTATTTCCACGGGTGGCACCTGCCGCTACCTGCAGGAACTTGGCTTGCCGGTTACTGAAATCTCTGACTACACAGGCGCTCCTGAGCTTTTTGACGGTCGCGTGAAGACCCTGCACCCGAAGGTGCATGGCGGTCTTCTGCAGCGCCGTGATGTGGAGGAACACCAGCAGCAGGCCCGGGATAACAATATCCCCACCATCGACCTGGTTTGTGTCAATCTGTATCCTTTCGAGGAAACTGTTGCCAAGGATGGCGTGACGCTGGCTGAGGCTATCGAGAAGATTGATATCGGTGGCCCTTCTATGCTGCGTTCTGCTGCAAAGAACTACGCTTCCGTGACGGTTGTTTCTGATCCCGCGGATTACGACACCGTGCTGGAGGAAATGGAGAACCACCAGGGTAATACCACCCTCAAGACTCGTGAGAAGCTGGCTGTGAAGGTGTTCATGCGCACGTCCTCCTACGATACGGCTATCTCCAATTACCTGGGCCACCGCGCTGAGGATAGCACCAAGAACAACTTCACGGTTTCCCTGCCGTTCAATCAGACCCTGCGCTATGGTGACAACCCCCACCAGCCCAGCGTGATGTACGGTAACTTTGATTCCATTTTCACCCAGCTGCAGGGTAAGGAGCTTTCCTACACCAACATCCTGGACCTTGATGCCGCAGCTTCCCTCATCATGAACTTCCGCCGCCCGACGGTGGGTATCCTCAAGCACACCAACCCCTGTGGTGTGGGTCAGGATGACGAGGATCTGGTGGAGGCCTGGAAGCGTGCATACCAGACCGATACGCAGGCTCCCTTTGGTGGTGTCATCGTAATGAACCGCCCGATGACCGAGGCTCTTGCCCGCATCGTTGGTGCCATCTTCACGGATGTCATCATTGCTCCGGATTACGAACCGGAAGCCCGCGCCATTCTCACCAAGAAGAAGAACTGCCGCATTATGCGCATCGATATGGATGCCTGGCGTGAGTTCTGCAAGGTGCCCATGGTGCGCACGGCTCCTGGCGGTCTCATGACGGTGAAGCGCGATGACGAGGTGATGGGCCTTGATAACCTGGAAGCCAAGGTGGTGACCAAGCGCGTGCCCACGGCTGAGGAGCTTGAGGCCATGCGTTTCGCCTGGCGCGTCTGCAAGCAGGTTCACTCCAATGCCATTGTCTTCACCAATAAGAATGGTACCCTTGGTATCGGTGCCGGGCAGATGAGCCGCGTGGACTCCGCCAAGATTGCTGTGTGGAAGGCTGGTCAGGCTGGTCTGGACCTCAAGGGCAGCGTGATTGCTTCCGATGGTCTGTTCCCCTTCGCTGACGGTCTGCAGACTGCTATCGACGCTGGTGCCACGGCCTGCATTCAGCCCGGTGGTTCCATTCGTGACGAAGAGGTGATTGCTGCGGCCGATGCCGCCGGCATTGCCATGGTGTTCACGGGTGCCCGCCACTTCCTGCACTAAAGCAGCAGATTTCAGAATCCCCCGGTTCTGCTGTGGCAGAACCGGGTTTCTTTTTTCAACATTTCAATTAACCAGAGCTTCTCATTTCTTATGATGCACCTCGGAGTAAATATTGACCACGTGGCAACGCTGCGCCAGGCTCGCTATGCCACCATGCTTGATTCTCATAACGTAGAACCGGATATTGTTGCCGCTGCCCTGGCTGCTCAGGCCGGCGGGGCGGATTCCATCACACTCCACGTGCGCGAAGATCGCCGCCACATGCAGGATGCAGATGCCTTTGCCGTGCGTCGTGAGGTGAACTTGCCGCTCAATCTCGAAATGGGGGCAACCCCGGCCATGCTGGAGTTCGCCTTGCGGCTCAAACCGGATTTTGTGTGCCTGGTGCCGGAACGCCGTGAGGAAATCACCACGGAGGGCGGTCTGGATGTGGCTGGGCATCTCGAGGAGCTGCGTCCGCTGGTGGCGGCTCTGCTCGCAAACGGCAGTAAGGTCAGCATGTTCATTGACCCGGATGCTGAGCAGGTGCGCGCCAGTGCTGCGGTCGGTGCTCCCATGGTGGAGTTGCACACCGGCCGCTTTGCCAACACGCTCGGCGAGGAACGCGCTGCGGAAACAACGCGCCTGGTGCAGGCTGCAGAGCTGGCCCATTCTCTGGGAATTGAGGTGCATGCCGGGCATGGTATTCAGGTCGGGAACCTGGCGGACCTGGCAGCCGTGCCGCACCTGAAGGAGCTGAACATCGGGCATACCATCATCTGCCGCTCCATCTTTGTCGGCCTGACTGAGGCTGTGCGCGAGATGAAGGCTGCCATTGGGCAGTATCAGTGGTGAATCTGCAGAATTTCTTTGCACGCCGGAGCATGTGGCAGAATATGCTCCGGCGTCCCTTTTTTTTCAGGAGTGGTGCGGGTCGCTGGTTTTTTTGTCTGGCTGGGCGAACCTGAATGATGCGGATATTAATTCATATTTTTAGCTTTTTTATCTTGCAATGTGCAGGGCTCATGTTAATATAAAAGCCTATGAATAAGACTCAACTTGTTGACTGCATTCAGGCTAAGCTCGGTGAAGGTGCAACCAAGAAGTGCGCAGAGGCGGCTCTCAACGCCGTACTCGATGCCATCAAGGAAGCCGTTGCAACCGATAAAGTTCAGCTGGTGGGCTTCGGTACGTTTGAAATGAAGACGCGTGCCGCCCGCACGGGTCGTAATCCCCAGACGGGTGAAGCCATGCAGATTGCAGCCTCCCAGACTCTCTCCTTCAAGCCCTCCTCCGCCTTCAAATCTGCGGTCCCTGCCAAGAAGACCTGCAAGAAGGGTGGTTGCAAGAAGAAGTAAGCTTTTTGCAGCAAGAATGTTTTTTCAGCTCCGTATCCCGGAAGAAATGCAGCCGGGATGCGGGGTTTTTGTTTTCAGAAAGCTACAAAAAATCAACTTCTCATAATCCAGACCGGACTTTTAGATTTACAACGCGCGCGTAATATGGTAAACATACTGCGCTATGGACTTAGAGCAACGCGAAATAAGTGCAGAAACGATTTCCCCGTACTTTGAGCAGTACTTCGGACAAAAGCCCACGGTTATTGCCGCTTCCCCCGGCCGCGTCAATCTGATTGGCGAACATACCGACTATAACAACGGCTTTGTGCTGCCGATGGCGCTCAACAATATCAACGTGGTAGCAGTGGCTCCCTCTCCCACCGGCAAGCACCGCTGGATTGGCGCCTTGGGCGAAACCATGATTGAAATTGACCCGGCAGATGTAACCAAACCAGGTGAACCGTTCTGGAGCAATTATGTACGAGGCGTTATCTGCATGCTGGAACGCCGCGGCATCAAGGTGCCGGCAGTGGATATGCTGATTGATTCCAACGTGCCGCGCGGTGGTGGCCTTTCCTCCAGCGCCGCGTTCGAGGTATCAGCCTGCACCGCCCTGGCCACCCTTTGCGGGGCAGATGTATCCCCCACGGAACGTGCCCTCATTGGTCAGGCCACGGAACATGAGTTCGTGAATGTGCCCTGCGGCATCATGGACCAGTTCATCTCTGCTAATGGTCGTAAGGATCATGCCCTGATGCTGGACTGCAAGGACCTTTCCTACAAGCTGATTCCCATGGTGGATCCCGCTGTGAGCGTGCTGGTGATTGATTCCGCTGTGAAACATTCTCTGGCAGATGGTGGTTATGCCGCCCGCCGCAAGAATTGCGAGGACGCCTGCGCCATCCTCGGCGTGCCCTCCCTGCGTGAGGCTACCCTCGAAATGCTTGAAGAGAAGAAGAGCGAACTGGGTGACCTGTGCTACCGCCGCTCTCGCCACGTGATTGGTGAGAATCTCCGCGTTTCTGCTTTTGCAGAAGCCGTGCAGAAGGGCGATTGGGACGCCGCTGGTGTGGCCATGCGCGCTTCTCATGCCTCCCTCAAGGATGACTTTGAGGTTTCCTGCGCAGAGGTTGATACCCTCGTTTCCCTGGCTGATACGATTCCTTCCGCAGCAGCTGTATACGGCGCCCGCATGACGGGTGGCGGCTTCGGCGGTTGCATCGTGGCTCTCGTCAAGAGCGAAGCCGTGCAACAGGTCGCAGAGGAAATGATTGAGGCCTATCGCAATGCCCTTGGCATTGAGACAGACTTCCTCATCACCCGCCCGGGCGAAGGCGCCCGCGTGCTTTATCAAGCCTGAACAAAACATATACACATCTTATGAAACACATACTGACAATGCTGGGCGCCCTTGCGCTCATGAGCGGTAGCGCCCTGGCTCAGGACGCCGCTGCCACTGCTCCGGCGCAGGACGTGCTTCCCCTCTGGGAAATGATTGTCTTCTGCGTGGTTGTGGTGGGTGTTATCGGTCTTGGTATCTGGAAAGCCGGTGATTCCGGTGAAAAGTCAGATACCGAGAAGAAGGAGAAAGGCGCAGCCGACTACTTCCTGGCTGGTCGTGGTCTGAGCTGGTGGCTTGTGGGCTTCTCCCTGCTGGCTGCCAACATTTCCACGGAACAGTTCGTGGGTATGAGCGGTCAGTCTGCCGACTGGCTGGGTCTTGCCATTGCTGGTTATGAATGGCTTGCTGCCATCGTGCTGGTGATTGTAGCCTTCACCTTCCTGCCCATGCTGCTGAAGCGCGGCGTATTCACCATTCCCCAGTTCCTGGAGGAACGTTACAATGGTGTGGCCCGCGTTATCATGGCTCTTGTGAACCTGCTGATTCTGGTGGGTGTGCCCACCGCTGCTGTGATTTACGCCGGCGCCAGCGTGGTATCTGTTTACTTTGATCTTTCCGTTCCCACCGGCTGCCTCATTATTGCAGGTGCTGCCACGGTGTATGTGTACGTGGGTGGTCTGAAGGCTTGCGCCTGGACTGACCTCATCTGGGGTGCTGCCCTTATCGTGGGTGGCGGTGTGGTGGCTTACTTCGCCATCATGGCCCTGGGTGCCTACCCGACCCTGCCTGAGAGCGTCGTGGCCACTGCCACGACTACTGCCAACACCTCCGCTGAGGCTCTGGCCTCCACCGGTTCCCAGTTCTGCGACGGTCTGAGCCGCATGGTGAACCTGAACGCCGGTGATGTGGAAGGCGCTACCAACGGTATCGGCGGCAAGCTGCACATGATGCGCGAGGAGTCTGACCCCGTGATGCCCTGGACCGTTTATCTCCTGGGTCTGTGGATTCCCAACTTCTTCTACTGGGGTCTTAACCAGTACATCATGCAGCGCACCCTGGCTTCCAAGAGCCTTGAGGAAGGCCAGCTGGGTATCGTGTTCGCCGCATTCCTGAAGCTCCTCATCCCCTTCGTGGTGATTATCCCCGGCATCCTGGCCTACAACCTGTACAGCGATAAGCTGGCTGCCAAGGCTGATTCCAACACTGCCGCCATTGTGCAGACTGCCGAGGCCAGCGGTAAGAAGGTGATTTACGACATCGCCGCCAGCCGTCTGGTGCGTGAGGATGCTGCCGCTTCCTCTGTGGACTACATCAAGAAGAACCTGGCTTCTGCTGGTGCTGCTGACCAGATTGCCGCCGTGGACGCCAAGGCTGCTGAGCTGGCTGCCATTCCTGCCAAGGATATTGCTGCCCGCACCGCCAAGGCTGGTGAGATTCTCGATATCGACAAGGCCGCTACGGCTGCTGCCCGCGCCAACGCTGCCGAGTACACCGTGACGACCACCCTGGCTGCCTACCAGTATGACTACGCCTTCGCCACCCTGCTGCGCGAACTGCTTCCCGGCACCGGCTGGGCCTGGTTTGTGCTGGCCGCCCTCTTCGGTGCCGTGGTGAGCTCCCTGGCTTCCATGCTGAACTCCGCCCCCACCCTCTACACCATGGACCTGTACAACAAGTTCAAGGAAGTGCCCACCGGCAAGCCTGCTTCCGATAAGCAGCTCGTGGCTATGGGTAAGGTGGCTGTGCTGGTGTGCGCTGTGATTGCTACCGTGGTGGCTCCCTTCCTGGATAACCCTGCCTTCGGTGGTATCTTCACCTTCATTCAGGAGTTCCAGGGCTTCCTGAGCCCCGGTGTGCTGGCCGTGTTCCTGTTCGGTTTCTTCGTGCCCAAGTGCCCCCGCGTGTTCGGTTGGCTGGGTATTCTGGTGGGTGCTGCGGCCTATACCGTGTTCAAGTGGGTTGCCATCTACAACGATTTTGGGCAGGCTATCTTTGACTTTACCCGCGATTCCTTCCTCAACCGCATGGGTTACTCCCTCATCGTGGTGTGCGTGGTGGGCCTTATCCTCACCATCGTGAACCATATCAAGGGTGGCGAAGCTGTGGTGCTTGAGGATAAGGGCATCATCGAGATGAAGACCTCCGGCCGCGCCAAGGCTTTTGGTTGGGCTGTCATCGCCGCTACCATCGCTCTCTACATCTTGTTCTGGTAAAGAAATTACACCGGAAACGATATGAAAAACCCCCCATCCTGTTCAAGGATGGGGGCTTTTTGTTGCAGTTGAGGCAACCGCCAGCTTACTGTTTCCTGCCTCTGGGGTGAAATGCCTGGTGCAGTGAAACCAGGCGCTTCTGGTCAACGTGCGTATACACCTGCGTGGTTGAGAGACTCGCATGCCCCAGCATGTCCTGAATCACGCGCAGGTCGGCACCATTTTCCAGCAGGTGCGTTGCAAAGGAATGCCGCAGAATGTGCGGATACACGTTTTCCGGCAGCCCGGCGGCGCGCGCGCGTTCCTTGATGATTTGCAGAATGCGGTCGCGGGTCAGACGCTCACCGCGGTTGGAAAGGAAAATCACATCTGCCCGGCGACCATTCCGGAGCAGTTTCGGGCGGGCGTGCTGCAGGTAACAGTGCAGGGCTTTGGCTGCCACCCCACCCAGGGGAACATAGCGCGTCTTGTTCCCCTTGCCGGTGATGCGGAGGAAATTTTCCTCCCAGTCCACCTGGCTTGGTTTCAGGTTGACCAGTTCGCTGACGCGCAGGCCGCTGCTGTACAGCATTTCGAGCATGGCGCGGTCGCGGGCGCCAAACGGCAGTTCTGAGGGGTCTATGCTCTGCAGCAGCGTGTTCACCTCATCCGCCCGCAGCGTCTCTGGTAACGGGCTCCCGGCGCGACCGCATTCCAGCAATGCCGCCGGATTCACCTCAATCACCTTCTCCCGGGCAAGAAAACGGAAAAACTGCCGCAGGTGAACCATTGCCACCCGGCAGGAGGAAGCCGCCAGCCCGCATGTGTTGCGCAACCAGCGGTGGTATTCCGATAACCTGGCATCATCCACCGCCTCTGGGGTAATCTCCTGCTCAGCGCACCAGTCAGCAAAGCGCTCCAGCGTCTGCTGCACAGAAAGCCGGTAATTCAGGCTCAGCCCGCGCTCTGCTGCAAGATGGAGCAGGAAACGGTCAATCAGACCCGGAAAATGGCGGCTCATCTGGAAATGAGATAACGGGAGGGCAGGGGGGCAGCTGCGGGTTATTCCTCACTGCCTGCGGGTTCCGGCAGCTCGGCCGTAGGCGTGGGCAGCCCGCCGTCATTTGCGGCGCCCTGGTCCTGAATCTCCTTGACCTTGGCCTTGAACTCGTCAGACTTCTCCGTTGTCTTCTTGACCAGTCGGACCGTGCGCCCGGCGGTGTCAGTCGTGAGCGTCATTTCTGCATTTGCAGGCAGCGGAGTGGCAGCAGCGGCACTGGCTGCGGCACCGGTGGCAGATTCGCTATCCAGCGTGGAAACAATCTTGTGAGGGCTCACAAAATCCGTTTCGCGCAGGAAACCCTTGCGGCCGTTGTCCAGCTCCACAAAATAGTACAGCCCTTCGCAGGAAATAATGCGTGCAGAAGCGGCTGTTTCCATGCTACCTGCAGCCCCTTCGTAGTAATCAGGGTTGCGGTTGAAGAGAACCGCCTTGCCCTGCTGCACCTCCAGTACTTCGCCATCGGCATACAGACCTTCCTTGACGTACTTGGCCCTGGCTTCTGCCCGCACCGCTTCCATGCCGGGAGGGTCAAGGGGAGAAGGCTCCTGCAGGTAGATAGGAGCGTATTCGCCAGGTTCAAACAGGCTGCATGCGGGCAGCAGCGCTACACAGGACAGAGAAATAGCTGCAAGGTGCTTTTTCATGTGCATGATAGTAGCAGTTTTTGCAGGGATTTGCAAGCGAAAGCCGCAGAAAAATCAAGCTGAGGTGCTGCTGGCATCAGTTCCGTGGGGTCAGCTCATCAGAGCTTCACGGTTCACGAAGAACACAGCGCCCAGCACGCAGAGAAAGGCCCACAGGTAATCCCATTTCCACTGCTCGCCCATGTACAGAATCATGAAGGGAACAAAAATGCTCAGCGTCAGCGCTTCCTGCATGATTTTCAGCTGAGCCAGCGAGAGCCCGTACGCCCGCCCCAGGTGGTTGGCTGGAACCATGAAGCAATACTCCAGAAACGCCAATCCCCAGCTCATCAGAATCAGCATCCACATCGGGGTGCTGGCGCTTTCTCCCGGTTTACGCAGGAATCCATACCATGCAAAGGTCATGACGACATTGCTCAGGAACAGCAGACAGATGGATAAGACTAATTTGTACATGGGCGGGGCATAAGATAGCCCCGCCCCGCCTGCTTGTCAAGTCAAAGTAAATGGGATTTCCTGCCCGGTCTCAGGTTTCAGGGGGGCGTGGTCACTGCGCCAGCAGGAACAAGCCCGAACGTGAGTTTTCTGCCGGCACATGCACCAGCACAACACCACGCAGCCCATCCATGCCCAGCATGGGCGGTCCGTCGTTAGTGATGAGGAGGGGAGTCACCCCGCGGGCTGCCACACCGGCACCCAGCTCAATATCGCCGGGCTTGCCGGTCATCACCTTCACCCCGCTGGAGTTATCAATATCGCCCATCTGCGCGCGGATTTCTTCACCGGCACCCGGCTCCCAATGGTCCGTCAGCACGCGGGTCACACTGCTGCCGGTATCCAGCAGCATCTGCACAATTCTGCTGCCGCACTTACCCTGCACAATGACACGCCCGGTGCCATCCGGCACCACATTCATGGGAACGAGTTTTGCCACTTCAGGCGTTCCCCAGTAGAATTCCATCTTGCGTAAATCGAACGTGAAGGGGACCGCACCCAGAATATCCATGCCGAGAATGCCGTCAATCTTCTCCGTCATCATGCTGCGCACCGCACCCAGGTTCATGACCAGGAAATGGTGCCCGGTGGATTCTGCCGGCCCCGCCAGCAGGTCAGCCACCAGCAGCTTGGGGCGCTGGGCGGAATTGCCGCGGAAATTCATCTTGCTTGTATCAATCCAGCGGACGTTCTTCAGTTTCTCCGCGCTTTCCTCGTGCAGCACCGTGTGCGTGGCGCCGGTATCCAGCATCATGCGCATGGGTTGCCCGTTAATCAGGCAGGTAACCAGCACCTGTTTGCAGCGGGTGTCCTGGTTCATGGTCATCACATCCACCTCGGGGGTAGCGGGTTGCACTGTCTCAGAAGCATAGACCACCCCCAGCAGGGCTACGAGAAAAGGAAGCATCTTCATGCGCTCATTCTAGCGGCTCGCAGCCCTGCCGTCAACGTCAATTTGCCGGTATACCCGGTGGTTCTTCACAATAACACACAGTAGACGTGCTTTTGACTTGCGCCCAGGTATCCTGCGCGGTAGAATGCCGGTGTATGACCAAACGTGCCTTTTTCACTCTTATTTCAGTTTTACCGGCCTTAGCAACGGAATATGCACCGCCCATTCCTGACGGCCCCATCGATTATGATGGCTACACATACGAGAACAGCTACCCTGGGTATGAGCCCTACAACCTGCCCGGTTATGCTCCCACCCCTGCGCCGGCACCCATTTCTGCATCCAGCTCTGCACCCCGCGGGTATGTGAATCTCAACCTCATCAGCTCTGATTACACCGTGCGCGGCATGGGGTTCCGTGATTATCTCACGGAGTATGGCTATACCTCCCTCAGTGGTTCCTGCTACCTGCCGAACCGCAATCTGTTTGGACGCGGAATCCACCACCGCATCAGCGGTGAATACGGCATCATCTGGGACGCCTCGAGCCCGCTGGGGCAGGAGCCGCTGGCCCGCCTGGGTTACGCCCTGGGTAAGGAGATTTTCCCCAATCTTACCGTAGAAGCTGGTTATAACTACCTCTACGGTGGTTTTGAAGGCTACATGGCGCGCCATTATGAAGGGGCTTCCCATACTGCCGCACAGGAACTTTTCCTCAGTGTCATCTTCAATGACCAGCAGCGTGGCTTCTTCGGTAAGGCTCTGGCCGCTTGTGGTTTCTATGGCCTGGAAGGTGTTTACTTTGATTTCGAGGCCGGTTATCGCTTTACTGATATTGCAGCCTATGGCAACTTCGGGGCAGATTGTGAACTCTCCTTCGGCATTGCACCTTCCTGCAGCTACTGGGGCAGTGAAGTCGAAGGGGTGGATGCCTTCCGCATCAAAGCAGCCCTGCTGCCGTTTTCTCACACCGGTCGTTTCGGTCGCGATGCCCGCGCCTATGTGAAGCCTTGGATCCAGTGTTCCTGGTCAGGCAGTAATGCTGCCGAAATTGACCGCTCAACCGGCGGCGCCGGTCCCATCGATCACTTCCTCATTACCGTTGGTATCGATTGCGGACTCAATTTCTGATAAAAAAAGCTTGCATGGGGCGTTCTACTCGTGTAGAATGCCCCCGCAACCCGCCGGATTAGCTCAGTGGTAGAGCACCCGATTTGTAATCGGACGGTCGTCAGTTCGACCCTGACATCCGGCTCTGAGGCCGCCTTACAGCCATGTGAGGCGGCCTTCATGTTACCCCCGACCCCCATATTAATATCTCATGACTACCTCTATTCTTTTTTTTATTATCGGCTGTGTTCTTGGTGCGCTTGCTACCTTGTTTGTGCTGATGCAGAAGAATGCTGCTGCCCGGTTGGATGCTGAACGCGCCAAGGTGGAATTATCTGCCTTGCAGAAACTGCGGGAGGAAGAGAGCGGCCGGCATGCTGAGCTGACTGAGCTGCACCGCAAGCTCAGCGCTGAGCATACCGCCACATTTGCAGAGCTGGAAAGCCACCGCACGGCGCTTCAGCAGGAGCAGCGCCAGCGCGAGGGGCTCGAGCGCCAATTCTCAGACCAGGTGGAAAAACATGACGCCCTCCGTGCTGAATACGTCAGCCTGCAGAAGGAACTCGCCATCCTCAGGACTGAACTCAGCAAGGAACACGAACTCCGCGAGGAGGAAAACGCCAGAATGGAGGAAATGCAGAAAAAGCATTTTGCACAGTTTGAGAACCTGGCTAATGAGATTCTCTCGAAAAATGCGGGTAAGCTCAAGGAAACCAACAAGGAGAGCATGGACTCGCTGCTGAAGCCCCTGCGCGAACAGTTGGAGAACCTGGGCAAGGCGGTGCGCCATACCAATGAGACGGCTGCAGGAAACAAAGCTTCTCTGGAAACCGCCATCAAGGCCATGATGGAGAAGACGGAAAACCTGGGACGGGATGCTGAAAACCTGACCCTCGCGCTGCGCGGTGATACAAAGAAACAGGGTGACTGGGGTGAAATGATTCTGGAGCGTATGCTGGAGGAATCCGGCCTGCGCAAGGGGGAGGAGTACTACGTGCAGGAAAATCATAAGACCGATGACGGACGTGATGTCCGCCCGGATGTCATCATCCGTTTCCCTGATAAACGCTGTGTTGTTGTTGACTCCAAGGTTTCCCTCACGGCGTACGCTATGCACTGCGGGGCTGAGAAGGAAGAGGAGCGCCTGCTGTATCTTAACCAGCATGTGAATTCGGTACGCCGGCACATTGCTGAGCTGGCGGCGAAAGATTATTCCGCAATCGTGGAGGATTCCATCAGCTATGTGTTGATGTTTGTGCCCAATGAGGCTTCATACATGGCGGCGCTGCAGGCCAGTGCTGATTTGCAGATGGAGGCCTACCGCCGCAAGATTATCCTCATCAGCCCCACGAACTTGCTCATGGCCCTGCAGCTGGCTCACAATCTCTGGCAGAAGGAGCGCCAGAACCGCAACGTGCAGCAGATTTTCAAACGCGCTACCAGCCTGTATGAGAAGATGTGCAACGTTCAGGACAGCATGGAAAAGGTGGGAAATGCTCTACGCCAGGCTCAGGATGCGTATGGAAAGGCTTGTGACCAGCTTTACCGCGGGCGTGGTAATTATGCCCGCCAGCTCGAGGACCTGCGCCAGATGGGTATCTCTACGTCCAAGCAGCTCCGGTTGGAGGATGATGACCTGCTGGCGGATGAGTCATAACCTGCTTGTAAAAGGTAGTTGCCTGCCGCCGGCTTGCCGGGATACAGGTGTCCCAAAGTTTGAGAAATCTGCCCGATAAATTGGAATTTCTCGAGCCGCAGGCGAGCGGAAACTTGAGCCCGCAAGGGCGACAGAATCATAGCCCAGCGTGGAGCCGCCACGCGGCGGAACGGTGGGTTTGGAAGAAAAAACGAACGCAACCCCGACCAACGTGGAGGGGTGGCAGGGAAGCGCAGCTAAAACGCCTGGCCATAGCTTCTGCCACCCACTCCGCTACGCTCCGGGGTTCTGATATGTTCTTCATTTTACCCAGGGTTCCGCTGCTGACGCAGCTCCACCCAGGGCTATGATTCTGTCGCCCTTGCGGGCTCAAAATTCCTCGGGCTTTCAGCCCGACAAAGTCAATTTATCGAGCTCCGTACTCAAACTTTGGGACACGTGTGGTGACCTACTGTATCTTTTTCCTTGCATTGCGGTGCAGAATGTGATTCAATTGCCAGCGCAACTGTGCCACAGTGGCGGAATGGTAGACGCAGGAGACTTAAAATCTCCCGAATGTTAAAGTTCGTACGGGTTCGAGTCCCGTCTGTGGTATGGCGCTAATTGTTTAATTCAAACCGGATGGAGGTTTTGACCATGGCTGTTACAGCTATTCCGTTTTGGAAAGCCGGGTGGAAATGCCAGTGTTGCAGCACCCAGTTGCGGACGTGGGAGTCCAGTAGATGATTGCCGCTTCCCGTTGTGATTTGCACTTCTGCCGGGGTTCCGTCTGCCTGAACCATGATGCAGATTTCCACGCAACCTTCCACGCGGCGCTGGCGCAATTTCGGAGGGTAGGGCGGATGCGGGCAGATATGATAAACCGGTGGAATGTATTCAGACTGTGCTGTTTCTGTTCTTTGTGCCAGGGGCGCTTGTTTTTGTTCGGTTTGTACAGGTTCCTCGAACGTCAGCTCTGTTTCAAACACATCAACTGGTTCGTCGGTCGGTAGGTCTGGCCATTCGCAGGTGGGAAATTCTATATCTGATATCAACTCCGGGAGAGGAAGCAGCGCGACTCCGGGGCTGGTCTTCACCATCACTTTCCTGGCAGTCTTTGTTCTGGTGGGGGGGGAATCCATTGTTTCCTGAACAAATAGAACTCCGGTAAAATCACAATTTGCGTCTGAAACCCGCAATTCGTAAGCCTGCCTGGCGCCTGCGACCATGCCCGCGAGAACGGGTGCGGTTAACCACAAGCTCAGCCATGCGCGCCGGATACGCTGGCGCGCCAGAACTGAAGCAGGTGTGTGGATAATGTGAATCATTCCGCGTCGTCAATCCAGAACAGGTGCGCATCCATCACATCGAAACACCATGGACTGGGGGGAATATGCAGGCGTGGCCAGTGTGCCGTATATACCCGGTTTTCCTTCCACCCTGGCAGCCAGATGGCATGTTCGTATACCAGCCGGTCAATGAGCGCCAGTGCCGCCGCCGGATTCTGTCCTGTTTCGAAAAACTGCAGTGCTTCCTGCATATCCGGTGCGTGCAGAGCAAAGGGGGATTCTGAGGAATCCGGCGAAAGTAAACGGGCTGGCGCAGGGAATTCCGGCATGGGAACCGCCCAGAATACCATCTCATGCCTCTTATCCAGCAGCTGGCGTTGGCAGGTCTGCCAGGGCACGGGTTCTGCAACAATTTCAGCACCGCACGCCGCTGCGCTCTGAATCAGTGTATTCACCATGGAATTGATTTTTTCACTGGGCGAAAAGAGAAGTCGTACACTCAGTCTGCTTCCATCGCGCTGTTGCAGAATCCCGTCGCTGCCGCGTTCTGTGTATCCAGCCCGGGCAAAACAGGCACGCGCCTTGTCTGGTGAATAACGGTACTCAGGCGTATCGGTCGGGGTCAGGCTTCCGAACCCGGAGTGGAAGGTGCGAAGCCGCTGTCCGTCGCCACGGAACATGCGCTGCACCACGGTATCCATATCCATGGCATACAGCAATCCACGGCGTAATTCCCTGTGCGGCAGGGTGGCTGCATTCAAGGCAATGCCGTATGGAGGCAGGGGGTATTCTGCATCGTAAACCAGTTGGTTCAGCTGCTCGTTTCCCGGTAGGTATTCCTGCCAGGCTGCGATGTTTCGAGTCTGCACGGCATCCAGCTTGCCGCGAAGCAGGAATTCCCACACCTGGGCTTCCGAACTCAGGAAATGGTACTCAATCGTGTCTGCATTGAATCGGTGCCGGTATGCAGGTAAAGCATACCCCCACCAGTTCGAAACGCGCTGGAGTTCAATCAGGCGCCCTTGTACCACCTTGCTTACCCGGTAAGCACCGGTGGCTGGCGGAATGCGCTGGGCGTATGTTTCCCGGAAACGCGAGCCGAAGCCGGTGTAAAAGCCTGGTTCTGCGGCATGCAGTAACTGCCCGGCCAGCAGAACATCAGGCTTTTCCCGGAAGGTCACCATAAGGATATGCCCGCCGCAGGTGCTGATTTCGCACACCTGAGCGGAAAGGGCCTCAAATTCAGCGCAGCGTTGTTCAGCCTGCAGAAGAACGGCCAGCAGGTAATCGCAGGCGCGGACCTGGCGTCCGTTGTTGTATGTGGCGGTTTTGTTGAGGCGGAACCAGACGCTGTTTCCCTGAACGGCCCAGGCCTCCGCCACGCCGGCTGTGCATTGACCGGTGGCGGGGTGTTTCCACACCAGCGGTACTTCCGTTGCAGCCAGGAGGTTCTGGTGGAAAAACTGCGGGCTTGTTGCCCCGAATCTCAGAAAATGAGCCGGGAAGGGGCCTGCGTTGGGGAGCCTGACCCGTCCACCCTTCCGGGCAGACGGGTTGCCGATAACCGCTTGCGGCGCATCATGCTGCCACACAAGCCCGGTGGGCAGGGGAGCATGCAGCTGCAGCTTCATTTGCGGAATCCGGGCAAGTCTTTCGGCAAAATCTGCCGGGTAAGCAGCTGGGGTATCTGGTATTTCTGCCACAACCCTGACATTGGGCTGTTCACGAACAGCCCACCATGCCACAGCTGCCAGAAGCAGCACAAGAACCAGCAGCCCTCGTTTCATCCGCAGTGTGTCATTTATCAGAATGTGATTGTGGCGCCACCGTAAACAGAAGCACCCGGGGCAAGGATATTGCCGCTGGAGCTATCAGTCACAAACTTCTGGTCTGTGAGGTTTTCCGCACGCACATGCAGGGTCACGGTATCATTCACCTTGTATTTTGCATAGCAGCGCAGGGTGTAATAGGCATCCAGGGCAGAGGCATCCCAATCGCGGCGGCCGGCGGCGGCAGCCACCCCCATGCCCACCGTCAGCTTTTCCGTCGGGCTGGTGTGTATATCCGCGCTCCAGACCTGGCGGCAGCTGTTGGGAATGTCGCAGTCGTCCTGCTGCTTGGGCTGGGTGTAGGTATAGGCCAGTTTGTAACACGTGTCCCAGGCATCACCGAACCCACCGTTGAGCGCAACTTCCACCCCGTGGCTGGTCCAGCGCCCGTGGGCATTTTCATAGTAATTGTTCGTCCCGTCTGTTGAGTAGGTATTGATGGCATCCTTGACCTGCTGCCAGAAATAAGTCACGGAAACAGAATGGTTGTGACCAAAATCCTGCTCTACGCCGAGGTCTGCACTCCAGCTTGTTTCGCAATCGAGATCCGGGTTGCCGTGGTAAATGGAGT
Organism: Akkermansia sp.; assembly: GCA_045645565.1. Taxonomy (GTDB): domain Bacteria; phylum Verrucomicrobiota; class Verrucomicrobiia; order Verrucomicrobiales; family Akkermansiaceae; genus Akkermansia. Next base: position 13,375 of record JAZRJB010000032.1, on the reverse strand, counting down.
TAAACGCCACACCATCCCACAGGTAGGATGTGGCAAATGAGCCGTTGCTGCGCTCAAATGAACTCGGGCCGCGGTACCCACGCCCGACGGAGCCGAACACCCGCGTACCAGTTGAATCAAATGTGTAGCTAGAAGCGGCGCGCACCGTAGGCTGGGCGTGGTAGATGTTGCTGTAATCCACTCGTGCAGCGAGCGAATTCACCCAGGCTTTCACCGGGCTGAACTGGTGATCCAGCGCCAGGGAATATGAGTGTTCTGTTGAGTTGCCCGGTGCCCAGCTGGAGCTGTCGAACTGACTGCGCGCCCAGCGGAAGGCAAGGTGGGTTTTGTTCTGCTTGTTCCAGCGGAAGGCGTTTCGCCATTCAATCTGCGCGTTGCGCAAATCGTGGTTCGTGCCGTGCCCCAGCATGTTATCCGCGCCGTAATACCCCGCCATCAGACTGCTGGTGTAATCATGCGTGATGCTGCTTTCCACCTTAGCCGTCACCAGGTTGGTTCGGTAACGGTGCGGGGTTGTACCCCAGATTGTTCCATTGTAAGCACCCATGTCATACCAAGCGTCCTCTCGGCGGTAGCTGGCCGTGAAGCTGGTGCTTTCGTTCAGGTCGTAATCCAGACGCAGCGCCTCAGCGTATGCTTCATAGCGCCCGATTTTCGGGTCTGTCGGTTTTGCTCCATCGCCAGAGCTGATATCATTATCCGTGTGTTCATACGTACCGGAAACGAAGTAGTGCAGCGCATCATTCTGGCCCTGGCAGCGTATGTTGCCCGTATAGGAATCGTGGCTGCCGGCTTCCTGGAAAATGGTTACCGTGGGGGCCCCCTCGCCGCGGGGTGTTTCCATGTAAAGCACGCCGGCAACTGCGCCGCCGCCATAAATGGCACCTTGTGTGCCGCGCAGCAATTCAACCATGCCGAGGTCGAATGTATTGCTGCGGGCAATAATGTTCGGCGTGACATTGCCATTTCCGTTGCTGCCGGAAACCAGCATGCCGTCCATCATCGGTTGCAGATACGTCTGCCGAGCCATGCCCCGAATGACAATGTTGGACACATTCCCCTTGCCATCAAGACCACCGCCTGGCAGAACCGCTGCTCCGGGTACTGTGGTCAGCGCCTCGGTGAGCGAGTAAATCCCCTCGGTCCGCAGTTCTTCCATATCCAGGACGGATACGGAAACCCCGGTCTGGTCATAAGGAATGGCATGGCCACCATGCGCTGATACGGTCATGGGGGCGAGTTCGGTTACCGGTATATCTGCCGCACTGGCTGCGGCGCTTAATCCTGCTACTAACAAAGCAGGCACAACGCGTGTTGCGCTCCTGTGGAGCGCATGCTCTTTCTTAGTCATTTCTTGTATTCGGCCTTTGATTCGGCGGTGCATCGCCGCCGGGTGTCGTGGCGATTCCCCATGGCTGGCATTCCGACTAAGAGCCCGGGGCGTTGAGAATCCCGGCTCATCACGGTTGCGGCACAGCGACGGATTTTCACCGTCTTTCCCATCTATTTCCTGCGGCTTCCCGCCGCCTCCTGGGGAATCTACGCGCCTGGTTGATATTTCAAGCGCGGTACGGCGCTTATCTAACCACATAATCCTCTACCTGACAAGGCAAAATCCGTGTTTTGCGCATGAGCTCCACCGATTTGGGGTAATATATTGAGCATTTTTCGCACAAGCTGCTTCCAGAATGACAAATAACTTGACTTTAACACTGGTTTGCATTATACATTCCCGCAAGTGGGGAAATCATCCCGGCGTCTCCCTTATTTTTTACACCTATACTTTCTCAATAATGAACATCGCAATGGTAGGTACAGGCTACGTTGGCCTGGTTAGCGGAACCTGTTTTGCAGAAATGGGCAACACGGTTACATGTGTGGACGTGAATGAGCAAAAGATTGCTGACCTTAAAAAGGGAATCATGCCCATTTATGAACCCGGTCTTAAAGAAATGGTCCTGCAGAATGCAGAGGCCGGGCGTCTTCTTTTCTCCACCAGCCTGGCATCCTGCATTGATTCGGTAGACGTTGTTTTCTCTGCCGTGGGCACCCCCCCGGATGAAGATGGCTCCGCAGACCTTCGCTACGTGCTTGAAGTTGCCCGTGAATTCGGCCGCAACATCAAGAAATACACCCTTCTGATTACCAAGAGTACTGTTCCCGTTGGCACCTGGGCCAAGGTCAAGACCGCTGTGCAGGAAGAACTTGATAAGCGCGGCGTCAGCGTTCCCTTCGGCGTTGCCAGTAACCCTGAGTTCCTCAAGGAAGGTACGGCCATTGAAGACTTTATGCGCCCGGACCGCGTGGTCGTTGGTGTGGAAGATGAACGCGCAGCCAAGCTCATGCGCCACCTCTACCGTCCGTTCATGCTGTCAGCTGAGCGTGTCCAGATTTGCGATATTCCCAGCGCTGAGATGATTAAGTATGCTGCCAACAGCATGCTGGCAACCCGCATCTCCTTCATGAACGATGTGGCCAACCTCTGCGAACTGGTCGGGGCTAACGTGGATGCCGTTCGTCGCGGTATCGGTTCCGATGACCGTATCGGCAAGAAGTTCCTCTACCCCGGCTGTGGCTATGGTGGCTCCTGCTTCCCGAAAGACGTGAAGGCCCTCATCCGCAGCGGCGCCGAACTCGGCTACCGCATGCGTATCCTCGAGGCTGTGGAGGAGGTAAACGAACACCAGAAGACCATTCCCTTCACCAAACTCAAGGCTGTTATGCCTGAACTCAAGGGCAAGAACATCGCCGTCTGGGGGCTCGCCTTCAAACCTGGCACTGATGACATGCGCGAGGCTCCCGCCCTTACGCTCATTGACTCTCTCCTGGAACACGAATGCGTTGTCCGTGCATACGACCCCGTGGCCATGACCGAAGCCAAGCGCCGCCTTGGTGAGGATACCGTCACCTTCTGCTCTGATATGTACGAGGCCTGCATCGATGCGGATGCACTTGTCATCGTTACCGACTGGAAGCAGTTCCGCGTACCCAGCTGGGCGGTTCTGCGCAAGACCATGCGTGGTCGCATCATCATCGATGGTCGCAACCTGTATGAACCCGATGAAGCCGCTGATGAAGGCTTCACCTACAAACGCATTGGTTAATTTCAAATGAAACCATACGACTACCTCATCGTTGGATCGGGCCTTTTCGGTGCAACATTTGCCCACCTTGCAGCCAGGCAGGGCAAACGCTGCCTTGTCATCGATAAACGCCCCCAGCTTGGCGGAAATATCTACTGTGAAAACCAGCACGGCATCAACGTGCATAAATATGGTGCGCACATCTTCCACACCTCTAATAAAAAAGTGTGGGATTTCGTGAACTCCCTTGTTCCCTTTAACCGTTATACTAACTGCCCCGTGGCAGAATACGGTGGCAAGCGTTACAACCTGCCGTTCAACATGAACACCTTCTACCAGATGTGGGGTGTCACCACGCCGGCAGAAGCGCAGGCCAGAATTGACGAGCAGAAGCGTGAAGTTGCGCAGACCATGGCAGAGCAGGGCATCACTGAACCCCGCAACCTTGAGGAACAGGCGCTCTTCCTGGTGGGTAAGGATATTTACGAGAAACTCATCAAGGGCTACACGGAGAAGCAGTGGGGGCGTCCCTGTTCAGAACTTCCTGCCTTCATCATCCGCCGCCTCCCTGTGCGTCTCGTGTACGATAACAATTACTTTAACGATGCCTACCAGGGTATCCCCATCGGCGGTTATAACAAGATTACAGAAGCCCTCCTCGATGGTATTGAGTGCCGCACGGGGGAAGATTTCTTTACCCGCCGTGAATACTGGGAATCCCAGGCTGACCAGATTGTCTTCACCGGCAAGATTGATGAGTATTATGGTTACCGCTTCGGGCAGCTTGAATACCGCACCGTCAGCTTCGAGTTGGAAACCATTGATACCCCGAACTACCAGGGTTGTGCCCTCGTCAATTACACCGAATCGCATGTGCCTTATACCCGCATCATTGAGCATAAGCACTTTGAATCCTTTGGCGATGAGGTCTACGCCAACCCGGTGACCATTATCTCCCGCGAATATTCGACAGAATGGACCGAAGGCAGCGAGCCCTTCTATCCTGTCAATGATGCCCGTAACAACGCCCTCTACCAGCAATACAAGGAACTTGCTGACCAGGAGACGAATGTTATCTTCGGCGGTCGCCTGGCAGAATACAAGTATTACGACATGGCCCCCATCATTGAGCGTGTTCTGGGCATGTTCGATTGAGTTTTTTCATCCAATCACAGCACAAGACAAATCCCCTGCAGATTATCCTGCCGCACACGTGTCCCAAAGGTTGAGTACGGAGCTCGATAAATTGGAATCTTTGTCGATTAGCTTGCGAGCGTCTATTGAGCCCGTCAGGGCGGCATAATAATAGCCCAGCGTGGAGCCGCTGCTGACGCAGCTCCACCCAGGGCTATTTATACTGGAATGATGACCGTTACACAGGGGGGGGAGATTGCATATAGGATATAAAAGGGGAAACGATATGGCTCAATCTGTTCTTAACTGTTATCAGAACTAGAAGCGCGGCGCCTTCAGGTGAAGAACTGATTTATAGCGGCGTTTTTCAGCGCGTTGCATTCAAGAAGCTTGGTTTTGTACAGTCTGATAGTCTGTTTATATTCTTTCCGTTTGGCTCCGAATGAGAAGAGCTTCTTGAACTTAAGTTTTTTAATCTGACGCTTCAGGTATGGAGCCAGTATGATGAGGTTGCGCTCTCTGCGTAATTGGAAAAATTCATTGTTAAGTTCAGAGTACCAGTCGCGGATTGCGTAGAAAGCCATGGGAACATAGTGCAGTTTTCTGAGAAGAGCAGATGATTGGGAATCAACATAGGGCAGGTCAGAGGCTTGCCATTTGATGAGGACTTCTGCAAAATACTTGATATAAGATGTTATATATTCCTCTTCGACATCGCCATCACACACTGAATCCAGGATGGCTGAGAGTCGGGAATTGATGATACCTGCGAGATATTGGGCATGTTCCATTGTGGTCAGATGCTCAAGCATAAAGTTGATTTTGAACTCGGCACTGAGTCGCATCTGCTCCATGTAATAGGCGTTTTTAGGCTTGTGTATGAGAGAAGCTTCATGTTGTACATAATAATATGTGACACTCTCATCCATGGCAAATTGAGCAGGCGTTACATGAATCATGAGCATCATGAGGAAACATGTATCCTGGTCTCGGCGGGCTGTTTCGCAATTCCGGGCTCCGCTCTTAAGAATCAGTTCGCGGGAGAATATGCCCGTTGTATGTTCGAAATGCCAGAGCGGCAGCATGCTGCCGGCCGTGTGCAATCTATCCTTGATACGCTGGTTAAGGGTGGACGGAATTTCCGTACCGTCTGCTTCAAGAATGCAGCGCTGGCCTTTTACTACCAAAGCGCCCGTTTCTTTGGCTTTTGCATATAATTTCTCGTAGAAATTCGGTGAAAGTAAATCATCCGCATCGACAAAGGCGATGAACTCACCGCGTGCGGATTCAATACCCTTGTTACGGGCAACACCGGGACCGCTGTTCACCTCATTTTCCAGGCAGACGATGCGCGGGTCGGATTTGGCGGCCTCCTTGACAATATCGAAAGTGCCGTCACCACCTTTGTCGTCAACGAAGATGAACTCCAGCTCCTTCAGCGTCTGGTTCTGCAGACAGGATATGGTTTCCTGGATATGCTCCAGAGACCGGTACACCGGAACAATGATGGAAACTTTTGGCGTGGATTGTTCGTTGTTAGTCATAATGGGTTATTGTGAATAGCTGTTAATTCTGGTGAGTGAAGGAATTCGTTATGTTCAGAGCCTTCGATAAGTCTTTCCACATGGCACGAATGACATATTCTGAGCCAGTGACTGATAAGTGTTCGTCGTCTCTGTAGATTATGACGCCTTGTTTTTCGAGCCCGACCTGTCCCTGTTCAAACAGGAAGAGATGGGGGTATAGCACCTGGCACAGGTCGTCCTGTTGCATCTGGTTCATGTAATCAATAATCTTGGAGAACATGGAAAAATAATTTTCTTCGTTGCAGATGCACTTTGGGTGGGGTTTATCTGCGGATGTATAACCATTGCGCTTAAGGTAGCGGAAATAGCGCATAGGTGTTTGTTCTTGAAATATCGGCTCCGGTCCCATGATGATAACCTGCTTACCTATTGATTTCAGCTGCTGGCAGAATTCTCGCAGCATCGGTAGATTTGTTTCTTCTAGGGGAGTAGGGATGGTGTTGTTATCCCAATCCTGCTTAAGATATTTAGGGCGATCCCAGAGCTGACCGATAATAATGTGAGTTAGTTCCGGATGCTGCTTCAACCAGGATAAAATGGCTTCTGCCTTTTCCTTGTTGAAGTAGTAATTGGTCCTCTGTTCTGGTAGGAGACGGTTCCAGAATGGGACGACAAGAGTTGTCAGATTGATACCTGCCACATCATTTTCCTTACACAGAGTATCCAGACCAGTGACATAATGCCCCGCGTGGCTATCACCCATGAGTACGAATGATGGTGTTTTGCTTTCTACGCCAAGGCGGTGCATCCAGACTTTTCGCTTTTCTCTGGGGAGTTTTACTCCTGTCTGGGTAATCCATCCTTGATAGTACCATATTTTCTCCTTATCAAAGCCGACATAGAGGGTCGGATCCTCTTCCTGCCGCAAATGCGGATACGTAGCCAGGACCAGGTTGTTACTTTCACAGTTCCAGTGATTTTTCAACCCGTCGGTGCAGAGTAGCGTTGTTGCAAGGGCAATGCAGGAAACCCATACCCCACCGAGTAGGAGCAAAGATGCACGCCGCTTTTCCACCAGTAGCCAGAACAGCCATCCCGCTGCCAGACTCCCAAGCAGGATGATAACTGCGGCAGCATAGCCGATGGGCATGAAGGAGATGCATTTATGGCACACAATAATTGGCATGTGTACCAGGTAGATGGAGAATGAGATGGCGCCGATGCTGCGTATCAGTTTATTGTTGAAAAGGTAAGTGATGCCATTTTCTCCGCCGTAACGAATGAGAATCATGGACGCAATCGCAACAAAGAGCATGGCTTGTGCCGGTTGTAACCACACGCAGACTGCAATGGCGGCTATGGCTACTGCGCTCAAAAGGGAATTCAGCCATTTCCGGTCAGAAACCGGCATGAAGAGGACGGCGGCACCTGCCAGGGGTTCCCAGAGTCGGGCAATCGTGCTGTAATACATGCTGCCCTGGTTCCCCATCCAGACTGGGAGACCAAGCGCCTGTATCAGCTCCATGCGCCATTCGTGGCATTGCCCGTAAAAGAACGAGAATAAGGCGATGAGAAGCAGAATGGTATATCGGATCCCCTTGTTCCACTTGCGGATGAGGCGATATCCGATATAGAATAGCAGGTAGATTTGCACCGTGATGGCGATGTACCATGTGTGGAGCAATGGGTTCCAGGTGGAATCATCGGCGAAATACTCAGCGCCGCTTTCAGACAGCTGGATGTTGTTGCTGGCAAAGGTTGACCAGAGGGCGTTTCTGCCTGCAATGGTTAAATCTGCAAAATCCATACAAAACAGGCACACCAGCAGTGTGAGCAACACAGTAACGCAGATCGGCCACATGATGCGCAGCAGTTTTTTGCGGGCAAAGTCAAGAAATGACTCCTGTTTCCGGCTCAGCCCTAACGCCAGCAGAAAACCTGAGAGAACTAGAAAAATCTCCACCCCCAGATAACCGCCGGGCAGGGCAATGGGGGAGGCTTCTGCGGTAATTCCCAGATGAAAGAATAAGACCAGAAGAATGGCTATGCCTCGAATCCCTTCGAGATGAGGGATAAAGGAGTTTTTCTTGTTCATAAAGACTGATCAGCGGTGACGAAGGATTTCTTCTGCATTGCAGAGGAAGGTATTGTATTCGCGAAGGAGAAGGCGGTAGTGGTGAATTTGATTTTTGTACTTGGTCTTTTTCTTGCCGAAGGCAAAGAGTTTCCGGAATTTGAGTTTGCGCAGTTTTTTCCTGATTTCCGGTACAGTCAGGGCAATGAGGAACTGGCGATACACCCGGCGCATGGAATGGAAGGCAACCGGGTTGAAATGCAGGGCGCGTAGAATCTGAATGGACTCTCGTTCAAAATAAGGCAGTCCGGAAGCGTACCACTTGCTGACACAGTTAGCAAAATAGGCGATATATTGAATGATGTGAGACTCCTCCACTTCACTGAGATTGATGGAGTTGAGAATCCAGCCGATGCGGGAATCGATGACGTCTGCGAGATACAGGGCATGCTCGTGGGTCTGCAGCTGTTTCATCATAAAGTCAATCTTGAACTGGGCAGAGAGCCGCACTTGTTCGAGATAACGGGCATCCCTCGGCTTGTGAATCAAGGATGCTTCATGCTGGATGTAGTAGTATTTAGCATCCTCCTCCACGGCAATCTGGGACGGCTTGATATGGAGCATGAGCATCATAAGAAAACAGGTGTCTTCATCGTAACGTGCGGTATCGCAGTTGCGAGCGCCTGTCTTCATGACTAAATCGCGGGAGTAAATACCGGCTGTGTGCTCATAGGTCCACAGATTCAGCATGGATTCATGCCCATTCCCTAATTCTGCCTGAATACGTTCTGTGAGCGTATTCTTGATTTGTTTACCATCCGGCTCGACATTGAACCGGACAGCCTTGACTGCGAGCGCCCCGGTCTCGCAGGCTTTCTTGTAGAGCTTTTCATAAAAGTCCGGGGTGATCTTGTCATCTGCATCGACAAAGGCGATGAACTCACCGCGAGCAGCTTCAATACCCTTGTTGCGTGCAACACCGGGACCACTGTTCACCTCATTTTCCAGGCAGACGATGCGCGGATCAGCAGCTGCGGCAGCCTTGACGATATCGAAAGTGCCGTCATTGCCCTTGTCGTCAACAAAGATGAGTTCCAGCTCCCGCAGAGACTGGTTCTGCAGGCAGGTGATGGTTTCCTGAATATGCTCCAGGGAGCGATAGACCGGAACGATGACGGAAACTTTAGGGGCAGAATGGTTCATGGTGGTTCAGGAGAATGAATCAGGAGAAAGTACCCAGATGGGTTTTGCAATCTGTGATGGCTTGCTTATATTTCTGCTTGCGCTTGCCAAAGGCGAAGAGGCGCTTAATGCGCAGGAGTAAAAGCTTACGGCGGAGCATTGCTTGTGAATATGGCAGAAGCTGATCTATTTTCCATTGCAGTTCGTTCAATTTCTTCTGCGTTTCAAGATATTGGAGATACCATTTACCAGTGGCATGGAAGACCTGCGCGTTATAATTCATCTGCCGCAGCGCCTGTGCCAGCGGTTCTTCCAGATAGGTTTCGGGGCTGCTGCTTCTCCACTGTTTGAGCGTGTCAGCAAAGTAGTTGACGTAGGTGTCGATATCCTGTTGCGTTACGCTGCTGTCGAGTTCTGCTTCCAGGAGGATTCTGAGCCGCAGGCTAATAATCATGCGCAGATAGGGAGCAGCATCTTTCTTATCAAGGTTTTTCATCAGGAAATCGACCTTGAATTTGCCACTCAGTCTCATTTGCTCAAGGAACCACGCATTGCGAGGTCTGTGTACCAGAGATGCGCCGTGCTGCACGTAGTAGTAGTAGACGCTGTCTTCCAATGCAAAGCGGTCGGGAGAAAGAGCGAGCATGGCCATCATCTGGAAGCAGGTGTCCTGGTCGCGGCGGGCGGTTTCGCAGTTGCGGGCGCCGCATTCCAGGATAAAGGTGCGTGAATAGATGCCGGCTGTGTGTTCATAAGTCCACAGGCTCAGCATGGAGGCGGGCTTGCCCTTGAGCTGGTTCCTGATGCGCTGATTCAGGTTTGATTTCTCCTCTGTGCCGTTTTCCAGGACCAGGCTGAGGCTGCCCTTCACCGCGAGCGCGTTGGTTTCCTTAGCCTTGTTGTACAGCTTTTCGTAAAAATCCTTGGAAAGAATATCATCTGCATCGACAAAGGCGATGAATTCACCGCGAGCAGCTTCAATACCCTTGTTGCGTGCAACACCGGGACCACTGTTCACCTCATTTTCCAGACAGACGATTCGTGAATCAGTTTCAGCTGCTTTCCTGACAATATCAAATGTGCCATCTTCACCTTTATCATCGATGAAGATGAACTCCAGTTCCTGCAGTGTCTGGTTCTGCAGGCAGTTGATGGTGTCCTGGATATGCTCCAGAGAACGGTATACAGGCGTGATGATGGAAACCTTGGGTGCGGCTGGTGTCATGCTGGAGGATGGGGAAGAATGAAAGATAGAATGAAGAAATGCCCCCTTGCGCTCAGAGGCGGGCAAGGGGGCTTCCTTGAAGGCCGGAGTTACAGTGACCAGTAACGCAGACCGCGAGCTTTGATTTCTTTCTTATCAAGGATGCTCTTCACATCGATGACGATGTGGTTCTGTACATCTCCCGGTGCAAAGAGGGCGCAGATGTCATCCGTGGTAAGTTTAAGGAATTCACGGTGGGAAACGGCGGCAATGACGCAATCTGCATCATTAATCTCGGAGAGTTCCTTGAGTTCGATGCCGTAAATGCGCTTGACCTCATCCTTGTCGGCCTGGGGGTCGACAACTTCAGGAATGATGCCGAATTCGCGGAAGCGCTCCAGAATGTCAATGACCTTGGTATTGCGGATATCCGGGCAGTTTTCCTTGAAGGTGAGACCGAGTACAACCACTTTGGCTTTCACCGGGGCCTTGCCTGCAAGAATGAGCTGCTTGAGGGTGGCATCGGCCACGAATTCACCCATGCCGTCGTTAATCTTACGACCGGAAAGGATGATCTGGCTGTGGTAGCCAAGCTTTGCTGCTTCGTAGGTGAAGTAGTAGGGGTCTACGCCGATGCAGTGACCACCCACGAGACCGGGGCGGAAGCCCAGGGCGTTCCACTTCGTGTTCATGCCAGCCACGACTTCGTTGGTGTCAATGCCCATGCGGTCAAAGACCATGGCCAGTTCATTCATGAAGGCGATATTCACGTCTCGCTGGCTGTTTTCCACAACCTTGATGGCTTCTGCGGTCTTGATGGTGGAAACCTTGAAGGTGCCGACTTCGATGACGATGTCATATACGTTGGCAATGACATCGCACACTTCATCATTCATGCCGGAGACAATCTTGTGAATGTTTTCCAGACGGTGTACCTTGTCGCCCGGGTTGATACGTTCCGGTGAGTAGCCTACGTAGAAATCCTTGCCGCACTTCAGACCGGATTCCTTTTCCAGAATCGGTACGCACACGTCTTCTGTTACGCCCGGGTACACGGTGGATTCGAATACCACGATGGCTCCCGGCTTGAGGTTCTGACCAACAATGCGGCTGGCGCCTTCCACGGGGGAAAGGTCCGGCGTCTTATCCATGTTGATGGGCGTGGGTACGGCTACAATCACAAAGCTTGCCTGTTTCAGCTGGGCGGCGTCTGCCGTGAACTGAACTCCGCAATTCTTGATGACATCGTTACCAACTTCATTGGTGGGGTCAATGCCTTTCAGGTAGGTGTCAATCTTGGCACTGTTGTTATCAAAACCGATGACGTTCACCTTCTTGCTGAAGGCAACGGCAATGGGCATGCCTACGTAGCCCAGACCTACAACGGCAAGGTTACACCGGCGTTCCAGGAGTTCTGTGTATATGTGTTGCATAGATGTTAGCTGTATTTTCGATTGTTACTGCGTGCATAAGACTCCCTGAGGCCCTGAGCCTCTTTAATTACCGCTGCTGAGGCTGAGGTGTAGCCTATGCGTTACGCTGTACACTATCATGTATATCGTATTTCCCTTGTGAAGTCAAGAAATTTGGACTTTGCGCAGCGGATAAATACTCTTTTTTAACAATTATGAAGCTCATTGGAGAAATTTGCCTTGGAATGGTGAGCTTCCGTGGAAATGAGCGTATGATTGCAGATCGTGTAGGGGGCTTTCGCCCCCTCACACACCACCGTACGTGCCATTTATGGCATACGGCGGTTTCCAATCAGCGTTTGAGGAGTTGATAAAACGAGATATATCCCTCTGCCCGCAGCCATGCGTTATCCATGCAGATATGAGCAAGTTGTGAGCATGATATCCACCACCATCGGCGCCCCATTGACCCGATACTCTCGCACATTTTCCGCTTCACTCCTATACTTTCGAGGAAGCGGCGGATGCCTTTCGGGTGTTTGCATTGTTTGAGGCGCAGACACCGTAGCCTTCGGCGCGTCCATTCATCGAGTTCCTGACATAGCCTGTTGATTGCTGCCAGCTTGAAGTAATTCGTCCACCCCCTTATCACGGGGATAAGTTCCGCGATTACTTCGCGTAAAGGCGTCGGTCGATTTCGGCGAGTTATCAATCGTACTTTCGATTTCAGCTTCTTCACGCTTGCCGGTGCTATCCGTAGCTGCCCTCCTACTCCTATGATGTAGCCGAGGTAGATGCAGTTCAACACTTTGTCCACCTTGCTCTTCTGTCGGTTTACCTTGAGTTTCAATTCATCTTCGATGTAGCGGCTGATACTTGCCAGCACGCGTTCTCCTGCTTCTATTGTTCTAACGAATATGATACAGTCGTCTGCGTAGCGGCAGAAATGCAGTCCTCGATTCTCCAATTCACTGTCAAGGTCGTCCAGCAGTACGTTAGCAAGCAGAGGTGAGAGCGGGCCGCCTTGCGGTGTGCCTTGCTCTCGTTTTTGCTTGATGCCTTCGTTGTCCATCATTCCCGCTTTGAGCATTTGGCGAATGTAGTAGAGCACTCGCTTGTCTTTGATGCGCTGTGCCAGTCTCGACATCAGGATGTCGTGGTTGACTTTATCGAAGAACTTTTCCAAGTCAAGGTCTACGGCTACGGTGTAGCCTTGCTCCACGTACGCGGAGCCTGCCTTAAGTGCTTGGTGGGCACCTCGATTCGGTCGGAATCCATAACTCGATTCGCTCATCTGCGGGTCGAGTATGGGGGTGAGCGCTTGCACAAAGGCTTGTTGCACCAGTCGGTCTATCGCCGTTGGTATGCCCAGTTGCCGCCGCCCCCCGTTTGGTTTGGGGATGCTCACTCCCTTTACCTCCTGTGGGCGGTAGCTGCCGTTGAGCAGTTGCTCTCTCAGTTCTGCCATGTGGGTGTTCAGCCATCGCTCCAGTTCTTCCACGGTCATGCCATCTATTCCCGGGGCTCCCTTGTTGCTTTTCACTCTCTGGCATGCATGCTCAAGATTGTAGCGGTGTGCTATATTCTCAAGTATGCGCTCCTCCCAGTTCAGTTCCTCCTTCCACGCCGCGAACGCTTGTTGCTCCCGCGATGGCGCAGCTGTGGGGGTCGCACCCTCACCGCCTCCATGTGGGCGCACCTCCCCGGATGGAGTATCGAAGTCGAACTCCATCTGGTATAAGGTGTCTTGGTTCTGCCTC
>JAZRJB010000031.1:0-6401 GCA_045645565.1 Akkermansia sp. | reverse complement strand
GACAGGGTGTCTGGCGAGGAGAGATAAAGAGTTGCGGCAGGAACATTAGTTCCGGGACCAATCACACGCCGTGAAACCGCCGTATGCCATAAATGGCACGTACGGTGGTGTGTGAGGGGGCGAAAGCCCCCTACACGATTTCCGGCTGCTTCGGCAGCAATTAGCTGCCGAAGTCGACCACAGCCCTCACAAATCACCAGCAAAAAGAGAGGTGACGGACTTTCGTCGGCCACCTCTCAGCTGTATCACCTTGAAAAAAATGGTATGTTGCCCTTACACGCGGATGGGCATGAGAACGTAGAGGAACTCATCTGCTACGCGCATGACGCCGGGGCTTGAGGTATCGATGAGGTCGATGCTGACGTCCTGGTCGCCGACGGATTTGAGGGGGGCGAGGACGTAGTCTGCGTTGAAGGAGATGGAGATTTCCCGACCGTTGTAGTCGATGGGTACTTCTTCATTGGCCTCGCCCATGTTGGCGCTGGACTGAACGGACATGACGCCGGGGGTGAAGCGGAAGCTGACGGTGTTGGTCTTCTCAGAGGAAAGGAGGGAGACGCGGCGGACGGCGCTCTGCAGCTCAGCGGCGGGGATGACAACGCGTTCGTTGTAACGGCTGGGGATAACCTGGCGGTAGTTCGGGTAGTTGCCGTCGATGAGCTTGGTGATGAGCAGGGTATCACCGAAGTCGAAGGAAGCTTGGTTGCTGGTGATGCGGACCATGACGTCGCCATTGTCGCCAAGGAGGCGGTGAGCCTCTGCTACGGCGCGGCTGGGGATGTCGATGCAGACGCTCTGGGATTCCGGGAATTCAAGCTCACTTTCAAAGAGTGCCAGGCGGCGGCCATCTGTTGCAACGAGGGTGATCTTGCCGTCCTGGAAGCAGGTGTAGATACCGTTGAGAACGTAGCGCGTGCCGTCGTTGGAGATGGCGAATTCAGTGAAGGAGAAACCCCTGTTGAGGACGCCCTGCTGCACTTTGAACTCACGGGCTTCCTTGAATACCGGCAGACCGGGGAATTCGTTGGCGGGCAGGCCGTTGAGCTTGAACTGGGCTCGGTTGCACTGGATGGTGGCAACGGTTCCGTTCACGTCGATGCTCACTTCACCATCCCGGAGTTCGCGAATGATGCTCTGCAGCTTCTTGGCGGGCAGGGTGATGGCACCCGGTTTTTCAACAATGCAGGGAACTTTGGTGAGGATGGTCAGTTCCATGCTGGTGGTGGTGAGTTTCAGCTCGCCATCAGAGGCATCCAGCAGCACGTTGGAAAGAATGGGCATGCTGGGGCGGGTGGATACCACGCCGGCCACTTTGTTGATACCGTCAAGCAGAACTTGTTTTGCGAGTGAGAATTTCATTCGGGAATCTCCTTTTGTTGGGCATATTTTACCTGCTCTGCTTGCATCTGGCAAGAATAATTTCGCAAATTCGCAAGATTTTCTATAACTTTTTTTCTAACGGTACTATATATTGTGTCGTGGTGAAATGAAAGCAAGATTTTGTACATGCGGGTATGCCCGGTTGGGGCATGAGGCTGGTGCGGGTGGGGTGAGGTGGCGCACATGTGTCCCAAGGATTTTGTAAGCAATAGAAACATCAATGACATTTTCGAAGAAGCCCCCCTCATCTCGATAGATTGGACTTTGCCGTTCCGACAGTGAGCGGAAATTTGAGCCCGCAGGGCGGCAGAATCATAGCCCAGCGTGGAGCCGCAACGCGGCGGAACGCTGGGTTTAGAATAAAACATAACCGGAACCCCGACCAACGTGGAGGGGTGGCAGGGAAGCGCTGCTAAAACACTAAGCCTTAGGTTCTGCCACCCACTCCGCTGCGCTCCGGGGTTCTGATATGTTCTTCATTTTACCCTGGGTTCCGCTGCTGACGCAGCTCCACCCAGGGCTATTATTGTGTCGCCCTCTCCGAGGGCTCAGAATTCCCCGGGCTTTCAGCCCGGCAAAGTCCAATTTATCGGGCAGCTTTCTCAAACTTTGGGGCACGTGTGGAGGTGGCGGGGGATGCGCTGTTCCTGCTTGACAAAGCGGGGGTGAGGCGGGTATGATGCGAGTATGAAACCTGTATTAGTGTTGATGGCTCCTGGATTTGAGGAAATAGAACTGACTGCACCGGTGGATATACTGCGCCGGCTGGAGATTCCGGTGGTGCTGGCTGGTGTGCAGGGGCGCAATGTGGAGGGTGCGCATGGTATGGTGATGCGCGCTGATATGCTGATGGTGGATGTGGACCCGGCGGATTACTGCGGGATTGTGCTGCCTGGTGGTCCTGCGTCATGGCTGCTGAGGGATACCCCCGGGGTGTTGAGTCTGGTGCGTGCCATGCAGGGCGAAGAGAAGCTGGTGGCGGCCATTTGCGCGGCGCCTATTGCGCTGGAGGCTGCCGGTGCGCTGAGCGGGCGCCGGGTGACGTGTTACCCCGGCGTGGAGGGTGAGCTGAAATCTGCGGCAGAGGTAGTGGCAGAGCCGGCAGTGACGGACGGGCTGCTGGTGACGGGGCGTGGCCCTGGCGCGGCTCTGGAATTTGGGTTTGCGTTGGGGGTGGCTCTGGGTAAGGCAGAGCAGGTGGTGGAGCTGCGCGGGTCTATGTGTGTCTAAGTCCTCGCTGCGCGAGGATATCGTCTTGCCAGAGGCAAGATATCGTCCGGCCCCGCCGGATATCGTCCCGGTTCCTGCGGAACCGGGATTTCGTTTTCCCTGAGGAGCTCCACTTCACAACAACCGGCACTAATTGGGAAAAATCACACCTTCTTCGCCGTTTTGATAGATGCTATCAGCATGGATCTGATGCTACCGCAGCGATGCAGCAAAGGAGCAATGATGTCGGCAGGTACAATACCAGCCCGCATGAGTATCTGCATCCAGTATTCCGTTTCATGGCATTCCTTGAGAGATAGCTGGTACTTAGCAATAAAATCAGCACCGCTGGCAGCATAAACGCCTTCGTGAATGTTTGCTCCTATGCTGGTTGCTGAGCGTATAAGCTGGTTTTTCAATACGGCATGGCGCTCTATGTTGTCGCAGAGCCGAACTATCTCAACTGCAAAATCCAGGCTTTGTTCAGCAAGAGGATGCACTTTCATGATGCTGACATAGTAGCATGGTCTTTGTATGGCTGCAAGTTATTTCCCAACTCTCACCTGTTGAATTAATTTCTCTTCTCAGGGAAAACGAAATCCCGGTTCCTGCGGAACCGGGACGATATCCGGCGGGGCCGGACGATATCTTGCCAGAGGCAAGACGATATCCTCGCTGCGCGAGGACTTAAATCAACTTACCCTCCTTATCATCAAAGCATCCGAAGATAATTCTGATAATATCAATAATCTGCCAGATGAGGAAGCCGCCGCCTGTGCAGAACTGGATGATGCCGGAGATGGCCTTACCGGCGTAGATGCGGTGTACGCCGCCGATGCCGCAGCAAATCAGCAGGCTGAGCAGGAATGCGACGAAACGGGAACGGGGGGATTTGTTGCTTTTGCAATGATGACAGTTATTCATTTTATTTTATTCGGGTTTGGGATTAAAGAAGTTCTTGAGCGCGGGCCAGCTGGGCTTCCCGCGTGGCGGGCAGGATTTCGTCCTGCACTTCGACCAGCAGTGTTTTGAGGATATTCCCCATGGCGGGGCCGGGTTTTGCACCCATGCTGATGAGGTCGCGGCCGTTGATTTTCAGGTCACTGACGGTGAAGGCAGGAGCTTCGCTGAGGACGTCCTCCAGCAGGAGGCGCGCATCCCGCAAGGCGGCTTGTTTCAGCGGGCGTTCGTGGGTTGACTGGGCCGCCATGTCAGCCTGTTTCATTTCCAGCAGGAGGAGGATGATTTCTTGCCCCAGGCGGCCGATGAGGCGCCGCATGCCGGGGGCGGTGGTGGGCAGCATGGAGTCGTGTTCCTGCACCAGGGTGACAACGGTCTGAAGGGTGGCGGTGTCGCTCTTCAGGTGCAGCAGAATACTGCGTGCCATTTCAGCGCCCCTGGTGCCGTGGTCATAGAAATGCCCCTTGCCATCCTCACCCAGGGTGAAGGTGGCGGGTTTGGCAATATCGTGCAGCAGCAGGACTAGGCGCAGCTCTTCATGGGCAGGGGCGGCCTGCACGGCGTGGGCGGTGTGGGTCCACACATCGTGACAGTGGTGCGGGTTGCGCTGGTCGAACCCCACGGTGGGGGCCAGTTCCGGGATGATGATGCTGAAGACATCCGGGAAGGCTTGCAGCATGCCCAGCACGCCTTCTCCCATGAGAATGCCTTTCAGCTCAGTGAAGATGCGTTCAACGCTGACGTTTTCCAGCAGGTGGCGGTTGCGGTGAATGGAAAAGGCGGTTTCGGTCTCGATGCCGAAGTTGTAACGCGCAGCAAAGCGCAGGGCGCGGAGGATGCGCAGACCGTCCTCATTGAAGCGGGCATCCGGTTCGCCGACGCAGCGGATGATGCCGGCCTGGAGGTCTTCCTGCCCGCCGAAGGCACCCACCAGCCCGCGTGTGGGGTTGTAGGCCATGGCGTTGATGGTGAAATCCCGGCGTGCAAGGTCTTCCTCCACATGGCTGACAAAGTTCACGCTGTCAGGGTGGCGGTTATCGGTGTAGTTGCCATCGATTCGGAAGGTGGTGACCTCCACGGGCTCGTGGCTTACCATAACGGTTACCGTGCCGTGTTGAAGCCCGGTTTTGATGACATGGAAGCGCTTGAAGACGCGCAGCACCTCCTCTGGCAGGGCGTTGGTGCATACGTCCCAGTCCTTCGGGTTGCGGCCCAGTAGGGAATCGCGCACGCAGCCGCCCACCACATAGGCTTCGTAGCCGTAGCGTTCCAGTCGTTCTACAACGGTAAGGGCGTGTGGGGGAATTTCAATCATGGGGCGCGGCGGCTATTCTACTTATGCACTGACTTTTTGTCAATAGTATTTGCTTAGAACACAAACTGAACCAGTAGCATGTAACACACGGTGCCGCTGATGACGCTCAGCAGGGTGTTGCGCTTCCAGATATGGAGCCCGCCGGTCAGCAGGCTGGCTATGATGGCGGGCAGATAGCCGACCATGCCGGAGAAGTGCATATCCTTCATGCAATAGACCACCAGCATGGCAATGACGGCGCTGGGCAGCAGCCGCCCGAGTTTTTCCACGATTGCCGGGGTGGAGGCCTTGCCCTTGAAAATGAGGAAGGGCAGGAAGCGGAGTAGCGCCGTGATAATCGCCATGACGGCGATGGCGTAGAATGAGTGGGCGTTAACCATGGTTCACCTCCTCCTTGTGGATGCAGAGCAGCAGCAGAATCGCGAACATGGCAGGAATCATGAAGTTTTCCTTGCCGAACAGCACCAGGCATGCCCCGGTGACTGCGGCGCCCATGAGGGCCGGGTAATGCTTCTGCATGCTTTGCCACTGCTCAATGAAAATGGTGATGAAGAGCGCGGTGAGCACGAAATCAATACCCTGGCTGTTGAAGGCTACCAGGGAACCTGTCACTGCGCCCAGGGTGCAGCCGGTTATCCAGTAGCAGTGGTCGAAGAAGCAGATGCAGAAATAGTATGTCTTTTTCTCCTCTGCCGGTATCTCCGGGTTATCCCGGCACAGCAGGGAGTAGGTCTCATCGGTGAGCGCAAATATCAGGTAGGGCGTGCGCTTACCGGTGCCTTTGAACTTATCCAGCAGGGAAATGCCGTAGAACAAGTGCCGGGCATTCACCAGAACGGTGGTGAGCCCCACGGTCAGCAACGATGCCCCGCTGCTCAGCAGTCCCACGGCCACATACTGCATGGCTCCGGCGTACATGGTGATGCTCATCACCGGCGCCAGCCATACCGGGAAGCCGGCTGCCTGCAGCATAATCCCGAAACCGAAGCCCAGAGCCAGATACCCGGTCAAAACGGGTATGGTGTCGATGAAGGCTTGTCTGACAGCGCGGCTCATGGGCCGCCCAGTGTACGAATTTCAGCGAAATATGCAAGACTAAAGTACCAGGTAAGGTATAAAGTACATTAAAGTATACTTTAATGATGATTTAAGTAATAGAATAGCAGGTGTTTATGTGAATATAGAAGTATACTTTAAGAAAATGACGAATAACATGAAAGTATACTTTAATGACGACTTGACATACTGATAATCAGGGAGTATAATGCTGAGCAGGAGGAATAGAATGGGAATTTTTGAAACAGAAGAAATCGAGCGCCTGCTGCAGGAATATAACCCGTGGTGGCAGAGTGGTGTGGAGGCGGAGGAGCTGCCGGGGGTGCGGCGACAGGCCTATTATGAGACTCTGGAGCAGCTGCAGAGCCGCGACCTGAGGCGTTTTGTGGTGCTGAGCGGCGCCCGGCGTGTGGGCAAGACCACGGTGATGCGTCAGCTGATAGCTGAGCTGCTCGCCACCGGGGTGAAGGGGGAGAATATC
>JAZRJB010000030.1:0-19608 GCA_045645565.1 Akkermansia sp. | reverse complement strand
GTGGCCGTGGTCACCGCTCCTTTTTGTTGATGGTACGTCAGGCATGACACGCAACTGGGGTGAAAATCCCCAATGAACCGCTGACAGGGCGGAATCAAATAGCCAAGGGCAACTGCGTCACAGTAATGTGGGGTGGGGAGGGTTGGATGAGTGGCAGCGTCAGCGTACCGGGGCGTACAGACGGAGAGAGCCCGGCACGCGGGCGATGAGACCGGCGCTTTCCAATTCGCCAATGAGGCGGGTGGCAGTGGCGTAACCGGTGTAAAGGTTGAGCTGCAACACGTCTGCGGTAATCAGGTCATGTTCCTGAACGAGTTTGCAGGCATTGTCGAACAGCATCTTGTCCCATTCCTCCGGGCTGAGTTTCAGAGCAGACAGCTCATCCTGCTTTGCTATGAAGGCTTGGTATTCTTCTTCCGTCAAATCTTCTAATGTTTTAAAGGGATTGCTCATGATATCAGTTCTTTGATGCGTTGCTCTACTGCCGGGTTAAGCCAATCTGAGGGCAGGGGGGCCTTGTGCTGCAAGGCTTGCCGAATCGCAGAGGATGACGCCGGGTGCAGACCGGTGCAAATGAAGCTGCTGCGCACTCCCGGCCGCGGCTGGGGTGGCGTGTCTCTATGGTAGACAATGAAGTGGAGGAGTTCGCAGAGGTAATCGAACCTGGCCCAGCGGTGCAGCTGTTCCCATTGGTCTGTGCCCATGAGCCAGTGTAGCTCAGCGTCAGGTGAGTTATGATGCCAAAGTTCGGCTAATCTCCAGCTCCAGCTGGGCGGGGGGAGTTCTAAATCAACCTTGCTGACTCGCGCCCAGGGAATGCCTGCTGTGGCCAGGTTTAATAATTCTACGCGCTGGTCGTCTGAAAAAAAACAGTTCTGCCCCTGTTTGAATGGGGATTGCGCCGCCGGAAGGAATACGACCTCATCCAGCGCGCAGGATTGCTGTGCTGCTGCCGCAATGGACAGATGCCCCTCGTGAACCGGGTCAAATGAGCCGCCGAATAGACAGATTTTCATTACAAACCGCTTGTGTTCTTGTACGGAAGGAAGCACCCGATGGGAAGCTTGACAAACTTGCGCTCTTCCGGAAGTCTGCGGTAATGCTTGATGAATTCTGTCAGGTTGCCGTAATTGGCGGCGTTTTTCGGAATCCCCTGGTGACCGCAGTTCACCAGCACATTGAAGTGCAGCTCCGCGTGCAGGTGGGCGGTGAACATTCCATTATTGGTACCGATGGTTCCCACCTGTGCGCCGCGCCCAACCAGCTGACCGAGCTGGACATCGATGCGGTCGAGGTGGGAGTACAGGGACTGGCAGCAGAGTACTTTTCCGCTCTTCGGTTCGCGGAATGCGTGGCGCACAATGACAACCTTACCCCAGCGTCCCCGGGCGTCTGCTGCGTATGTAACCAACCCCATACCAATGGAGTACACGGGGTCGCCCAAATCCGAGTTGCCACCGCCGATGCCATTCCAGTCCTCACCCAGGTGCCGGGGTGTTGCGAGTCTCAGACCTCGGGATTTATAATAGCCTTTGCCATCCGGCTTTCCCACCGGGAAATCAAAACCATCAGCCAGCGGAACAAATGCCCACTTGCCGTCCGGGGTTTTCTTGGCCATGGTTATAGCATCAGCCTGCATGCCGGCTACTGCCAGCACCAGGGCTGACACCAAAGACAGAAGTCGGAATACACGGAACATGTCGACATGCTACCATACAGTGAACCCGTATGGCAAGCTTCAAAATTGGCATGTGGTCTCTTTGTTTGTTCATGCGGGAGTGTATCCTTGCTCCGTGATTGCTTTCCAAATATTAAATTCGTCATTTTTATTAAGATAGCTTGCTTTTTGGTTTTAAATGTGCTTATAATGACACATCAGAAGAGAGTGCAACGATGCGAACTCTCCATAGGACACTAACAAACATTCTTCGAATTATGGAAAACGACGTAAAGAACGAGACTCCGGTAACACCCGCTCCTGCTCCCACGACAGATGCTTGTGATCGTCTGAATGCTGCTCGTCAGTATGCCAGCGAGCAGTACGAGAAGATTCGCCGCGCCGCCGCTGAGCAGATGGATCATGTCCGTGAATATGCCGGACAGGCTCGCGCTCAGATTAATGAAAGCTGGGACAAGGCCCGTGTTCAGATGAATGAGGGCTGGGATAAGGCCCGTGAGCAGGTGAATGAGGGTTGGGATAAGACCTGCTCTGCTGCAAAGGAATATCACAAGGCTGGTGAAGCTTATGTCAAGGAGAATCCGACCGGCAGCATTCTTGGCGCTCTGGGCGTTGGTGTGCTTGTGGGGCTGATTCTTGGCTCCCGCCGCTAATGGATTTCTGATGAGGGTCAACCATGTTTTCGCTCTTTAGAGGGAAAGAGCAGATTTCTGCTCTGCGAGACGAGGCTGCTGCGGTGTTACAGCAGGTTCGTGGCGTTGCTCAGCGCACGGTAGAGCATTCTAGCGCGCTGGGGGCTTTGCTTTCTGCTGAGCTGAAAGAGTATGCTGCCCATCAGGCGCAGCGGCTCATTCTCGTTGTGTTGGCTATCGTGATGCTGCTTGGAGCGTACTTTGTGTTCTGTGCGCTTCTGGCAGTGTTGCTTCATATCTGGCTGGGCTTAGCCTGGTCTCTTGGAATTGTCTGCCTGTTGAATGTGCTGGTGGCAGTTCTTTTGTTGCGCGGAGCTATCCGCATGGGGGGGAAGAAGCTTGCCCCTGCCACTGTTCAGGAACTCGAAAACGATTGGCAATGTCTCAAGTTACTTTGCAAGGAAAACAGCAAGCCCTGATGCGCGTGGCCGGGAGCCGCGTTGCTGTGTTGGATGCTGTGGCGTCTACTAAGTCCCATGCCCAGGCTTGTGTGCGGGCTCTTCCTGTGTCTCCCACAACGTTGAAACGTATTGGCGCTGCAGCCGGAATGGCTGCGTCCGTTTTCGGAACCGTGGTGGGGTTGCGTAAAAAGCAGAAATTGGCAGAGAAGGCAGCCGCAAAATCATGGTCTGGGAATATGCTTGCCCAGATTGCCTTGCAGTTGCTTGCTCCTGTGTTGCTGCCTGTGTTGCAACGGTATCTGCAGAATTATGTCAAGAATCAGCAAGGAGTTTCAACGGGTCAGCCCCTCGGCTTTTAATTGTTAATTGAATATGAGGAAGGTTTTTGTTTCTGGTGCTTTTAATGTCCTGCATGCTGGACATATCCGTTTTTTTGAGGACGCCCGGGCATTAGGCGATTATTTGATTGTATCATATCCGTCTGCTGATTTGCTCTGGAAGTTATATGATAAGAAGTCTGTTCTTGATGATGCCGATAAGACAGCTGTTATCAGTTCCTTGAAGTGCGTTGATGAGGTTATCTTATCAACGAATGAAGATATTGCCTTGTCCTTCAAATCTGCTTTTATTGAGGCAGCTCCCCAGGTGCTGGCAGTGACAACGGATGACCAGTACATGGAGGAAAAGCGCCGTTTTTGTGAAGAACAAGGGGTTGAGTTTGTAGTGCTTGAAAAGAATTTGCCCGCTGGCGAACAGGTGACCTCCACACAGGTGCTTTCCCGCACCAAGGCTCCTGCGCATGCTCCGCTCCGCGTGGATTTTGCAGGTGGTTGGCTGGATGTTCCGGCCAATGCCTTACCTGGTGAATACATTGTTAACTGTTCGATTTCTCCCACTGTTTCACTCAAGGAATGGTTGTACCGCCAGGGCGCTGGTCTTGGGGGCAGCGGTGGCTGGAGTGTGCTGAATGGCTGGGACCCTGTTGCTTCTGAATTAGGGCTCGGCGTTGGCTGGCAGGACCCCGCAGTCATTGCAGAAACAGGTGCTTGTGTTTGGAAGTCTGGAAGCAAGCCGGTTCTTGATTTCAAGAATACGGGTGAGTTCCTGCGCGGTTGCATGGCTGTATACGATACCAGAGTGAAACATTATACGCCCGGATTTGCTGGTTACGAGCGTTCGTTTGAGCGGATTGCCAAGGCTGCTCGCATTGCCAGACTTGGTGTTCAGCAGCAGGATGTCTCTGTACTGGCGGTTGGGGTGCAGATGAGTTACCAGCTTCAGCTGGAGGAGGGAATGCAGCCGCTTCCTGAAATCTGTGGGCAGCTGGCGCACAAGTATTGCGGCGGTGGTCATGGGGGATATGCTCTCTATCTTTATGAAAACGAGGCGGCTCGTGAAGCTGCGCTCGATGCTTGTGAGGATTTGTACCCGGTCGAGCCGTATTGCCGTACTTTTGGCAAGGATGAGCAAGTGCCGTGGGAACCCCGTTTCCTTGAGCGCTTGAAGAAACGTGGCGTAATTAAATAATTTTTGTTATGGCAAAGGTTTTTGTATCAGGTTGTTTTGACGTGTTGCATAGCGGGCACATTGCTTTCCTTGAGGAAGCTGCCAGTTATGGTGACGTGTACGTGTCTATCGGGTCCGATGCTACGGTAATGGCTCTTAAGAACAGAAAGACCATGTATACTGAGAATGAACGTAAGTATATGCTGGAAGCTATCCGATATGTTCATAAGGTATATATCGGGCCGGACACCGGTAAGATTCTCGACTTTGCTCCGCTGCTGGATGAAGTGAAGCCGGATATATTCTTTGTTAATGCTGATGGTACGAGCGATGAGAAGAAAGCATTTGTAGAATCAAAGGGAATTCGCTATGTGACCAGTTCCCGCATTCCTCATGCAGGTCTGCCTGAGCGTTCTACGACCAGCATCAGACAAAATCTCGGCAAATGAAAGAGACCCGAATTACATACAAGGTAGGCGAGACCGGTCATCGTCCCTGGGGTGAGTGGCAGGTTCTTGATCTCCAGTCGCACGTGGTTGTGAAGAAGCTTCTGGTGTACCCCGGTGGGCGCATTTCACTTCAGCGCCACCAGCATCGAACCGAACGCTGGATTGTGACGGAAGGTGTTGCAACCGTGCGCTGCGATAATAACATAATGCATTTGAACGTTGGTGAGTCTATTATGATTCCCCAGAAGAGTCTGCACCGGTTGAGCAATCAGGGAACAGCGCCACTTGCTTTGATTGAGGTTCAGATCGGAGATTATCTTTCAGAGGAAGATATTGAGCGTTTTAATGATGACTACGGGCGCGTCAATTAACTGATAGATTGAAATGGCTACAAATCACCAAGCTTGGGACAATATTGATGGGATTCTTGTAATCAACCTCGATACCAGTCTTGAACGTATGAAAAAGTTCAAGATTGCTAACGCTGGTACCCTGCCTGCGGAGAAGATTCACCGCTTGAGCGCTGTCTATGGGCGCGCGCTCCCGACCTATGGCCAGGCGCCGTGGTTTACAGAACGGACAATGGAGCGAGCCCCGTTCTGGGGCGGCACTGCCGGTTGTGCGTTGTCTCACCGTAAGGCGATTGAACGGGCAAAGTCTGAGGGGTGGCGCAATGTGCTGGTCATGGAGGATGATGCCGTTGCGGGTAATAACCCAGATGCCTTGGAATTGCTTGATTATGCCCTGGAGAATCTGAGTGGTGATTACATGTTGTATCTTGGATACAGCCGCCCCACGCCGTATGGTCGCACCGTTCGCAGAGCCGGGGAACATGCGCTCTGGCAGGTGGAAGGGGTTATTTCTACTTACGCTTATCTTGTTCCGGAAAGCATGTATGACCGCCTGCTGGCTATCATGCCGACTGAGGATACAGTGTGGGAATGGCTCTCAATTCACCGGGCCATTGATTCCTTCTACCGCGATTATATTGCCTCATTGCCCGGCGTCAGAATCTATGCGATACAGCCCGACCTCGTAGAGCATGTCGATGGTCAATCCGATATCGGCTGTGTAGTAACGCGGACGGATATCTATGACCGGGTTCAGACTCCTTATAGCTATGCCACGCTTTCCGGTGTTCTGCATATTCTCAGCACTCCCTTCCGCCGGCTTAAGGTAAAACTGAATTCCATACGCACCCACCGGCGTGCGCTTAATGGTGGGTTGCCCGGATTCAGAAAACGCCGCAAAAAGAAAGAAAATTAAGAAAAATAAGATTTTTTGCCTTGTTGCCATTGATTAAGCTTGAAAAAATGGCATAAAAGGGCGATATTATTGGCTCACTTAGTAAGATATGTCTGAACCGAAAGAACGCAAGACCTTAGAAGAACGCAACCAGGCTAGTGATCTGGAACGCTTGCGCCACTCCTGTGCGCACGTTCTTGCCGCTGCCATTTGCCGCATCTGGCCCCAGGCCCAGCTCGCCGCCGGCCCCGCCATTGAGAATGGCTTCTATTATGACATTGAACTTGACCACAATATCTCAACCGCCGAGTTTGAACTGATTGAGGCGGAAATGAAGAAGATTGTCAAGGAAAACCAGACTTTCGAACGAACTACCGTAACACGCGACGAGGCTATG
Source organism: Akkermansia sp. (assembly GCA_045645565.1). GTDB lineage: Bacteria > Verrucomicrobiota > Verrucomicrobiia > Verrucomicrobiales > Akkermansiaceae > Akkermansia. The sequence continues at coordinate 13,240 of JAZRJB010000030.1, read as the reverse complement.
GCCATGGCTCAAAGTGGTGAGCTTGGTGCAGGTGGTCCCCGCAGTGTAGCTTCCAAGTTCAAAGTGGATTTGCTGAACCGCATTCCCGAAGGGGAAGAGATTTCCATTTACCGCAATGGTGAATTCACGGACCTTTGCGCCGGTCCTCATGTTGGCCGCACGGGTAACTGCAAGGCCTTCAAGGTAATGAGCGTTGCTTCTGCCTACTACATGGGCGATGCCAGCGGTCCCCGCCTGCAGCGTATCTATGGTACCTGTTTCCCGAATCGCACCCAGCTGGAAGAGCATCTCGCACGCCTGGAGGAGGCCAAGAAGCGCGACCACCGTCGCCTTGGTCGTGAGATGGGGCTGTTCACCATTGATGAAATGGTCGGGCAGGGTCTCATCCTCTGGAAGCCGAAGGGTGCTATCATCCGCCGCGAACTTCAGGATTTCATTACTGAGGAGCTTGACCGTATCGGGTATTCCCAGGTGTTTACTCCCAATATCGGTAAGCTGGATCTCTATATGACCTCCGGTCACTGGGAACACTATAAGGAAAGCCAGTTCCCGCCCATTCCTGACCCGGATGACTTCAAGCGTCTGCGCGATGAGAATGCCTCCTGTGCAGATCTCTTCAATGCGCTTGATACCCGCACCATCAGCGGCTTCATGCTCAAGCCGATGAATTGCCCGCACCATATTCGCATTTATGCCAATGACCCGCATTCCTACCGCGATTTGCCGGTGCGTCTGGCTGAGTTCGGTACGGTATATCGCTGGGAGCAGAGTGGTGAGCTGGGTGGTATGACCCGTGTGCGTGGTTTCACTCAGGATGATGCTCACATCTTCTGCCGCCCTGACCAGATCAAGGCAGAGGTGCAGCAGTGCATCGGTATCGTCAAGCATATTCTCGGTACTTTGCAGATGAATGACTTCCGCGTTCGTTTGTCCCTGCGCGATAAGGATTATACGGATGCTAAGTACGTGGGCTCCATCGAGAACTGGAAGCTTTCCGAGCAGGCTCTCCGTGAGGTTCTTACTGAGGAAGGATTCGACTATATTGAAGCCGAGAACGAAGCTGCTTTCTATGGCCCCAAGATTGACTTCATCGTCCGCGACGTGATTGGGCGTGACTGGCAGTTGGGTACGGTGCAGGTTGACTACAACCTGCCGGAGCGTTTCGACCTCACGTACACCGGTGCTGACAACAAGCCGCACCGCCCAGTCATGATTCACCGTGCGCCCTTTGGTTCCATGGAGCGCTTTACCGGTCTGCTCATTGAGCATTTTGCCGGTAAGTTCCCCACTTGGCTGGCTCCGGAGCAGGTCCGCGTGCTTCCGATTTCTGACAAGGTTGCTGAATTTGCTGAAGAACTGCGCGCCAAGCTCGCTAATAAGTTCATTCGCGTGAAGCTCGATGACGCCCCCGATAAGATTGGCGCCAAGATTCGCAATGCTCGTCTGGACCGCGTGCCGTATATGCTCGTCGTAGGGCAGCGCGAAGCTGAAGAAGGCAAGGTTTCCGTGCGCCATCGTGAGTTGGACGTTGTTGGTACCATGGGAGTGGATGAGTTCATTGCCTCCCTTGAAGCTGAAATCAGCCAGCGTCTTATCAGCCCCGCGCTTCAACCCGAAACCAAGGAGCAGGAATAATAATTTTCCGTTGCAGAACGAGGTGGTCCGTATGCTGCCCCGCTGCAACTGATTCCCAGGAAAAAACAAAATACACACACAAGTGGCAGCCCCCCAGAAACCCAATAATAACGCCAATCGCCAGCAGCGCGATAAAGGCGCCAGCAAAACACCGCAGATTCGTGTCAATGACCGGATTCGTGCTCCGAAGGTACGAGTTGTCACCGCTAAAGGTGATCAGCTTGGTGTCATGGCTACGCGAGACGCCCTCGCCAAGGCTAAGGAAATCGGACTTGACCTTGTAGAGGTCGCTCCTAATGCAGATCCTCCTGTATGCCGTCTTATCGATTATGGTAAGTTCAAGTATATGCAGGCTAAGCTGCAGAAGAATAATAAGTCCAAGGTGACCAAGATGAAGGAAGTGAAACTTCGCGTTGGCACGGACGTCAATGACTATAATGTCAAGATGGCTCGCACGGAGCAGTTCCTTGACCATGGTCACAAGGTGCGTTTCCAGCTTCGCTTCCGTAATCGTGAGAACGCGCACCGCGAATTGGGGCTTGATGTTATGGCTAAGGTGGTTGAAGATATGAAGACTATGGGGCAGGTTGACCAGCCTGCCAAGCTTGCCGGTAACACGGTAACCATGGTACTGGCTCCGCTGCCGGCTAATCAGCGCGTCAAGAAGTTCAAGAAGTACGAGGAAGCCGATTTTGATACGGAGTCCGAGGAATTTGATGCCACGGATGACCTTGGTGAGGAGTAATCCTTTTTGCCTGGAGTTATTTTCCAACCCCGCTGCAGTACCATCTGCCAGCGGGGTTTTACTTAGGCTTCCAGGCGTTTGATGACATAAGTGACGACTCCGAAGAATTCCGGCTTGTACTTCTCGTTCACTTCTATGGGGGAATAGGTCGGGTTTTCTGGCATCAGAAAAACTTTTTTGCCATTCAGCTTTAAGCGTTTTACGGTGAATTCACCATTGATGGCAGCAATGATGATGGAGCCATTATCCGGAGAAAGACTACGGTCTACCACGAGTATATCCCCATCGCTGATGCCCGCCCCGAGCATGCTTTCTCCTCTGGCTCTGATAAAATAAGTGGCAGCCGGGTGTTTTACGCATAAGGCATTGAGGTCGAGTGAGCCGTTGTTCTCACCGATTGCGGGTGAAGGAAAGCCCGCAGAAACGCCTTCCTTGAAAAATGGTATTGAGGGTGGTTCTGTCATGTGCGCTGAGTATACCACAGCGCTGCTTCTCAGCGCAATAGAAAACAGCGCCGCTTTGTAGGCGGCGCTGTGTGTATGATTCTTCGTTGTGAGTGGTCACTTTAGAAGCACTCAGAAGGAGGCAGTACTCCAGAATCAGGAGCTTGGGCTGCCGGCGCAGCGCTGGGTGCTGCCTGTTGTTGCTCAGGCTGACCTGGCTGTGCTTCCGTAGCAGCAGGGGGTGCTGCCTGAGTCGCAGGTTGCGCAAGCGGCTGAACCAGGGGCTGCTTGGTAACAGGATCTACTTCAACACCATTGATTTTCATACGAGTGCGAATCTCACCGGTGTTGGGGTCGTATACACGGCTGGTCTGAATGGTGCGCATCTGACCATTGGAATCAGTCGACATGGAGAAGCTTCTTGAACTCATCTGCATGCTCACACCCTGATTTCCCGGCTGGGACACAGGGGCTGATATGTGGATGGGGGCTGGCGAAGCGGTGGGAGCCTGAGGAGCTGCAGCGGGAGCCTGAGGAGCTGCTCCACGGCGGGCGATTCTGGAACAAACGCGGATGGACTCACCCTCCTGTCCTGTGATAAGGTACAGGTGGTCCACTCTCATGATGACCTGTTCACCGGCCTGAAGCTGGGCAATCGTGTCAACATTTTCCGCTGGCTGACCGGGGAGTTCACGATTCATGGCGATGGTGAAGCTCATTCCCGGGGTAAGCCTGCCATCTCCAATGTAATTGAATTTATGGTATCCCAGGCTGTCAACAACCTGAAATACAGCAACCTGCACAGTGCTGGGTGCATCCTGGTCTATACGCTGAACAGCAAGGTCTTTCAACCCGACAAAGGAGGCCGTTACGGTGTTGGAGGCCATAATGTCACAGTTGCCCCGGGCCTGTACTCCAGAGATCAGGTTAGCAGGCATTGCGCGAAGCATGGGCGCATTATTAGCCAGCAACATAGGCGTACTCATGGCGAGTGCCATGACCGTGCTAAGTGTGATAATTCTGCTCATGATTATACCTTTCGACACAATAAATACGTGATTTGTTCAACTTTTCTATCAGTTTGTCTGCATTTTCAGCATGTTGCCGTCCAGATAAACAAGTCCGGGGCTGTCATCTGAGAAGAGGTTACCTTTTCCCAGCCCTTGCATGATTCCCGGTGCAGCATAGGCACACCATTCTGCCAGTGCCGTGAGCCCGACCAGGCTTTCCAGGGCAGAATTAACCCACCATCTTATGTTTCGGCGTTCAGCCTGCAACGCCCAGTTCTGGGCAGCCAGCAGCCCCCCATGCAGACTGGGTTTGATGACAATGCCCTGTGGTTGAATAGCATCGAGCAGTTCATCGGGTGTGCTTGAAATGAGTTCCTCATCCAAAGCAATGGGGAGCGGCGTACGCCGGCAGAGTTCCGCTAGTGACTTGCTCTGGTGCGGGGAAATGGGTTGCTCAATCCAATTGACTCCAGCATCAGCCAAGGCTTCCAGTTTGGTGAGTGCCGCATGCGGGGGAAATGCGCCATTAGCATCAACCCGGATTTCGATTTGCGGAAAAGCGCGGTGTGTTTCTTTCAGGAGTTCCAATTCATCCTTAAAAGATAATGCTCCCACCTTCAGTTTCAGACACGAGAAGCCAGCCTTCAACCCCAGTTGTATGGATTGAAGCATCTGGTCTATATCTGCCATCCAGATAAGGTGATGAATGGGGATGCCTTCCTCACCACGGGAGAAGCGCGTGTCCCATCGCGGAGCCCCCGGCTTCATGGCAGCAAGCAGAGCGCATTCTATACCGAACTGGATGGGGGAGGGGGCTGTTGTCTCTGAAAGCCCTTGCTGGTGTTCGACTCTGCTGCACCAGTAATTCAATTCTTCTGCAGTGGGTTCAGGCAGCAGACCGGGCATGATGCAGCATTCCCCAGAGCCGGAGCCGTCTGGCGTAACCGCGTCGATGATATACGTGGTGCGTTCGTTTAATGCTCCTCGGGATGTGGTCGCGGGGCGTTTGAAATGCAGCACACGCCGATGGAATCGCAGTTGGAAAGGCTGCGGAAAGTGCATCAGCGGTGCTGCATCAATCAGCTGCATCAGGGCAGTTTGGGGTATTTGGAATAATCCGGCTTGCGCTTTTCAAGAAAGGCCTGTGAGCCTTCGTGGGCTTCATCGCACATGTAGAAAAGCATGGTTGCATCCCCAGCCAGTTCCTGAATACCAGCCTGGCCATCCAATTCTGCGTTCAGCCCGGCTTTGATGAGACGAAGCGCGATGGGGGAGTGCTGCATCATCTCTTCCGCCCACTGTACATATTCATCTTCCAGCTGTTCAAGGGGGACTACTTTGTTCACCAGACCCATTTCCAGAGCTTCCTGTGCGTTGTACTTGCGGCAGAGGAACCAGATTTCGCGCGTCTTCTTCTGCCCGATGCAGCGTGCCATGTACGAGGAACCGAATCCGGCATCAAAGCTTCCCACGCGTGGTCCCGTCTGCCCGAAAATGGCATTTTCTGAGGCAATGGAAAGGTCACAGACCACATGCAGCACATGACCGCCACCGATGGCAAAGCCGTTCACTGCAGCAATGACAGGTTTGGGCAGGGAACGAATCTGCTTCTGCACATCCAGCACGGAAAGGCGGGGGATGCCCTCTGTATCTACATAGCCGCCACGGCCTTTCACATTCATATCACCACCGGCGCAGAAAGCCGTATCGCCGGCCCCTGTGAGTACCACAACGGAAATATCCTGCATTTCCCGGCAGAGTCGCAGAGCATCGCTCATTTCAGCCGTGGTCAGCGGAGTAAACGCGTTGCGGTAGCGTTCGCGGTTGATTGTGATGCGGGCAATTCCGTTGTATTGCTCGAAGATGATATCCTTATATTCTTTGATGATGGTCCACTCTCGTTTCATATATTCAGTGCTTGTTGTAAAATTCTTTCAGGATGGAGGCATCTAACTCCGTTTCCGTCAAAACCTCCACCAGCACCGGCGTGGCACCGGTGGAAAGGAGGTGTTCCAGAGCCTCGGCCCAGTGTGCGTCCGTGAGGACTTGTGAGCAGCGGAAGTTGCAACCGCACCAGCCCATCATGCTCTCACTATGCGGGGCTCGGATGGCTGCGCATTCGGGCATGCCGGGCAGCGTCTTGAATATGCCTCCTTCCTGGTTGTTCAGCAGCATGATTCGCAGGTTCGGACATTGCTGCGCCATGAGTAGCCCGTTCATATCATAGAACGCGCTCAAATCTCCGATGATGAGAAAATGCATTGTCTCCGGGGTTGCCAGTGCATGACCTGCGGCAGCAGATATGCTGCCTTCAATTCCGTTGACACCACGGTTGCATTCGACTTGAACACCCGGGGGGAGCGGGAAAAGCTGCGCATAGCGCACTGCTGAGCTGTTGCCCAGGTGCAGCACGCATCCTGCGGGAAGATTCTTCATTAATTCTCCTACGAACTTCATGCCGCAGAACTCATTGATGGTGAGTGTTGCGGGCTGCTGCGTCCAGCGCTTGCGGTATGCTTTATCTCCTTCCTCGGCAAAGGCCAGTAGTAATTCCCAGAATTCCTCAGGGTCTCCTTCCAGTACTCGTGTGAGTGCGCAGTAACTATCCACCACTTCGCCATCTGCTGAAATATGCCAGTGGGCTTTGGGCGGGTGCGCGCGCAGGAGTTTTTTCATCCGCTTCGAGATGACATCTCCTCCGCAGGTAATGAGTAAGTCCGGACTCCAATCTGCATCTGGGGTTGCTCCCAGCAGCGTGTCAGGGCGGTTGCAATCTGCAAATGGAGCGTTGGCAATGTGTTCTCCTACCAGACTGAATTGTTTATCTGCAGCGAGTTGCGCCAGTATTGGTGACGCCATGGACTGCTGACCGAGCAGGATGAGCCGGCGGGGTAGTGCGGCGGCTTCTTCCAGCAGCGCTTCTTCTTCGTCCGCAGTCATTCTGGCGGCTTCCGTGCGTTGAATCACTCTTACCGGTGGCAGGCTGGCGCTGCTCATGCCGAAGAAGGGTTCAGAAATCGGTATATTCAGGTGCGCGGGACCACCCCCACGGTGTTTTAATTCCAGCAATGCTTCATTGATGACTCTGTTTGCATGCCAGGCATCTTCCTCTGTCACCTGCGCGGAGTACCTTACGAGCGAGTTGAAGACACCGGGCTGGGGCACGGTCTGTCCATCATTCTGTCCAATCCAGGATGCTGGTCTGTCTGCTGAGATGATAAGCAGCGGCGTATTCCGGTAATAGGCTTCTGCAACGGCGGGGTGCAGGTTCAGAACTGCGCTGCCGGAGGTAACCACCACAGCCACAGGAGCCTGCACGCGCTGAGCCCAGCCCAGGGCAACGAATCCGGCACTGCGTTCATCTATAACATTCAGACATTCCACTCCGGTAGTGGCAGCCAGCGTTGCTACGATGGGAGCATTCCGGCTCCCCGGGCACAGTACAGCCCGTGTCACTCCATGCGCCAGCATCAGCGCAACCAGTTCCTGCACCACAGGTTTCTCGCTTACCATGCTTGCATTCTAACATAGACACCTTCCGGACTCAAGGCTGGAGATTGTCTTCCCTGAATGCCATGCTCGCAAGGGGTGAGCGCGGGGCTTTCGCCCCATGCCTGGGATATTTGAAAGCGTCAGCCTGCTGGCTGAGCTGTTAATCTGCAAATGTTCCGTAATCAGGGAAATCGGAAGGGGCTTTTAATTCGATATCTCGCACCAGTGCGTTCAGATTCTGGGCCGGGATATCGCATTTCTTCATATAGATGCTGAGGAGGTACAGGGCTAATTTGATGACGGAGGTCCGGTCTATTTCCCATTTCTCCATGACTTGAAGCATGCAGGCGTCCATTAGTTTCGTGCTGCGGAAGGTATAGGCGTGTCTCATAACGGAATGTAAGTATAGCGGATTGATAATCCGCTGTACTTTTGAGAATTGGCTATTCATTTCTGATGAGTTTTTTCTGAGTCTCCAGAAAAAGCCAAATCTTCCTAAAGGGTTTGATGCATGCAGGTGCGTTCCTTTCATAAACAGATGACGAATCTGAAATTGAAGACCGGCCTTCTGTTTTTTCTTGACAGCGGATTATCAATCCATTGAGCCTATGCTGAAAATAGTATGAATAATTTGATAATGAATAAGATAGAGGATGATAGAAGTTGGTTGCGGCACTTGTTGGAACTGGCACTTTCCCGATTGTCGGGGACTGAGGCTGATGTGTCATTCGGGGCTGCGGTGCAGACCATGCTGGTCAGCAAGGCCTGCCTGCGGGCGCGTACTCTGGCCGAAATCCGCGGTGTGTGCCGCAGATTGATGAAGATGGAACCCTCGCTGGAACAACAGCGTATTCAGGGAATTTCCCGGTTATATTGCCTGCATCTGATAGAATTGTGCGGTTCAACACCACGCCAGCAGGCAAAGATCCGGCTGATTCTGCATGGTGTATTTGAATATTGCCGGCGGCAGGAATGGTGTGTGGTGAATCCGGTTTCGCTGCTGCCTGCACCACGATTGAAGGAAGGCGAAATAAGCCCCTTGACCTGGGATGAGTTAGTGCGTTTAATGAAGACCGCGCGATTACCTGCACATTGTGCTTGTCTGCCAGCGCTAGGGGTGATGCTCTGGGCTGGGGTACGCCCGGCGGAATTATGCCGGCTTCGCTGGGAGGACATTGACTTTGAGGAGAATGTGATAACATTGCACCCTGAGCATAGCAAGACTGGTGGCTGCCGCCATATTCGGATGCATGCGGTGTTGAGGCGTTGCCTTTTGCACAGCGGTCTGGGAAAGGGGAGTGTATGCCCTCCCGACTGGCAGAGACGCTGGCGGCGCCTGCGCGATGCTGCCGGGATTATCCCCTGGCGGCAGGATGTGCTGCGCCACACTTTTGCCAGTTATCATGCCAAGCAGTTTCATGATTTTGCTCAGCTGCAAATTGACATGGGACATCGTTCTGCCGAGCTGCTCAGAACTCGCTATCTGAGCATGAGGGGGATTACCGCCGCCCATGCTGCCTTGTTCTGGAAACCAGGTGCTCTGTGACAAAATACAGGATTGCAAATGAAGTCATGATGTGGTACTCTTCGCGCGTTATGGCAAATACATCGCTTACCCCTGAACTCGTGAAGCTCGCAACGGAGCTGGCTTCTGGTTTTGCGTCCTGTCAGAAAGTTGTGGCAGCCAAAGCTCGCATTGGTCTTTTCTACCAGAATCCGGAGGCTACGGATCTCTTCCGCAAGGTGAGTGAGTACGGCGAAACCCTGCGCAACAAGCACATGGAAGGTATGCCACCCTCAGAGGAGGAACTCAACAAGTTTGACCAGCTGCGTTCCGCAGTGGTGGAAAATGAGCTTTGCAAAGGTTTCCTGGAGTCCCGCCAGCTGCTGGATGATATGCTCTCTGTCGTGAACCAGTACCTCTGCCTTGCTATCGAGAAGGGTGCTGCCCCCAGCGATGAGGAAGTGGCTGATGCCATGAACCAGCAGATGAGCGCCTGCTCCTGCGGTGGTGGCTGTCATGGTGATTGCGGCGATTGCAGCAATGAGTCCTGCGATAAGCATGAGTGCTGCTGCAATCATGGTGATGACCACGAATGCTGCGGCAACCATGGTGAAGGTCACGAGTGCAAGTGTGGCAAACACTGATTATAACTTGAATTGACAAAATGCCCCGCTGGGTGAAATCGGGCTGGTTCTTCATGTGCGTGGTGCTGCTGGTTGCGGCATTCATGGCGTGGAAGGGTGCCTACACCTGGCGTCAGGATTTTGATTTTCCCGGGTGGGGGTATGGCGCTGTTGCCATGCCCCTGCTTGGTTTTGCCGGCATGCTGCTGGCGCGTAGGTATGACCGGGCTGCGTTGCCGCAGGGCTGGTGCCTGTGGGTGGTATTGCTGCTTTCTCTGGCTGTGGATTGTGTGTGCAATCTGTATGCCTGGACTGTTCCGTGGCAGCTGCATGTTTCCGTACTGGTGACGATGGCCTGCACGCTGGCATTGTGGGCATTACTGCGCAGCGGAGCTCTGGGGTTCTGGATGCTCTTCCTGGTCCTGGAAATCATGCAGTTGTGCGCCTTTGCCCAGTATGGCTCGCGCATCAATTCGCTTGTCATTGCCGAGACGCTTGAGGCATCATGGGAGGAAGCCCTGGCGTATCTCACGCCAGTTAACCTTGGCATGCTCCTCCTATCGCTGCTGCTTTCCCTGGTTTTTTGTTATAGCATCCGCCGCGCTCTGCACCGGCAGCAGAGCCTCCCTTTGTTGAATGCATCCATGCTCCTGGGCGGCGCTGCTCTGGCTTTTGGGCTTCTCATTCCGCCTTCAAAACAGAAACAGGATTTTTACTGGCCTGCCTCCGAACTACCCTTGCTCTTCAGCGCTACTCGTGAAGCGCTGATGATTAATGAAGCCACCATAAATCAGGTTGAATCGCTGGATTCGCCCTCGCAGGTGCCTCATAAAATGAATGCCTTGCGTGGTGGAGAAGGGGTTGTCCTTGTTGTGCATGTGGGGGAGAGCATTCGCGCTGACCGCATGAGCCTGAACGGATATGAGCGGGATACGACCCCTTGGTTACGCCAGCAGAAGAACCTCATCAATTTCCCGTCCTGTGTTTCTGCCGCGTGTGATACCTGCCAGGCGCAGATTGCCATCCTGACTGATGCCCGCCGGGATGTTTACGAAAAAAATCCGGATATGATGCCCAGAACCGGCTCTGTGCTGGATTTGTTCGTTGCTAACAATTTCAAGCTCTACTCGTTTTTCGGGCGTCGCTGCGCCCAGAAGTTAAAGTATGACCGCGTGGTGCTTCTCCTGACCCGGCGTTCAGAGCAGCGCTTCAACGCTCCGGGGAGTCCCTGGACCTCCGTTCCGCAAATGCAGGAGGTGCTGCTGCATTCTCCCGCGCACCAGAATCTCCTCTTTTTCGTCAATAATGAAGGGAGCCATACCCCATTCGAGCATTACGAACGAAAGAACCCACCCTTTGCCCCGGCTGCCTCAAATTTCCAGAACCCTGCTGCGCAGGAGCAGGAGGTGAATAATGCCTACGACAGTACCATCCACTATACGGATGACTTTTTCCGCCGCGTGACTGAGGTGCTCAGGGAGCGCCCCTTTGTTTATATCTATGTCAGTGATCATGGAGAATATCTGGGGCATGATGGCATGTGGGGACGCGCAGCTCTCGGGGAAAAACACGTTTCCTATCACTCAACCCAGGGGTGTAAAGTAGGTATGTTTATCCTTTATAATGAGCTGTTTGAGAAATGTTCTCCGCACTTTGCCGCGGCTCTTGACCAGCTCCGGGAAAACGCTCACCACACCGTTGCTCACGAACATATTTTTCACACCTTACTTGGGCTCTTCCAGGTGGAATCCCAGTATTACAACCCTGCGCTCGATTTGACCCGGTCTGAGGTTCAACCGTACTCCGGTCCCCAGCCTTCCGCCGAATGAGCAGCTTATTCGCTCGGAGGGGGGCATATTTACATTAGCCGGATTTCCAGCAACTGAGGAATCCAGCTTATTTTTTTGCTCTATTCAGGCGCAGGTCGGTAATGGATTGTATAGTTGTTATGCTATTACTATACAGATGTTTATGTATAAATAGAGCTTCGTGCGAGTTGCTCCCGTGCAAGAGCCCGGCGCGGTGACCCGCAGGATAAGATATGTAGCAAAATCGTTTTGCACGGGCTCTTTTCACTTTTAACATCCCTGGGGAGATACATCGGAAATGTTAGAGTTTCTCACGAGGAAACACCACTGCAATATGATTTCTCCAGACCGGAAAAGAGAATTTCTTGCGGCAGATATAGACTTAGCCACTCACTTGTACAATGAATTCCGAGCTTACGCGGCGGAAGCTTTGCCGGGTGTGAAGCTTTCCGTATTCCAGATGTCAAAGATATTTGAAACCGGAGCTAGGGTCTATGCCCGCTCGCTTGATTCAGTTTCGTTTTCCGATGCTGTGCAGGTTTATCTTGGCACCAGGAGCGGGTTGCGACCGCGCTCTTTGCAGGAATGTTCCTATATTCTCCACCGTCTGCTCAAAGCGATACCTTCTTTGGCGGAGTTTCCTCTCTGCCGTCTCCGTTCAGAACATTGTGTTCAGTTGCTGAATAATGCATTCCATACGGTATCCACTTCTGATAAAGCACGCCGTATCCTTCACTGCTTTTTCAGATATGCACAGCAGCAGGGCTGGTGTCAGTCTAACCCGGTGGAGCGGGTGCATGTACAGCGTAGGAAAGAGCAATCTATCTCGATTCTGACAATCAATCAGGTGAAAAGCCTGTTAAACTCATCACTTTATCCTTTGTATCGGGATTGTTCTGCAGCTGTTGGGTTAATGCTGTGGGCTGGTATACGCCCAGTTGAAGTTGCCCGTTTGCACTGGGGAGATGTCGATATGGCTGACAAAGTTGTGCATATTTCCCCTATGCATAGTAAGACCGGGGGTGGCAGGTTGGTTTCCATCCAACCTGTCTTATACCGCTGGCTGCAGAAATGCCGTAAATCGGCACGTGACGAAGAAAAAATAGTACCCCGGAATTGGGTGACTCAGTGGAGGCATTTGCGTCAACATGCTGGTCTCAATCCGTGGCGGGCTGATACGCTGAGGCATACGTTTGCATCATACCATCTCAAACACTTTCAGGATATCCATGCCTTGCAGTTGGAAATGGGGCATAGCGGGGTGAAATTGCTGTTTGCCAGATATTTAAACATGAACGGACTTTCCAGAACCGATGCGGCTGAGTTCTGGAGTCGTTCCATTATTTGCAAAAAGAAAGAGAGCCCTGCTGAGGGGCCCCTGAAATCGTCATGCTCACCTCCTTTTTTCATCAAGTGAGAATGTGGCGGCTGGCTGTTGCTTTTCCAATCGGCATGGCCAGTTCGTTCCTGCCTCGACCAATGGTGTTGATTTCTGATGAAACAGTCATCACACAAACGCCTCAGTCTCCCCAGATTAATTCGCCTGCTGATACCTCTTTGTCTGATTCATCAGAGCGGTTTCCTGCGTCCATAATGATGCTTGAACGATTTCTGCCTGGCGTACTCGATGCTGATTCGTGACACTGTCTCGCGCCCGGTATTTTGTGCAGCGGTAAATCGACGCGTTTTTTTCGCTGAAAAATTGAATTTGATGTGTAAATTCACATATAATGCTCCTTGCAGCCACTAAATTATCAGCAATTTATCACATTTTATTAGCTTTTCTTAAATTTTGTTTATAAATCTGCAGAAATTCTAAAAATTTGTCTGTACACAGTATTCAACATGCTGTATACTTCTCCGCGTCGGCGGCATGGGAGAACTTTCCATCGCGCGAGGAATATCCCGCGCCCCCGGCACAAACATCAATAACAAACTCATTATTCATTCATTATCTATGAAAAAGACACTTATCGCACT
>JAZRJB010000029.1:0-54082 GCA_045645565.1 Akkermansia sp. | reverse complement strand
TCTTCCGTTGCACCACCATTTTCCTTGTCGACGTAAGCCTGGATGACACGGGCCAGAGCAGCACCGGCACCATTGATGGTACCAAGCAGGGTGGCCAGCAGAACTTCGCGGCTGGGCAGATCACCCAGAGCCTTGATCTTGTCAGCAGTCAGCTCAGCGCCGTCGAGGATACCAGCCTTCCAGGCAGCCTTCTTGGACTTCTTGGCGAAGGTGTTCACAGCCTTAGCAGCGGCGCACACATCGCTATTGCCCATGATGTAGGCAGTCTGACCCTTGAGGGAAGCAGAGATATCCGGCAGACCGGCTGCGGCGATTGCCTTGGCCATGAAGGTGTTCTTGGCCACTTCGCACTTTGCACCAGCAGCGGCCAGAGCGGCACGCAGCTCAGTGAACTCCGGCACCGTCACGCCAGTGTAATCGAACACCAGCACGAAGGGGGAAGCGTTAACCTTGGCCACGAGGCTATCGATGATAACGCCCTTGTGAGGATTGAGTTTCTTTTCGTTGCTCATAATAGTTCTTGTGGTTCAGATTAGTTCTTGGAGTACTCCACAGGGCTGATGGACAGACCGGGATTCATGGAGCTGGACATTGTCACGGCTGCGATGTAAGCACCCTTGGCGCCAGACGGGCGGGCCTTAACAACAGCGGAGATAAATGCACGAGCGTTCTCAACGAGCTTTTCGTTATCGAAAGAAAGCTTGCCCACTGCGGCAGAAATGTTGGCGTTCTTGTCAACCTTGAAGTCAACACGACCAGCCTTCACCTCGCGAACGGCCTTGGCGGTATCATCCGTCACAGTACCAGTCTTGGGGTTGGGCATCAGGCCGCGCGGACCGAGCACACGAGCAATCTTACGCACCTGGGCCATGGCGTCCGGGGTGGCGATTGCGCTGTCGAAATCAAGGTAACCGTTCTGGATTTCCTTAATCAGGTCATCCAGACCAACCTTCTCGGCACCGGCTTCCAGAGCAGCCTGAGCGGCCTCACCCTGAGCAAACACGATGACGCGAACATTCTTACCAGTACCATTCGGCAGGGCTACGGAGCCACGTACCATCTGGTCGGCTTTGCGGGGATCCACCGTCAGGTGGAAGGAAACGGTGACCGTGGGGTCGAACTTCGGAGCGGGGAAGCTCTTCATCAGTTCCACAGCCTCCTCGACAACATAGTTCTTGCTGGAATCAACAAGCTTTGCTGCCTCGTTGTAGCGCTTGGAGCGTTTTGTAGACATATTTATTTAGCAGTACGTTCGGGTTAATATGAGTTTATTCCCTCCTGCGAAGGGGTTACATGCCTTCCACCTCGATACCCATCTGGCGGGCCTGGCCAGCGATGATGCGGGCAGCAGCCTCAGGATTCGTGGTGTTGAAGTCGGGCATCTTGGTGTTGACAATTTCCATCAGCTTCTCTTTGGAAATCTTGGCAACCTTCGTCTTGTTCGGCTCACCGGAGCCGGACTTGATACCGGCGGCCTTCTTGAGAAGGTTTGCTGCCGGGGGCTGCTTTGTGATGAAGTCGAAGGACTTGTCCTTGTATACGGTGATCACGACGGGGAGAACGTCACCGGCCTGCTTCTGAGTCTTTGCGTTGAACTCTTTGCAGAAGCCCATGATGTTAACACCGGCCTGACCAAGAGCAGGACCTACGGGCGGCGAAGGATTCGCAGCACCGGCAGGAATCTGCAGCTTAATGATTTTAACTACTTCTTTTGCCATGGTTGTGTTATGTTGGGTTTGCCGCATTTACCGGCTCTCACCGGCTCCCTGCGGCGGGAAAATTATCTCATATCACAGGTTCTTGCCCTTCTCTTCATCGGGCACGAGCTGCACCTGTGCGTAAGAAAGATCAAGCGGGTTGGAACGGCCGAACATCGTCACGCCCACACGCAGGCGACCACGCTCAGCATCCACCATCTCAACAATACCGTGTTCGCCCTGGAAGGCGCCGTCAAGGACAACAACCTCCTCACCCACGGTGAAGGAGACCTTAGGACGAGCTGCACCACTGCGGCGCTCAATCTCAGCCATCAGCTCCTGCACATCCTTGCGGGACATGGGAAGCGGCTCCTTGTTGCGTCCACATGCAAAGCTGATGACACCATCAACAGCCTGAATCTTGTACCAGGCCTCGTTGTTCAGCGTACCATCAGCGCGGCGAAGCGCGAAATTCAGATATACGTAGCCGGGATACAGCTTACGGTTCACTACATACTTCTTGCCATTGCGTACGTCCTCCACCTTTTCCTTGGGTACAAGCGGGGCACTCTGCAGCAGAGCATTCATCTCCTCATCCTCCTTGAACAGGCGGTTGAGGTTCTCGACCGTGCGATCCTCCTTGTTGGAAAGCACATGCAGTACATACCACTGGTCTTTCGGCTCAGGAGTCACCCTGGCTATGCCGGACTTGCGATCGTAGGGGCGGGACATATTTACAGTATGAAAGTGATTTGAACAGAAAATCAGGAAAGAAGCTCAATCGCACGGGTTACTACCGCCGAGAGCACATAGTCAAAGAATGCAACGTAGGCACCCAACAGCACCATAGCTATGAGCACCACCACCGTTGACCCGGACAACTCACGGTATTTCTTGAACCCGGTCACTTTCGGGTCGCTCTCCCAGGGCCAGGAGCACTTCTTCAACTCGCCCTTTACAGCAGATATATATTGGGAAATCTTGCGGAACATTGTCTTTCGTGAGATGTGGGAGATTTTTTGAGAAAAAAAAAGAGGAAGGCTGGCAGGGTATGAGAGACTCGAACTCCCAACACGCGGTTTTGGAGACCGCTGCTCTACCAATTGAGCTAATACCCTATAACCTTGCTCTGTCTTGTTTCGGCTGAACGGAGGAGATGACCTTCCGGCCATCTCCCCCGGCCGAGGTGCCTCCCTTACAGGAGGTCACCCATTTTTAAGCTTTTTGAAAAGGCAACTTAGGCCTTGATGCTGGCAACCTTACCGGCGCCCACGGTGCGACCACCTTCGCGGATAGCGAAACGCATACCCTCTTCCATGGCCACCGGAGTGATGAGCTGCACAGTGATGGTTACGTTATCACCAGGCATCACCATTTCCACGCCCTCAGGCAGGGTCACGGAACCGGTCACGTCCGTCGTACGGAAGTAGAACTGAGGACGATAGTTGTTGAAGAACGGGGTGTGACGGCCACCTTCTTCCTTGGTCAGCACGTAAACGGCTGCCTCGAAATCGGTGTGGGGAGTCACAGAACCGGGCTTGGCGATCACCTGACCACGAACGATGTCTTCCTTCTTGATACCGCGGAGCAGAACACCCACGTTATCACCAGCTTCACCCTTGTCGAGGAGCTTACGGAACATTTCGATGTCGGTCACAGAAGTCTTAACGGTGGGCTTGATACCAACGATTTCAACTTCTTCCATCTTGTTGATGATACCACGCTCGATACGACCGGTAGCCACAGTACCACGGCCAGAGATGGAGAATACGTCTTCCACCGGCATCAGGAAGGGACGCTCGGTCGGACGCTCAGGAGTGGGGATGTAAGCATCAACAGCATCCATCAGTTCCATGATCTTGGCGCTGTACTCAGCATCACCTTCAAGAGCCTTCACGGCGGAACCCATCACGATGGGCAGGTCATCACCCGGGAAGTCGTAGGAGGAAAGAAGTTCACGGATCTCCATCTCCACGAGCTCAGCGAGTTCGGGGTCAGCAAGGTCCATCTTATTCATGAACACAACGATGTAGGGAACACCCACCTGACGAGCAAGCAAGATGTGCTCGCGAGTCTGCGGCATGGGGCCGTCAGCTGCGGAAACCACAAGGATAGCGCCGTCCATCTGGGCAGCACCAGTGATCATGTTCTTAACGTAGTCAGCGTGACCAGGGCAGTCAACGTGAGCATAGTGACGCTGCTCAGTCTCGTACTCCACGTGTGCAGTGGAAATCGTAATACCGCGCTCGCGTTCTTCGGGGGCACCGTCAATCTGATCGTAAGCACGGGCTTCAGCCATACCGCGTTCTGCAAGAACCTTGGTAATTGCAGCAGTAAGGGAAGTCTTGCCATGGTCAACGTGACCGATCGTACCCACGTTCACGTGGGGCTTGGTGCGCTGGAATGATTCTTTGGCCATAATCGTAAATTAAGTTTGGGCTGCTTATTCTTGCAAGAAATCAAAAAGCTTCTGGCGGGATTTGAACCCGCGACCTCATCCTTACCAAGGATGCGCTCTACCACTGAGCTACAGAAGCGACTTGACTCCGGGCGTCTCACACAGGTGAGACGTGAAAGCACGGCCAGTATACACGCTCCTCTTACTGATGTCAATGATTATTTCTAATTTTTTTCAAAAAAATGATTTTTCTTCCTAAAATTCCCCCTGCGCGATTCCAAACAGCTGGATAGTTAGATTGATTTTTCAGCAAGTTAGAGAAAGAATGAAGTCCTATGAAGAAATTCCCATATACAACCGCAGTTCTGCTGTTTGGTCTCACTCAACTGGCCTCAGCAGACAATTCCACCAACACGACGCCTGATTCAGCCTCCTGCTGCAGCCCAGATACCACCTGCTGCGCCACTCCTGATTCCGCAAAGCCCTGCCCGCCCGCGTGCGACAAGTCTTCCAGCGGTATCCGGTGTGGCGAAAAAGCATGGCTGGATATTGAGACTGTGACCGTTGAGAGTGAAAACGGCGACCCGATTGCTCAGTACACAATCGCCTACCTCACCGAGCAGGGGGATGATACAACCAAGCCCGATCCTGAAAAAGCGAAGGAATGGTATGCAAAATCCATCAGCGGTCTTGAAAAGGCTGCTGCAGACGGCAGCGCGACTGCCTGCTGCGCCCTGGCTCACATTTACGCTGAGGGCAAGGGTGTTGAAAAGAATCCCGAACTTGCTGAGAAATACATGAAAATGTGCAAAGAACTCAAAGCAAAGAAGGATAAGCACTGCAAACCCGACACGAAATGCGCCCAACCTGCACCTGCGCCTGCGCCTGAGCAAAACTAAATAGCACCACACCCCTCAGCTTGACTGGCTGAGGGGTGTGCATTTTCTCACGAATAAAAAACCTGGCGCAAGTATAAACCAGCAGCAGGGGCACAATACCGGCTCTTCTCTCCCTGCGGATGCTCCAGCATGGTCCTCATTGCCTCCAACGGCATACGGCCACGCGCCACCTGGTGCGCAGTTCCGACCAGCAGGCGCACCATGCGGTACATGAACCCGTTTCCATGCACCCGGATGCGGATCATCCCCGCCTCCTCTTCATGGGTTGCGCCATAAATCGTGCGCACATAATAATCCGCCGGTGGCACCGCAGGTTCCGTTCCGCGATTAGCCGCAAAGCGCCGGAAATCATGCGTTCCCTCATATACCCGCATTGCCTCACCAAGCAAATCAGCATCAAACCCATGCGGCACATGCCAGACCCGCTGGTTCAGAAATGGGGAAAGCACGGCATCCCGGCAAATCAAATACTCATACTCCTTCCCCACCGCTGAGAATCGCGCATGAAAATCGTCCTCAACCCAACGAGCCGCCGTTATCCGGATACTTGCCGGCAGGTGCGCATTAAGCGCTGCTAACCAATTTTCCGGGGTCATGCGGCAGCCTTCCGGCACGTCTGCATGAAAACATTGGGCAATGGCATGCACCCCGGCATCTGTACGCCCGCTGGCCGCGATACGAACAGGCTGCCGCAGAATCGACTGAATCCCCGTTTCGAGAACATCCTGCACGGAATCCACGCCCTTCTGGCTCTGCCAGCCGCAATAAGGCGCCCCGTCATACGCGCATGTAAACAGAAGACGTGCCATAACCGGTATATACAAACACCGCAGTCCTCACATACGGAGAACTGCGGCGGGCATCATCAAAACGTGATAATCAAGGTGAAAATTTTTGTATATTACAGCTCGATGTCCATGTCCATGTCGTCGCCAAGGTCTTCTTCCTCAGCAGCGGCATCATCGGTTACCTCTTCCTCGGCGGCTTCTTCCTCTGCCGCAGGCTCTTCCTCAGCAGCAGCATCGTCAGTCACCTCCTCATCGGCGGGTTCCTCTTCGGTCACGGTTTCCTCCACAACAGCTTCATCATCAGCCACGGGTTCTTCCGTTTCAACCTCAGCGTCAGCGTCCACCGTTTCCTCTACCTCAGCAGATTCCTCATCAGCTTCGGCGGGCTCCACAGCATCATCTGCCGGCATGGGGTCCACAGCAGGTGCGGGCTCAGCCTCCACGTCCACTGCGTCAGGAATAGCGGGTACGTCTTCCTCAGAGGCAAACTTGAATGCACCATTGTCATCAGTAGAAGCCACATAGGAGAGAGCTGCGGCAAGCTTCTGAGAACCATAGTACTCCGGCAACGCGGGCGGCGTATTGTTGCTTTCTGATTCAGAATTGAAAGTATAGAGCTGACCCTTGGTGTACTGCTCCTTGGTCGGAGCGGAGCTGGCCACGCCAGCGCCAACACCCACAGCACGAATCAGGTTGTTGTCATCTACCTCGCCATCTGCAGCAGCGACAGGCTTACCAGCCTGCACACGTCCCAGTTCGCGAACCAGTCGGCAAACAACGTCAGAATATGCATTTGCCTCACTGCCAGCCAGAGCATTGGCATCAGCACTGAATACTCGCACACTGGCGTTCTGGAATCGCTTATTAAGCGCTTCCACACGCGGTGCCACGGCCTCAGCCGTCTTATAGTCTGTCACCTTCTGCAACTCGGCAGTCAGTTCTTCTGCCAGCTGCTGGGCAGTCTTGTCTTCTTTCTGGCAGGACGTCAGCATGCCGAAAGCCAGCAGGGCGCATGAGGGGATGAGGAGGAAACGTTTCATGGAGGGAATAAGATAATCTACGTTCCAAAAATTAGCAGGATTTCACTCTCGTGTCAAGGTAAAGAATCATGATTGAGGAAAAAATAGCAGATTTTTAAAGCTCTGGGCAATTTCAACTCGGTTCAGGAAGGATATCTGCATAAATCCCCGGGTCTGACCCTTCAATTACCGTGGCGCCCACCGTGCGGGCATAAAACTCCTGCGGACCGGTTCCACCTATGACGGCGTAGCCGTATCCCAGCGCACGCATCTGCTCCAGCGCGGTTACCAGCAATGCTTTGCCTACCCCGCCCATACGGGCTTCCGGGTCAACCCCCATCGGGCCGATGAATCCGCGGGCGGTGGCATCATAACACGCAAAACCTATCACTTGTTTTTCATGAGTTGCAATCACACAGCCGCAGGGCTGGTGGCTCATCGCCACGGTAAACTCACTCACCCAGCGCGTGCTGAAGGTGCGCGCAATCCACTGCTCTACTGCATGCATCTCAAACGGGCGGCACAACCGGATGCACACCCCCTGCTCTGCCAGGTTTGCGCGCAAGGGCGCACCATCCGGCAGCGCATACAGCCTTACTAGCATATCTACCATATATCGGGAAAAAGAAATCCGCGGGGCTCAAGACCCCGCGGATATGGTTAAGTTTCTCACTAATCAGTTTGCAGCCTTCGTTGTTCCCTTCAGAGCATTGAAGTAGTAGGCGTCAACCTTCTCTACCAGCTCATTGGCAGGAGCCCCATCAGCGGCAGGATACAGCATCTTGATGTAACGGGCCATGGCTGCAGCATCGCGGAAGTCTGCAGGTGCGGCATTCCATTTATGCTTATCCAGCGGGGGTGTCACCTTGGCGGCATACTCCTTCACGCCCGGCATGGCCCAGAGCAATGCCAACGCACGGTTCAGGGCATCTGCCGGCAGCGTCTTCTGAGCGCCATGCATCACCATGACGGACTGGCAGTAGCTATCCACCGCATCGCTGGCAGCTTTCACCTTATCAGCAGCAATGGTACCACCCAGCTGGTCTGCCGGCACCTGGGCTGCATAAGCACGCCCCAGCGCATAGCACAGCCAGCCATAGCTCTCTGTATCCAGATCGCGGTATACTTTGGAGTTCTTCTTCAGCTCGTCAATAGCAGCCTGCACTTTTGCGAGCGAATCCGGAGCATCCGTCGTGAGCCCGATAATGCCTGCAGCGGCATGACGTGCAGCATCAGACCCCTGGAGTGAACCAACACCGGGAAGGGATGCAGCCAGTGTCTTGGCGCCAGCGAAATCGAGCATGCGCACAGCGCAAGTCATTTCATACAAGGCAGACATCGTGCAAGGAGAACCGGGAAGCCCGGCATAGGCAGAGTACTTCTTCTTCACCGCGGCAAACTGCTTGCGGGCATCAGCGGACTCGCCTCCGTAATAATCACGCAGGGCTGCGCCCATCTCCGTGGGTGTAATGATGTAGAACAGCTTGCAGGCAGAAGCGCTGGCAGACATAAGCTGGTCAGTACCCTTCTGAAGATAGTAGAAATTACCACTATCATCGCCGCGCTCAAGAACCATCTGAGTAGGTTTACCACCCGGCACCTGAACATAGGCTTTCAGCTTTGCTGCCTGCTGAGCAGTGGCAAACTGCATGCAAGAAAAAGCAGCCAGGGTGAGACCAATATATTTAATCAATTTCATGTGATAATACGAGGTTGGGTGTTACTTCTTCTTGCTGTTCTGAATAGCGCGCTTGAATTCCTTATTGTCTTTATCTTCCTTCATAACGGCCGGATCCTTACCATAGTTGTACACAGCGGTTACAACCTTGTTGAATTCGTCACGTTCCTCGGGAGTCAGCTTGGCCTCCAATCCGTTCTTACGAACAAGATTCTCATACAGAAGACCAGTGTTCCATGCCGTCCAGCGGTCAGAGTTCTGGAATCCCTTGCTCAAGCGGTCACCCTTCATCGGGTTATTACGCTTCCAGAAGATTTCCATAATGGCCAGACATGCCTTGGCAGAGTACTGCACCTTGCCCTTGTACTGGTTGAACAGGTTCATGTACGCAAGAAGTGCATTCTTGGGATCATTTGCCTTGTCGTATGCCTCGCCCTGCATCAGCATCATCTCCAGACGGTCACGCTGGTTCTGACGATTGCGCATGTACTTGGTCGTTGTCTCAATGGCTGCGGTAGCATTGCCGGTGCGGAGGTGCAGCTTCGTAAGGCCCACCAGTGCCAGACCACCCACATCGGGTGAAGGATTGGCCGCTACCTTCGTGTAAAGCTCAGCAGCCAGCTTCTGCTTGGCAGGGTCATTGGAATATGCCAGTGCATTTGCCTTGCCGCGCTCGGCATCTGCCACCAGGTCGCGGCTGCGGTCGATGACTGCGTCATAGTAGGCAACAGCCTGATCCAGCTCTTCCGTACGGGTAGAGGGATCCGGGAACTTACCAACGTAGTTCACCAGGTAATCACCCACCTGCACGCAGATGTAGTTCGTGAGGTCAGAGGGCTTGAAGCTGTTGGTCATATCGCGGAACACGCCCATGATCTGCTCTTCCAGCTTCTCCTTGGCGGCCTTGTCACCCTTCAATGCGCTCATCTCCATATTCATGGAGTTAATCTGAGCCATGCGGAAGATAGCGTTGGTATACTTATCATTCGGATCAATGCCCGGGAATGATGTGAAATGAGCTGTCTTCTCTTCCAGCGTGAGTGTCTTGTTGTTGTACGCCTTGTTACCCTTCACGTAGATATCCACATAAGTGTTGATAGTCTTTTCCAGTTCAGGATCTGACTTATTATTCTTGAACATGTACGTGGCTTCGCGGGCAATCGTATCCTGCGCACGCTTGACTGCCTTTTCAAAGCTTTCAGCGCTGTCTGCCTGGTTCAGGTAGAGTGATACCATCGGCAGCACAAAGGGATCGCCCTCGGCATCGCCATCCACCCAGTAACGCTCAGCATATTCGCGGCAACGAGCCTTGGCAGCCTCCTCAGTCTCACCGGCTTCGGGGTACTCGCCAGCGTATGAAGCCAGCCAGAACAGTGCGTTGGAAGCCGTAGCGCGACCGCTCTTGCTCTTCAGCGCCACACCGGCATCAGCCGCCTTCTTCAGGCGCTCAATGGAAGTTGCCTTCACGGCGTCGTCGGTGTGATTAAGCAGCATACCTGCGGCAAGCAGCTCGGCGGTGGGGTACAAATCGCTCTGCTTCCACTTTTCACAAATGTGGTCGCAGTACTTGAGTGCCTTGGCACGGTGTTCAGCTGCGGTCTTGTCATCAGCAGCTGCATCATAGCTCTTCATGTGCTGGTCAATGGCAGCGTAGTACATCTTATCAGCCATGGGTGCCATTGTCAGGTCATCGGTCGTATACTTGGCAGCATACTCGTCAAATGTCTTGATGGCATTGGCGCGCTGGGTCGGATCCTGTGCAGCCAGGCGGGCGTAAGAATCCGTCAGGAAGTAGTAAACCTGGTTATCATAATTTGCAGCTTCCTTCTCCTTCAGGCCATCCTTTGTATCAGATGCCTTCATCTCACCACTGCTGATCAATTCGGTGGCGGTCTTCACCACTTCATCATAGGCACCAATCGAATAATTGGCAGCTACCAGCATGTAGCGGGCGGTGAGATACAGCTTGTTGGTCTTCTCTGCAGCGAACTGCTCAATAACCTCCTTAGCTGCGGGAATCACACTCTGCCAGTCCTTGTCCGTAACTGCGCGTGACATTTTCTGGAACACCAGAACCTTGGTCTGGTCACCCATATCCTCGCCTTCCAGCATCTTTTCATACTTCAAACCGGCTTCATCATCACCAGTCAGGCGGCAGAGCGCACCCAGCTGCATGATAACAGTGTTACGAAGGGGACGGGACTCTGCACCTTCGCCCTTACCAGGAAGAGCCAGTTTGCCATAACGATCATACAGCAGCTGGAAACCACCCTTAGCCAGTCGATTTGAACCAATATCCTTGGCAATGGTAGCAGAAGAAAGCACGGAGAAACCGTCGAACAAGGAGCCCTGCTCTTCAAGGCTTCTGTACGTTGCCAGCAACTTCCGGCTGCTATTCACATTCATGATTGCCCCGGTGCCAGGATCCGTCAACGCCTTCTTGTATGCAGAAAGCGCCTTCACTTGTGCATTCAGAGCCGTACGCACCGGTGCCATATCAGACACCAGACCAAACAAGGCATTAGAGGAACGTGCTGCTTCTGCAGCCTGCTTGTCATTGCCGCTGCGCAGACCTGCATCCATCACCTTGTATGCGTTCTGCCCAAGCTTGTAGAACTTATTGGCATTGCGACCAGCACGTGCAGGGTCAAGATTGTAACTGGCAAGGCTGGACTCAATCAGCTTGTACACCCAGCCCACATTTTCCGGATTGGAAATAGCAACGCGCACGATGGTGTTCAGACCTTCCATGGCCATGTCATCAGGCACGCGGCCCTTCACCTTACGGCTCTTTTCCAGATACTGGGCAGCCTTCTGGAAGTCCGGCTTTTCGCGCAGAATATAGGCCTGCACAAGAATAAAGCAAATCTGGCCTTCAATCTTGAGCTTCTTTTCAGTTGCACTCACCTTACCCTTATTCACCAGGTCGAGGTACTTCTCGTAGCAGGTGATGGCATCCTCGAGCTTGGATTTATCAGGCGTCTCGGCTGTTCCCTGCTTGTAGCGGCAATTACCCATCTGGAACAGGGCGTACGTAAAGAACGGCTCGTAAGCTTCCGGCTGACCAGGCAGCTTGGACTTTGCCTGGGAAAGCAAGGCCGGCTCCTTCCAGCGAGGCTCATCCATAAATGCCTTGTATGCATTATATGCAGCATCGTACTGACCGCCCTTGAAATACGTTTCTGCCTTTTCCCATGCATAGAAAGGCAGAACGTAGGCGAACTGCTTAGCGGTAGCACCCTTACCGCTGAAACGCTTAATCACCGCGTCGCAAAGCTTCACGGCCTCCTCTGTTTTGCCCTGCTTTGCCAATGCCTTCACCTTGTTCAGCGATGACAGCGGGTCCTGAGCCTGACAGACCAGCGGCATCGAAAATGCCAGGGCAGCCATGACAGATACTGCTGTGGTATAAGTATTCATAAATATTTCTCGTGAGTTGGAAATTGTTCAGTGTATGATTAGGATGTTAGGACAAAGAAGGGGAGCACGCGGATATGATTGTCCGGCACGCTCCCCCTCTGTTTCCATTACAAGGATTATTCCTGCGCAGCTGTATTCAGACCCACTGTCGTGATACCGGCCTCAGAAAGGGCTGCCATCACGTCCACAATCCGCTGGTGCGGTGTGGCGGGCGCACCTTCCACCATAACGATGGGGTTGGTATCTGCCGCCTTGGCCTGTTCTGCCAGGTTCTTGAGAGCTTCCACCAGCTCACCCAATTCGCGCTGCTCGCGATATTCAGGCGTGCGGGGATCCAGTGTGGGATCCATGGCTCCTGCCATGGGCATGTCTCCGTTCCAGTAAATAGCGCCAGAGGCTTCCACCTTCACTCGACCCGGCTCCAGAGGAGGAGGCGGACCACCAGATGACGGAGCTCCGGGAAGCGATACACTCAGGCGTTTCTCGCTCACCAGGGAGGTTGCCACGATGAAGTAAATCAGCAACAGGAAGCAGGCGTCCATCATGGAGGACATGTTCATCTCAGGATCGGATTCTTCCTCCACTGCACGTTGTTTGCGTCTTGCCATATCAGAAATTTGCGTTCCGGGTTAATTATTGTTTAGCCGGCAGTGTGCCGAATACCACATTGCTCAGACCAGCTGCGGCAGCGCAACGAATCACGGTTGCAGAGCGTTCCCACGGAGCATCCTTATCGCCGCGAACGTAAAGACGAATCATCGACGGATCGGTGTTCTTTGCCTTGAACATCTCAATCTGCTTCGTGATGAAATCAGTCAGGTCCTGAGTCTGCTCAACGCGGTAGCCGATTGTCTTGGCGCCATCAGAAACACTCCACACAGTGCCAGGCGCATAGCTCTCTCCGAATTTGGTAGCCGTGCGAGAATCCATCTTTTCCACGTCAGGGAACACGTTGACGACCACACAACCGTTTGCATCCTTCATTTCGGAGCAGGTAACGGCATTGGGCATCTTCACGCAGGGATCCTTGGCCACCGTAATCTGAGAGGCATTTACCACGAAGAAAATAATCAGCAGGAAGCAGGCGTCCATCATCGATGACATGTTAAGCTCTGCCTTTGTCTCCTCTTGCGCGCGTCCTTTCTTTTTTGCCATATTTAAGACGGGGGGGTTCTTAGTTACGCCGGCACCGTGTTACTCGTTAACACACCGGTGCCGGCCCGAAAGGCGGGAGGATTATGCCTCCTCCTCTTCTTCTACCTCTTCTTCCTCCTCTTCCTCATACTCCTGCTCGTCGGCGTCTTCGTCGCCTTCCTCGTCATCACCACCGAAACCTTCGGGGATGCGGGCAAGCATGGCTTCGCCGTTCAGAGTATTGATAGCTGCGTTCATCATATCCTCAACGGCGTTGATGCAATCAGCTTCACGAGACTGAGCAATCTTCTTCTGGAAGTAGAACACCGGAAGAGCGATAAGGGAGATAATCAGACCCCAGAAGGTGGTAAGAAGTGCCACGGAGATGGAGCCTGCAAGCGTGGTCGGGTCAGCCTGACCGGTTTCAGCCAGCACGGCGAAGGCTTCCACCATACCCTGAATCGTACCGAACAGACCGATGGTCGGTGCCGTGGAACCGGAAAGAGCAAGCAGGTCAACGTAGCGCATCAGTGCAGGGCGTTCATTGGCGGTGAAGTCAGCCACAGCATCAGACACTGCATCCTTGCCCAGATCTTCAGGACGGTTGGCGTCAACATTCGGCAGGGCATAAGCTACCAGGCGACCCAGGTACGTGGGGCTTTCCGTGGCAAGCTTAATAGCGGACTGCACGCGGCACTCAGACATGAGGGCAACAAGTTCATCGCGCAGGGCGGCAGGAGCAAAGTGCTTCTTGTTCAGCTGCATGGCGCAGTATACCACAAGCATGATGGTGATGAAGAACAGAATCACAAGCGGAATCATGGTCCAGCCACCATCAATCACCCACTTCTGAAGCATGTTGGTCTGCTTGGCAGCAGCCTCAGCTTCTTCCTGGGCGAACACCATTCCGGGGAGAGTAATCATTGCTGCCGTCAGCAGAGACAGAGCACGAACACTGAAACGAGTAATCATGGATTTCATAGTTTGGTAATGCAGAATTGACTTCTCTATTTAATCACATTCTTCCCACTTGGCAAGAAAGAATTGAAATTTCGGAGATTTTTCCTGAAAAAAAATTGATATTTTGGCGTATATGTCAGGGTGTCACTGCTGAGGCCTTGCGAATTTTCGGAGCCAGTGCGGTATTTTGCTGAACCCCGCAGAAGAGTTCAGCACCGGGTCCTGCCGCAAACACAGGCACTGCAATCCCGCTGTGCAGGAATGAACTGAAGTGCCCCTTCACCTCCCCCTTCTCCTGGCTGCCTCCCAGTATGCTCAACCCGCCAGTCTGGTGGTCGGCCGTCACAACAAGCAGCGTATCCGGGTGCTGCTGCATCCACTTCAGCACCACTCCGACCGCGCAGTCAAAATCAAGCGTTTCCTGCACTGTTTCAGGCAAGTCATTCACATGGGCTGATGTATCAATCCGGGAGCCTTCCACCATCAGGAAAAATCCATCCTTATCCTGCTCCAGCACACCCAGTGCCTTTTTAACCTGCTCCGGCAACCAGGCTCCGCGTTCCGATGCGGGCGGGCATTCCTTCGTCTCGGCTAATTCAAGCATCTTGCAGCTCTTCTGCAATGTTTTCCGCTGGGCTTCCGAAAAATCCACAGAGCCCCCGCCTGCCACCACATCAAACCCGGCATCCACCAGCGCGGCTGCTATCTCTTCGGTATTCTTCCGGCTCTTTACATGCGCATAAAAGGCTGCGGGGGTCGCATCGGTCACTGATTTGGTCACTACCAGCCCGGTTGATTTACCAGCGCGGCGCATCTGCACCGCGAGAGATTCGTGGTGTTCCCCCTGCTCATCCAACCCCAACTGACCATTGACAGCCTTGCAACCGCAGGCAATGGCCGTACCGCCAGCAGCCGAATCCGTAATTGTGTGGGATGCAGAGGTGGTTATTGAAAACCCGGTAACGGGCAGAGTGGTCATATTCAGCGCACCCTTATTGCTCAACCATGCCGACCACACATGCTCCGCTCCCATTCCATCACCAATCATGAGCACCACATTGCGAGCTACTGGTGCTGCCTTCTGCTGCTGGTAAGGCGCCACTATTTCATGTGCGCTCGCGCGCGCGTACGTGCGCGTACAACTGGTGGACACTAACGGCAGAACCAACGCTAACGTGTACAAAATTCTTTTCATACTTAAATTTAACATACGCACCACCTTTTGGCAAGCCTCCGGATTCACATAATTTGCCAATCTGCCCCAATTGGTTCGCCTGGTAACCTGGAGCCACGCAGCGCACAATCCCCCCCCCTTGAAGTAACCAAAAGTTCAAGAAATAAAAAGACCGCCGGAACTAAAATCCGGCGGTCTTGTGAAAATTGTAGCGAAAAGCTTTACTTACCCTTCGTGCCCAGCACCTGAAGCGGCTGCTGAGTATCAGCAGGAGTCTGAACCGGCTGTTCTACGGGCATAAGATCCTTCGGCACGGCGCGAAGCTTGGGTGCGGACTGAGGCTGGCAGCAGCAGGAGCTAAATGCAACTACGCATGCAACGGAAGCAATGAGAGTGGCGAATTTCATAACAGTATATGGTTAGATTATTCCGATGAGTATTCAAGCAAATTCGCAGGTGATAGTCAACACAAATTTTCCCCACTGCCCACTTTTTGGAGATTTCTATCTGTTTGTTTTGATTAAACGCTTGAAAATTCCCCATTTGCCTGTTATAAGAAAGCGCGATGGCACGGCAAAGCAGAGGCAGACTATTTTCACCACACGGAAGAGGGGGTGTCAGCCCTCTTCAACGCAAGGTTATCATCGGCTGCATTTCCGCTGCTGTTTTCCTGATTATTGCCCTCATCATCGGCTATTACCAGCTGCTGGCCTACCTTCAGGGTGATTCATTCCGCAAACAGGCAGAATCCGGTCTTAAGTCAGCCTCCGGGGCGGCGGCGGTTGAAATGTCCAGCAACTTCAGGATTGACGGCTCCCGGGTTTCTTCTGAGTCCATCCGCATCGAAAAGCTGGGCTCCATATCAGAGGCTCGCGCGGCCCGCATCAATGCAGATGTTAATCGTTCGGCTTTATTCAACCGCAAACTACACCTCCGCAAGCTGAGTACGGAGGAAGCAACGCTTGTTCTCAACACCGCTCCGCAGCCTGCACGCAAAAAATCCTCACCACGCAGCAGCACCAAAGCGCCAAAAACCGCTTCCTCTGCTTCCGCGTTGGCTGCGCTGCTTCCTTCTGCCTTTGAATTGGACCTCTTTGAATGCAAGGATTCTGATTTAGTCATCAAGCATTCCGCTGGTGAATACCAGCTTTTCGGCGCCAATCTCACAGCCACCCCGGCGCCTCGTGTCGGGAAGGATGCCTGGCAGTTCAATATTGAAAATGCGCGCCTCCGCACTCCGTTCTACTACCTGAAGGACAGCAGCGTCAAATCTGCCACAGTGGTCTA
Organism: Akkermansia sp.; assembly: GCA_045645565.1. GTDB lineage: Bacteria > Verrucomicrobiota > Verrucomicrobiia > Verrucomicrobiales > Akkermansiaceae > Akkermansia. The sequence goes on along the minus strand of JAZRJB010000029.1, from coordinate 37,628 downwards.
CCACAATAAAGTGTTCAACCTCATTGATGGGCGTGTTCTTCTCACCCCCGGTGAGATGCGCACCAAGGGCCACTACAACCTCCAGCAACACAACTGGACACTCGACCTCCAGGTGAACAAGGGGAACGTCCACCGCATCCTGAGCGAGGACTGGAAAAAACGAATCAGCGGTGATTTGTACGGCCGCATGGTCATAACGGGTAAGAACGGCACCATCACCTCGGGTGTCGGGTCCGTATCTCTTCAGAACGGCGTGCTTGAGGCCCTTCCCTTCCTTTCCCAGCTCCCGGTCGGGAATACATACCCGTACCGCGCCATCGAGCTGGAAAAGGCAGACTGCCAGATTCTCTTCCCCTACAACCAGGGCAAGATTAAAAACGCCTGGGTATTTGATAAAATCAACCTCAAATCAAAAGATAGCGGCCTCATTGTCCGCGGTCGCATCCTCATCGGAACTGACCGCAAGTTAGGCGGCACGCTCACCATCGGGCTTCCTCAGAATACGCTCGATTCCATTCCGGTTTCTTCCGAGCTGCTGGTAGAAAAACTCTTCACAGCTCATGGCGAGGAACCTGGGTACCTCTGGGTCAACATGAACCTCAGTGGCACCATTGACCACCCGGAAGAAGACCTCAGCATCCGCATTGCCACATTAGTTGGTCAAAGCCTGTCCAGTTTCCTGACAGAAATTCCCAAAGCCTCTGCTTCCTCCCTCTTTGCCCTGCTGCTCAAACAAAAAAACAAGCCAGAGGAAACCGAACAGGAAACCACCGAAACACCTGAAGAAAAAGGCATCGACCCGCTGCAGGATGCTGCCGACGCCGCCAGTTCCATCCTTAAAATCCTTTTCTGATATGAGTTCATCCTATCCTTCTCAATACATCGATTGCATCTGCACCATCCAGGAGCGTTTTGCCCCCACTGCTTTCCACGCCACTCTCCCTAACGGCAAACACACAGTGGCTTTCATCCAGAAAAAGGAAGCCCACCTGCTCAACATCATTCAACCTGGCGACAAGGTTGCCGTCACTATCTGCCCGGCAGATTTCGAGAGGGCCCGCATCCGCAGCATGGCATAACCGGAAGCATGACTCCCCCCCTGAAAAAACCTGAAGTTCTTGCCCCGGCCGGCAATTGGAGCTGCGTCCGGGCGGCAGTTGCCAACGGAGCTGATGCCATCTATTTCGGGCTCGACCAATTCAACGCCCGCATGCGGGCTGATAATTTTACCCTGGAGGATTTATCCTCTCTCATGCCCTTTTTGCACTCCCATGGTGTGCGCGGGTATGTCACTATGAATGTTCTCATTTTCCCCGCTGAATTTTCTCAAGCGGTGGAGTACCTCGACGCTCTCGATGCCGCTGGAGTCGATGGCGTCATTGTCCAGGACATGGGTTTAGCCACCCTCATATCCAGACACCGCAAGGAAGGTCGCTGGAAAATTGAGCTGCATATCTCTACCCAGATGACCGTCAGCAGCCCGGAGGCCGTCCGCCTGGTCGATGAACTTTTTGACCCGCAGCAGATTGTTCTTTCGCGAGAACTCTCCATCCGGGAAATTGAAGCATGCGCAAAAGCCACGACTAAACCCATCGAGGTCTTCTGTCACGGTGCGCTTTGCGTTGCATACTCCGGCCAGTGCCTCACCAGTGAGACACTCGGTCAACGCAGTGCCAACCGCGGTGAATGCGCTCAGGCCTGCCGCATGCCTTACAAAATTGAGATTGATGGCAGGCTGCGCGACCTCGGCGAACGCCGTTACATATTCTCTCCTCAGGATTTATGCGCTCTGGACCGGGTCCCGCAGATGATTGCTGCCGGTGTCCACAGTTTCAAAATTGAAGGGCGTCTCAAAAGCCCGGAATACGTAGCCGCCACCACCCGCGCTTACCGCCGCGCCATTGATGCGGCGCTGGCTGGTCACCCCATCAACCCCGGGCTCAGGCAGCAGGATCTTTACGCCATGCAGATGGCTTTCTCTCGCGGGTTTTCCACCGGCTGGCTGGATGGCACAGACCACCCCCTGCTCACGCACGGACGATTCGGCAAAAAGCGCGGCGCTCTCGCCGGGCGCATTGTCCGCTGCGGTGAAGGCTGGGTGGAGCTTGATGCTATCCCCGCCATGCCCATTTCTCCGGGGGATGGCTTCGTCATCGATGCCGGGCAGGACCGCAACGAGGAACAAGGCGGCCGCATCTGGCGTGTGCAGGGTAACAAGCTCTTCTTCCACGGCAAAGGCAGCCGCATCAACTGGCGTTTAGTCCGCCCTGGTGACCTGCTTTGGAAAACGGCTGACCCCGCTCTGGATAAACACCTCCATGCCACCTGGAGCCAGTTTGCCAGAGACGCTGCCTCCACCCCGGGGCAGTCGCTCGACATCCATTTCGACGGTCGCATCGGCAGCCAGCTCACGGCCACTTGCCGCGGCATTACCATCGGCAGCGGCATTCCTCTTGAGCCCGCTGAAAAACGCCCACTCACCCCTGAGAGTATCGAAAAACAATTCTCCCGCCTCGGCGGCACAGGGTATTCATTAGGTAAGTGTACTTACACCTTATCAAAAGACCTTATACTCCCTGTATCAGTACTCAACAAAATGCGCAGGGAGCTTATTGAGAAGCTTCCGCAAGCCGCTTCGTCCCGCACACCCGTGCGCTGGGAATCCTGGAGCCACACCTTCCCTCCCCTTACGCCCGCTAAAGGTTACCGCCTCTCCGTTCTCTGCAGAGAAGCAGATCAGGCACTCGCTGCTGCGGCTGCTGGCATCAAACGCGTTTACCTGGATTTCAAGAACATCCGCGAATACGAACTGGTGACTAAACAGATACGCCAGCAGCATCCAGACACCAAGGTCTGGATAGCGACGATGCGCATCATGAAGCCACACGAAGCGGGATACTTCAAATTCATCACCGCCGCAGAACCGGATGGGGTTCTCGTGCGCAATCTCGGAGCCGCGCTGTGGTTCCGGAACAAAGGGATTCCGATGATAGGAGACTTCTCCTTAAACACCGCGAACCCTGAAAGCGTAGCGCTCTGGCAGGACTTCGGGATGCGCTATCTCACCGTATCGTACGATTTGAACGCAGCGCAACTGGCAGATTTGCTGGCCAGCGGGTGCGGTCCCGCGCTGGAGCTGACCCTCCACCAGCATATTCCCATGTTCCACACTGAACACTGCGTCTTCTGCACCTTCCTAAGCCAGGGGCACAGTTTCAAGGACTGCGGTCAACCCTGCGACCACCACAAGGTGCGCATCATGGACCGCACGCATGCCATGCACTACCTGCGCAGCGACGATGCCTGCCGCAACACGATGTTCAACGGGCAGGCACAATCTGCCGCGCGATACACAGGCGGCATGCGCCGGTGCGGACTGAACCGCTTCCGCATCGAACTTCTGGATGAAACGCCGGAAAAAGCCACCGAACTCATCCAGCGCTACCGGGATATGCTGCAAGGGCGCACCAGCGCAGAAGAGCTGATGCAGCAGCTCAACCTCCTGGACCGCATCGGCGTGACGGATATGAAATAAACGCCCCCTGGCATCAACCAAGGGGCAAATTCAGCAAAGCGGCTTATTTTTTCGCAGGCTTCTTTTTCAGCGGCACCGCATGAAACGGCTGAGGCGGTGTTCCCTTGAAGTGCGGATTCATGGCAGCAATGTTCTCATTGCTGATTTCAAATGTAAATTCCCCGCCTTTCGCGGCATCCTCAGCATCCAGAATGTGGTCAAACACACACACAGGGTGATTCCCCGGCGTTTCCGGCATCACAAACAAACCAATAGCCATGGAGGGATGCTCCAGCTTCTCATCTGTGCTGATGGTGTAACTGATGGTATTCCGCCCGCGGCGCAAACCACCGGAAATCACATCCGCCCGGCGTTCATCCTCAAACGCATGCTGGGAAATCCCGTTAATCTTCATGTCGATGCAGCGTCCGGGAGCATCCACAAACACCTTCCCGATCAGCTGCGGCTTGCCACAAGCCTGCGGAATAGCCGGAGCCGTTTCATACGGGTGAAAACCATCCTGCTCCTTCAGCACGTTCAAATCACCAGCATGCAGGCGCTTTCTCACCTCAGGCAGACGCGCCAGATTAAACATGCGGCTCTGGTCAAACTTCCACTTACCATCCTCATACACAAAGAGCAGCACAAAAGCGGTCTCTTCAGCCTTGGCATTTCCCAGCTGCACATTGCCCACATACGTCACTGCCAGGGAACGGTGCCCATTCCCGGTTATGCAGCCAATGTACTTGAAATTCATCAGACTGGGCGGCTCCGGCTGGTTCCGGAAGAAATCCCGCGGAAAATCACCTTTCTGGGAAACCACCAGATTGCGGATCTTCATCTGCCGGGAGCGGGAGGTTGCTCCGCGCCACGTATTTTCGTCTGCCCGCACCATTCCCTGCCGCCAGGTATTATACACACGCTCCGCCGTAGCCCGGGCCACCTTCTGGTCCGGCACCCCGAACGCCCCGGCTGGCTCCGCCACTGCGGTCATTGCCAACGCACTGATCAATATGCTGAACAGAAAGAAAATACGTCTCATATCTGCATTAAAACCTACAACAGGCTTGCAATTCTGGCAAGAAAATAGCATACTATGTGCCATATTATGACGCCATTTTCAAGAAGTTCCCGAGTAGAAGGTGAAGCCCGGTATCGAGAGATGCTCGACCAGGCTCCGTCTTTTATCTGGAAACGCTTTGCAGACGGCGTTTCTCTGCGCATGCGCATGTTTGCCCCCAAAGGGCACACGGCAGACGCCTTTGCCCCGGCAGTCATGTTTTTCTGCGGCGGCATGTGGGCGCTTGAATACAACACTGAATTCGTCTCCTGGGCCATGCACCTGGCCCACCGCGGCATCGTCAGCCTACTTCCGGAATTCCGCACCCACGCACGGTACAGCGTACGCGCAGACGATATCATCGGCGATGCTCTCGACGCCTGGAAATGGCTGCACCAGAACGCCGACGGGCTCGGGATTGATTCCACCCGAATAACCCTGGCCGGGGCAGATGCCGGCGGGCTCATGGCGCTCAACTGCGCCATGCAACCCATGATTCAGGAAAAGAAATGGTGGCAATTCAACAAAGAGGACATCCTCCCGCTTCAACCAGCCTGCGTTGCCATATTCCGCGGCGTGGTCGATACAGATGCCCCGGAAGCCCGCCAGCTGAACATCCCGGCAGAGGTGCCGCAGCCGGACTCCGTGAACCCCTGTGCCCTGCTGCGCCGGAAACTCCCGCCGCTTTTCTGCGCACACGGCATGCTGGACCCCCTGCTCGACTTTGAAATGCGCCAGTGGTTCTGCGATGAATGGGAACGCCTCGGCAACAAGGTGGAACTCATCCTCTCCCCCACGGCGGACCACACCATTACTCAATTCGACGTCAACCCCGCCACATTCGAACAGATTCTGCTCGGATGGGAGGATTTCATGGTGCGTGAAGCCATCTGGCCCGAACCGGAGGTCGAGACCGACGCCCTCATGGTTTAACCCACCACGGTGCCAAGCACATCACCCATGCGGGCAAACGTCTCCGTGCAATTTGCGGTATTCTGCAGAATATCATCCGCCAGTTTCACACGTCCCGGCTCAAAGAAAGTCATGACGGTCGACCCGCCGAATCCGAAATACCCGTGTTCATCACCCTTGGCGACCGGCTTACCAGGTTCATACGTCTGGTAAATGGCACCCACCCCGGTTGCACCCACCGCCAGGCAAAGCACATCCCCCAGCGTCTCGGTGTGCAGCACGGTCAGCTCGCGCTTATTCGTCCACAACCACGCCAGATTCCGGCGCAGACAATACGGCGAAACACTTGCCAGCGGACCGGGAATCCTGACCGCAGCCTCCGGCACACCTGCCACCGGAAAATGGAAACGGTGGTAATCCACCGGGCAGAGTCGAGACAAGACCACCGTGCCGCGCTCATATTTTTCAGCCAGCTCAGCGCTGCCCAGCAACGCAGGCAAATCAAACCGCTGGTTCTTGACAAACGCACTGGTCATCTGGGAGGCATCCTGCCAGCCACTGTGGCGGGCATCTGCTGGCAGCGCCACCTGCCCCTCCCCGCAAAGCGGGCGGGCACCGGGCGCAAGCTTGCGGTAAAAGAAATCATTGAAACTGGAATACTGATTCACCGGGCGCTCATAATCCGCCATGTTAATGCCGTATTCCTCCACAAAGGCCTGCAATTTTTCAGGGCTTCCACTGCTGCGGGTATCCTTCATCCACCCCATCAGGCGCGAGAAGAACGCCCGCTTAACCAGCAGATGCAGACTCAGCTGCCCCAGCGGGGTGCCATACACCCACCGAAGGGCGGCTTCGCCCAGCACCTTCTCCTGTTCCAGCTTCCCCGTGTAGCGATTGTAGAATGAAATACCCTGTGTCTCCATACCCAGCCACTATATCACACCACCTCTCCTAACACAAGCTTGGAATTCTCACTCCCCCCGCGGGGCACACGTGTCCCAAAGATTTTGTAGAGAATAGAAATATCAGCAACATTTTGGAAGAATCCCCCCCCTCTGCGCAATTAATTGGACTTTGGCGGGCTGAAAGCCCGAGGAATTCTGAGCCCTCGGAGAGGGCGACACAATAATAGCCCTGGGTGGAGCTGCGTCAGCAGCGGATCCCAAGGTAAAATGAAAAACATATCAGAACCCCGGAGCGTAGCGGAGTGGGTGGCAGAAGCTTCGGCTTAGTGTTTTAGCAGCGCCTCCCTGCCACCCCTCCACGTTGGTCGGGGTTCCGGTTACTATTTTCACTTTACCCCAGGGCTTACGCCCTGGGCTCTATTGAACTTACCGCCCCGCCAGTAGGCGGGGCTCAGAATTCCGCTCGACTGCGGCTCGCCCAATTCCAATTTATCGGGCAGCTTTCTCAAACTTTGGGACACGTGTGGAGAAAATCAGCTCCAGTATTCGCCCCATATCAAGCTTGCCACCAAGAGGAGGAAAAGTAAGCTGGAATCGATGAGTAACTGCTTCCATCCGGCGCGGATTTTCACCTGCCGCGAGACGCTGATGGGAATCGGGCGGTCTGCGGATGAGATGCAGATGCCCTTGGGGGAGCCGCGCAGTTTCAGGAAATAAATCTGATTGTTTACGCTGAGGCATTCACTGATGTGTGACCAAGGCAAGAAATATCGCCAGCCAGTGGGGGCCTTTACGTGGATTCCTCTTCTGGAGCGGCGCTGCTCGTTGCCGATGAAGGTGTCTATCTCGAATTCGTCAAGAAAATAGTAGTGTCTGGTGATGACGAATGCCCCGCCAAAGACGATGCATGCTATGCTGAGCTTAGTGACACCCGGATATTCCGGCAAGAGGACGGGCAGAAGCAGGCCGACTATCAGATAGGGGATGCCGATTTTCAGGAATGGACGAATCCCCGGGCGTTCCGGTTCGTGCATGAAGAAAACGCCGTCTGCTTCGTTGAATGGCTCCTCACTGTGGAGTGGAGGGATTTTCTGGAGAATGCGGGTCAGGGTGCTTTCTGCCAATTCATGCTCCGCCGGCAGGTAAAAACTGTTGAAGTCATCGTGCTCTGCAATGATGATGCCGTCGTCAACCCTGCATGCATGACCGATGCTGCTCCAGGGGATGAAGAAGCAGGGGGAATCTGCGGTGCTGCCTGAGTAAAGCAGGATGCCTGTTCTGGAGAGTTTCCATGTATTGCACTGCTGCTGAATGCTGCAGGGCGGGCACAGTTGCTGTATGATTCGATCAACCATGAAGAGGCTGCTGATGAAACTGGCTCCGGTGAGAAAGAAGCCCATGAAGGCTCCGCAGCTCAACCAGCCGCAGATGCCGGTTATGCACCCGGCTGCCAGGGCGGCTGTCATCCAGAATCTGAATTCGGAGCGTTCTTTTGGCGCAGAAGAGAGTCGGGGCATGGGCGGGCGGAGTCAGGTTGGTACGCTGGTGTTATTTCTGAGTGTTTTCACCCGGGTGGCAGCGCTGGGTATCCTGATGGAGAATAAATGGACGGGTGTGTAAGTATTTATACGCTCAGGTCCTTATTTGTCAAGTGAAGAAAATGCGTGTGCGTGCAGATTATTGTCTTGTGATGGCGTGAAAATTCGTGTAAAATTACGCCCGCAAATGACAGGAAAAACGCTTCAGCTTGGTCTTGCAGGCCTTGGAACAGTGGGTACCGGTGTATATGAGACACTGTGCCGGAATCATGAATTGCTTGAGGCTCGTGCGCAGATGTGCTATGCCGTTAAGAAGGTGGCAGTGCGGGATATGAGCCGCGTGCGGGATGTGGAAATCGAGCCGGAGATGCTGACGAACGACTGGCGGGAGCTGGTCCAGGACCCTGAAATTGACATCATCATTGAGCTGATTGGCGGAACGACGGATGCTTATGAGCTGGTGACAAACGCCCTCAAGGCTGGTAAGCCGGTTGTGACGGGGAATAAGGCGCTGCTGGCAGAATATGGCGGTGAATTGTTCAAGCTTTCCTCAGAGCGGGGGGTCCCCCTGTATTTCGAAGCCTCCTGCGGTGGTGGTATTCCGATTATTCAAAGTCTTCAGAATTCGCTTATCTGCAATAATGTGGAAAGCGTTGCCGGTATCATTAACGGTACGAGTAACTACATTCTTTCCTCAATGGAAAGCAAGGGCGTTTCCTTTGAATCAGCCCTGGCCCGCGCTCAGGCAAAGGGGTTTGCTGAGGCTGACCCCACGCTGGATATCAACGGTTGGGATGCTGCGCATAAGGCTCTTATTCTGGCAATGCTGGCATACGGTACGCCCATTTCTCCGGAGAAGATTTCGGTGTATGGTATTGAGCGCGTCACCGCCACGGATTTCCGCTTTGCACACCAGATGGGGTACACCATCAAGCTGCTGGTGGTCATCAAGCACCATGGTGATAAGGATGCGCTTGAGCTGCGTGTCCAGCCGAGCTTTGTGCCGGTAAACCACCTCTTGTCCAGCGTGAACGGTGTGTTCAACGCGATTGCGGTAAAGGGTGACATTGTCGGTGAAACTATTTTCTACGGTCGTGGGGCTGGCAAGAACCCGACAGCCAGCGCGGTTATTGGTGACATTGTACTCGCAATGCGTGATTTGCACCATCCGGAGTTCCACACCGGCTTCCATCCGTACACGAAGACGATGGAGGTCATGCCCCAGGAGGAAACTGTCACGCCGTATTACGTGCGTTTTCTGGTGCCCAGCCGCCGCTCTGGCGTGATTGCCGCCATTGCACGCGTGCTGGCTAAGTACGATATCAGCATTTCTTCCACATACTCGACTCCCCATGAGGAGGAGGACATGGAGAATGTCGAGAATGACCTTGTGTTCACGCTGCATGCCTGTGCATGGGGCAAGCTTAAGACTGCGCTCAAGGAGATTGAGGCAGAAGGCTGCATTGCACCGCATCCGGCAGTGTTCCGAATTGAAACTTTTAACTCATAAGATAAACCGACCATGGCACTTATAGTACAGAAATACGGTGGTTCCTCCGTGGGTACCATAGACCGCATCCGCAATGTCGCCCGCAGACTCATTGAGGTGAAAAAAGAGGGCAACAAAATCATGGCGGTCATCTCAGCCATGAGCGGGGTGACTGATAAATTGATAGGTCTTGCCCATGAGGTGATGGACAACCCGCCTGAGCGCGAACTTGACATGCTGCTGGCAACGGGTGAGCAGCAGTCCATTGCGCTTCTCTGCATGGCGATTACTGACATGGGCTACAAGGCCATGAGTTTCACTGGACAGCAGGCTGGTGTCTGCACGTATGGCTCCCACACGCGTGGTCGCATTCATTCCATTGACCCGGCCAAGGTGCTTCAGGCGCTGGACGATGACTACATCGTTGTCTGCGCTGGTTTCCAGGGTGTCAGTGAGGATGGCACCATCCACACGCTGGGACGCGGTGGTTCTGACTTGTCAGCCATTGCCATGGCGGCAGCGGTGCATGCTGATTTGTGCCAGATTTTCACGGACGTGGACGGTGTTTACACCTGTGACCCCCGTGTTGTGAAAGATGCCCGAAAGATTTCCGTACTCTCCTATGAAGAAATGCTGGAAATGGCCTCCAGCGGATCCAAGGTCATGCAGGCGCGCTCTGTCGAATTTGCCAAGAAGTTCGGCGTCGTGTTCGAAGTCCGTAATTCCATGAATAACAACCCCGGTACAATTGTGCAAGAAGAAACTTCCGCTATGGAGTCCCTCGCAGTGCGAGGCGTCTCAATCGAACGCAACCAGGCCCGTGTAACAGTCTCGGGCATCACGGCCCCTGTGGCATACACCGCCATTATTCTTTCCGCTCTCTCCAATGCTGAGATTAACGTGGACATGATTGTGGCGAATACGGCTCATGATGGTCAGGCCCGTCAGTCTTTCACCATGAACATGAACGACCTGGGGGCAGCCCAGGCTGCTCTCAAGAACGTGCTGCCGCAGCTGGGCGAGACCGCCCGCCTGGAAACTGAGGCTGGTCTGGCCAAGCTTTCCGTGGTAGGTGTAGGCATGCGTTCTCACACTGGTGTTGCCGCCACGATGTTCCAGGCGCTGGCCGATGCCGGCATTGCAACCGGGATGATTGCCACTTCTGAAATCCGCATTTCCACAACGGTGGAGGCGGGTGATATTGAGCAGGCCGCCCGAGTGGTGCATGGCGCTTTCCATCTGGACCAGGTGAACGCCTGATGCTGAATCAGCAATGAACGAAGAGGAGATGTCCGCAGAAGCTTCTGCTCCATTGGAGGAGGAGGAGCTTGAGTTCCGCCCCTGGGTCAAATGGACCGCCGTGGGGATGGCGGGTGCGTTATCCGTCGGCTTGTTTCTGCTTGTGTACAAGATCGGACACTGGCATGGGGAGAACGTCGGGTTTCATCAGGCCATCACCTCCGGGGTGGTTCACGAATCACTCAATGCTGCGGCGTCCCAGAATGTGCTCAACTTCATGCAGCTGGCATCTGCCAGCAAGGAAATGCTGCTGGCTGCTGCGGCTGACACAGAAAAAGCCTTTGGTTGGGTAAAAGATGCACCTGTGCGCCGGGAGGCCGAGTGGAGCCTGGCGCAGGCCTTGTTGGAACGGCGATTGAGCAAAGAGGCGGAGCCCGTGCTGGAGAAGCTGTACCAGGCGGTTCCTCATTCGCCTGAATGGGCATACCGGGCTGCTCAGGCGGCAGATAATCTGGCTTCTGGCCAGCAGTATCAGTCTGCCGTCTCATATTATAAGATTGCAGCTGCTTATTTTGCAGAGAATGGGTTGCAGAAGGAGCGTCTGATTGTTCTGGAACAGCTGGTGGCCCTGGTTACCAGTTCTCCCAATAACAACGCCAAGGCGGAGAATACCGTCAAGGCTTTGCTCAAAATGACCCAGGATGCGGGTGCCGGTGCTGAGTATCTCTCAGGCATTGTGCATGCTCACTACGGTGAGTTGCTCCGCTGCAAGGGTGAACAGGAAGCGGCTGAAAAGCAGTTCCAACAGGTGCTGAATATGGCGCCTTCCATCAAGACCGACAGCCTGGCCTGGGCTGCGGCCTATGGTATGGTGCTTCAGGAATGCGGGGATGTGGCAGCTGCCGAACCGCTGCTGCGAAAGGCCGAACGCAACACCAGTTGCCAGCCTTCCGATATATCTGCCCGTTTATTGGCACTGCGCCACCTGGCCATCATTGAACAGGGAAAGGGGCACCATGTGACTGCCATGGCCCTGTTGCACCGCGCACAGGGGGTGGCCGAGGGGCGTGTGCAGCTGGGGAATGCCTTCTGGCCCTGCCTGTTTGACCAGCGGGGATGGATGCATTACATTGTGCAGAATTACCAGACTGCGCTGCTGGATTTCACCCATGCCATGTCAGTTACCCATGTTCCTCAGCAGTTGATGCAATCTCAGGAAGGGGCTGCGCGCTGCTATCTGGAAATGGGTAAGACAGAACAGGCGTTGCCGCTGCTGACCAAGTGCCTGGAGCTTCGGCAGAAGCATGCCGCTGCTGATAAGGCCGCTATCGGGCGCGTTCAGTTGCTGCTGGGGCAGATTTATGACCAGCAAGGCAAGACTCCTGAAGCAAAGCAGGCTTATGCTCAGGCCGTGCTGCATTTGCTGGGAGATGCTTCGGATACGGTATACAACCGCCGTTCCGCGCTGCTCGGGCTTGCTTATGCCCAGACCCAGCTCAAGGAGTGGAATGCTGCATACGAAAGCTGGACCCAGGTCCTGCCGTTGCTGGAGGGGCAGTTCGACCGCCTGGAGGAAGCCCGCTCTCAGATGCGCCTTATCAAGCCTCACATTTCTGCAGACAAACCGGCTGATTCTCAGGAAGCTGCGTCTGCCCAATAGTTTATTAATGTATACCCAATCCCTTTATTCTGTATGAATCGCCGCTATCGTCCGCCTCGTAAGAAGAGCAATCACGCCATTCCGTTGACAGCCGCCGGGCTGACTGTTGCGGCACTTGCGCTCTGGGGGCTTTTTGCCAAGGGCCAGGACATTATTCTCTTTTTCAAGGGGCAGACGATTGTGGTTCCCAGCAACGCGGAGGCAAATGCGAATCTTGCCCGTCTGCTCGGGGATCTGGCTGGGGATAAATCCCGTTTGCTGGAGCTGGCGGAAAATTCCCGCGCCCGACTCGGGTGGATTGAGAATGCGGATACTCAGCGTCAGTTCCGCTGGTTCCTCTTATCCCGTCTGGTAGATAAAGGGCAGTGGCAGGAAGCGGTGCGCATTCTGCCGGAGGTGGAATCACTGGCGCCGGTTGAGGGGCTCGAGCGTCTGGCCATTGCGGCTGCCGAGCATGGAGATTATGAATTGCAGCTGAGATTGGACCGGGAGCTGCAGGAAAAAATCATCAACAACCCTGAGTATACCGCATTGCTGCTGCGTTCAATTCGCCGGTCTGCTGAGACCTGCGTGCGCATGAACCACAAAGATGGTGCGGTAAAAGCTGTGGCGCAGCTGGATTCTCCTGGCGTGCTGGTTCGCCTGGCAGACCCGAAACTGGCAGCCGAGGCGGCCTCATTGCAGATGCTCCGCGCGAGTGTGTGTGCTGTAAAGGAACCCGTGTTGCAGGTGACCCGCAACATTCTGGCGCAGGCAAAATGGCCGCTGTGCCCGGCAACTTCACAGTTGCTGCTCGAAGAAGTGACCACCGCGTTGCAGGATAATCCCAACATGTCACAGGGTGCGCTCAAGGAAATTGAGGAAAAACTGCTGCGTTGCCGGGATGCCATGCAGGAGTACCCTGATAAGGAACACCGCTTGCCACAGTGTTATATGCTCCTTGGCGAGTTGCGTTACCGCCTGGGGAACCACGCCGGGTGTGCGCAGGCGCTTTCCCTGGCTGCTGCATTTGCTGAAGGATACGGCGAGATGACTCACGATTTGCAGACCCGCATTGCCCGGCTGCGTTCTAAATCCAATGAGGCAACCGGGAATGTCCAGGCGGCTGTGACCGATTACCGTTACCTGCTGGATTATGAGAAAGACCCGGCGGAGATTATGCGCGTGCTGACGTTCCTGGCTTCACATACGGAGGGCGAGGAGAAAATCCAGCTCTTGACGCGTAGCTGGGAGATGATGCAGCAGAACCCTGCATTGGTCAAGAATGATGCGGATTTCCGCTCCCGCACGGCGCACGCTTTGGCAGATTATTATGCAGGTAAGCAGGAATATGCGCAGGCGCTCAAGTGGGTGGAGGAATGCACGCGTCTGGTTGAGGAAGTGAACCCTGACCTGACTAATGGAAAAGCCCTGCGCGCGCGCCTGAATCTGGCTCTTGCCCAGCGTAAGGCAAACCAGGATATTGTCTGTTTCCGCACGCTGCGCACGATTCAGAGCAGTATTGACCAGATGAGTGAGGAGGATAAAGCCCGCCTGGAGCAGGCGGAGAAGGGGATGTACCGCACGACGATGCGCGAGCTTTCCCGCACTTGCCTTCTGTTGGGCGATAAGACAACGGCCAAGTCGTTCGCCCGGAAAATCCGGGAAGACCTGCCCGATAAGGTGCGCTGATTCCTTTACCTTTCACCTTACGACCGATCATGGCTTCCATGCAGAAAAAGAGTCTGATTGCCACGGCTGCCATATTCTGCTGCCGTTTTACCGGTTTGCTCCGGGAGATTGTATACACATCGCTATTCGGGGCAACCGGGGCGTTGGATGCCTTCCTGACGGCATTTCGAGTGCCGAATATGCTGCGTGATATGTTTGCAGAAGGCGCTCTGTCCCAGAGCTTCACCAGCGTGATGAGCAAGGTGGAGAAGCAGGACGGCGCCCAGGCTGCCTGGAGGCTTGCTCACAGGGTGAGTTCCCAGCTTGTTTCGCTGATGGTCTGCATTGTTGCCCTGGGCATTCTGCTGGCAGGGGTATTCATGCAGCAGCTGTATCCGGAACGCGCCCGCGTGGTGGTGGAATCGCCGTGGGGGGCTCCTGCATTGTTGTGCGCAGATGCTGCATTCCGCGGGTTCCGGACGGATGCGGATGGTTTGAAGGAGGCTGTGTTCACCTCCCAGGACCGGCTTCGCGGGCTTACTCAGGATTCTTGCCTGCGCGTTTCCATGCTGGAGAAACTGGAGCATGGTCAGACCATCCTCCTGACCACCGCGGCAGAGGGCGTCCCGTCTGCTGCGGTCAGGGTTGAGCCTCGCAGCTATATGGGGCTGGCAACGGATTTGTGCCGCCTCATCTGGCCGTTTATTCTGCTGGCTTCAGTTTCCGCCCTGTGCATGGGTGCGCTGAATGTGTTTGGCGTATTTGGTTTGCCAAACCTTGCCAGTGCGGCATTTAACCTGACCACTGTGGTGGTAGGTGCAGCTGTCGGCTGGTGTATTGATCCGTCCTTCGGACCTGATGCCCTGTATGGTTTTGCCATTGCGGTGGTTTGTGGCGGGGCTGCACAGGTCTTGGTTCAGTTGCCGAAGATGCGCCAGAAGGGGTACCGCCTGCATTGGGATATTGGCCTTCGCTGGGGCGGGCGCTGGTTCGAGTTCACGGATTCCGCCGCCCGGCGTGTCTGGTTGCTGATGCTTCCCGGCATGATTGCTGCCGGCATTACCCAGACTAATATCTTTATCAATACCGCATTTGCGTTGCATTTGCAGCCGGGCTCGGTCACTGCGCTTTCCAGTGCATTCCACCTCTGGCAGCTTCCCGTGGCGCTTTTCGGCGTGGCGGTGGGTATGGTTGTGCTGCCCACTGTTTCCCGCATGACGCTCACCGGTGACGGCAATTCCGAGATTTCGGTGCATCTGGCTAAGGCGTTGCGGTTCATGGCTCTTTTTGCTGTCCCTTCTGCCATTTTCCTGAGCATCTGGGGCACGGAAATCGTGAGTGTATTTTACCAGCGCGGCCGGTTTGATGCCGCTGCGTCTGCATTTACTGGTTCTGTGCTGGCTGCTTATTCTTTCGGTTTGCTGGCCTATGCCGGAATGAAGGTGCTTCAGCCTGTGTTCCTGGCATTGGAAAAGCCATGGGCTCCCGCCGGTCTGGCTCTGGTGGCCTTCTGTATCTCCGTTGGTTGCAACTATACCTTTGTGCATATCCTCGGCTTGCCCGCCATGTATCTGGCGCTGACGACGTCAATCGTGACGACGTTGAACTTCCTGTTCTATTTCCTCTATCTGCGCCATTTGCTCGGCAGCATGGCATGCCATGTGCTGATTCCCGGCGTGTTGCGCATTCTGGGGGCGGGTGTTGTGCTGGGTATCGCCTGCTGGCTGGTGGATGTGTTCTGCTTTGAGACGTTTACGGATTGGAGTTTCTTGAGCCGCTTTGGTGCGCTGGCTCTGGGCGGTATCATTGGTGCCGGTATTTATGCTGTGGCTTGCCTCGTGTTCAAGGTGCCGGAGTTCCAGATGTTCGGACAACGCTTACTGCGGAGAAAATAACATACACAAAACGAGTCTCTTTCTGCGCTATTCTAGTGAGCCCCATTCATTAATCTTGACCTGTGCCGGTTATGGTAAATTACTTTTCCAGATTCTTGTTATGTTCCTGCGTTGTTTTTTTCCTGTGTCTGAGTAGTCAGGCTCAGGAACGCCGGAGGGTTAAAATCAATTTCAATGCTATACCGGCTGGTCCCTCCGCTTCTGCGCCCGGGCGCCCGGCGATGCACATGGGACCGCGTGCCGCTAAGCCGAGCCTGAAACAGGGGCCTGCCTCAGCCCGCTTCCAGGCGGAAGGTCCCAGCCCCGCGCGCCACAGGCATCCTGTAAAAAAGGAAATCCCGCACCGTTCTGAGGGACTGTTCAAAATTGCCCCGAAACGTTAATTCCCCTTTGCCCATTCGAATTTCAGCTCCACAACGCTGGGTTGTGGAGCTTTTATTTATAGAGTCTGAAAAAAAGATTGAAAATATAAAATAAAAATCAAGGGCAGAAACGCTTCACTTATATACGGGCACAACTCCCTGTTAAATGAACTTATGAACAAGAAATCTTTCAAACTCGTTATAGCCTCCGTTGCAGTTGCTCTCCTTGTATCAAGCTGCCACCATTTGTGCCTTGGGGTGCATGGTGTGTACGGTGGCCTCCAGGTAGGGTATCATCACCACCATCATCATCACCATGGGCATGTCTATCATCACTGCCATTGACATGTGTATGCAAAACCGGCTCCGGTATCGGGACCAGAGCCGGTAATTCGCAGGCAGGGCAGGAACAGAAATCAGTTCTGTTCAGCCATGGCCTGGTTGATGAGGTTTTGAATTTCCTCCGCCTTGGCTTTCAGGGCGCGCAGTTCCTTGAATGCCTCAGGAAGCTTGCGCATGGCAGCAAACTGGCGGGCTGCTTCGCCATACGGCACGGCGGGAGCACCCCAGTAGGTCTTACCGGTTTCCAGCGAATTCATGACGCCGGAGCGAGCTGCCACCACAACCTTGTCTTCAATCTTGATGTGACCCGTGATACCGCACTGGGCTGCGATGGTTACATAATCGCCCACGTGGGTGCTGCCGGCAATGCCGCTCTGGGCGCACATGATGCAGTGCTTACCGAGGGTGACATTGTGACCAATCTGAATCTGGTTGTCGAGTTTAGTGCCGTCGCCGATGACAGTGCGACCGAAACGGGCGCGGTCAATGGTGGTATTTGCGCCGATGTCGACACGGTCACCAATGACAACAATACCGACCTGGTCGATGGTGTCGTACCAGCCGGTTTCCTTGTTCAGAAGGAAGCCGAACCCATCGCCGCCGATGACTGCACCCGGCTGAATGACAACCTCATTGCCCAGAATGCAGCGTTCGCGAATGACGACCTTTGCATAGAGCTTGCAGTTGGTGCCCATCTTGACAGCTTTGTAAATGACGCAGCCGGGACCAATATCGCAACCATCGCCGATTTCGGCATCAGCCTCAATGACCGCGTTGGGACCAACACGGACCTTGGTCGGATCAAGCTTGGCGCTGGGGTCTACCACGGCTGAAGGGTGAATGCCCGGTACAAAATCCGTGCTTGCTTTCATGAAGTGACCAACCAGGGCATTGAAAGCCAGGGACGGGTTTTCTACCTCAATGAAAGCAACTCCTTCCGGATACTGGGGCAGGGCCGGGGGAACCAGCACAGCACTGGCCTTGGTGGCCAGGAAATCGTTAAAGTATTTCTCGTTGCCGAGGAATGCAATTTCACCGGGGCAGGCGCCGTCCAACGTAGCGACTCCGGAGATTTCAATCTCCGGAGTCTCGTTGATAAGTTTGCCTCCGGTGAGCTTGAGAACATCGGAGAGAGTGAGGTTCATGATAAGCTCAGGGGGTAAAAAGGGTGAAATTTACTTAGCGGCCGGTGCGGGGGAGCCGTAGAGACGCTTCAGCTCGGCATCCGGGTCGAAGCCCTGGGGTGCACCAGCGTTAAGCTGCTTGAGAACCTCCGGGGTCAGGTCGATATCCTTCTTCATGTACGGGAATACGCGGGTGCCGATGCCAATCTGCGGCTGGGGAGAGATAGCGCCGGAGTCGATAACGAGGTCGGCACCGCTCTGGTCTGCCACGGTGTTGATGGCGGTCTGTACTTCCTCAACCAGGAGGCGCATTTCCGTGTTGCGCACCTCACGGAAGGCAACTTCACGGCGCTGCACAAAATCCTTCAGCTCCTGGTCAGCAGCCTTCAGCTCGTTTGCCTTGACCTGATACTGCTCGCGGAGCTTGGCCACTGCGGAATCTGAGAGGCTGGAGTCGTACTTGTCCTGAATCTTCTTGAGCTCAGCCTGCAGGTTGCGGAGCTTGTCCTCACGGGTCTTGATGTCGGCCTTGATATCATTGAGCTGATTCTGGAGATTGACCTCCGTGTCGAAGCGCTTGTAGAACTTGGTGTAGAGTTCCTGCACGTTCACGGAAACAATCTTGATTTCGGCCTGAGCCGTGGCCGTCAGGGCGCACAGCGTCACGAGAGCGGTGGAGATGATAGGAAACTTCATAATATGTGAGGTTTTAGATGTCTCTATTCTAATATCCGTTCAAATTAAGTCAAGAAAACGTTGTGTCACTTTTGAAAGTAAGATGAAATAAATGCTTTGCCTGTTATGTGATGTTATTCTAACATCTTGAATGCGAGAAGATACGGATGTAATGTCCAGTTGTATGAAAACAACGGGGTCTTTTCTTAGTTTACGTGATATTGATATGCTGTTCCGGCCTTTTGAACACCGGAAACTGGCATTGGCCTCACGTTTGGTAATGGCGCCCATGCCGCGCATGCTGGCTCAGGATGGGGTACCGGTGCCGGAAACGGGGCAGTATTACCGGAAGCGTGCGGAACATCAACTGGGGTTGATAATAACGGAGCCTGTTGCTATTGATGATTCAGCTGCCGCGGCAGATTCCGGTATGCCTCATCTCTACGGCGGTTCCGCCTTGCGCGCATGGAAAGGAATCTGCCGCGCCGTTCATGCCACGTCCTGCAAGATAGCACCGCAGTTGTGCCATGTGGGAATGCTGCGCCCGGCACACGGGGATATGCCGAATCCCGCATCACCCCCCATTGGACCTTCAGGAATTGACCCATTGACCCGTGAGGTGCGGGGGCAGACCATGAGCCGTAACCGCATTCGCTCAGTGGTTGAGGCTTACGGAACGGCCGCGCGTTACGCGCGCCTGCTGGGATTCGATGCGGTGGAAATCAATGGTGGGCATTCTTGCCTAATCGAGCAGTTTTTACGCCCGGAAACCAATACCCGGCTGGATGAATATGGCGGAGATGCTGAGGGGCGGGTTCGTTTTGCCTGTGAGGTGCTGCATGCTGTTCGCAAGGCCGTGGGCAGGAAATTTCCGGTTATCTTCCGGCTTTCTCAGTTCTCATTACCGGGGTGGAAATCAGACCCGCTGGTCAAAAGCCCTGCAGAACTAGAGAAATTGCTATCACCGTTATGTCTTGCAGGTGTGGACATATTTGCTTGCGATGGCGAGATGGTCATGCAGCCTGCATTCCGGGGAAATGCTTTGAATCTGGCAGGCTGGATTCGCTTGTTAAGCCGTAAACCAGTCATCACCGGTGGTGGGGTCGGGGTGGAAATAGGCGTGGAACGCGCATTACCCCGCTTCATGGCTCATGAATGCGACCTGCTGTCCGTGGGGCGGGCCTTGCTGGCAGATGCGGCGTGGGCAAGCAAGATCCGGTGTTCTCAGGAACAGGATATTACGCCTTACAGTCAGCGGGCATGGGGGCGCTTGTTCTGAGGTCTCGGCTGCCGGAAGATTCTCTCAACGCTCGCTTGCCCCACGAAGCGCCAGTTTGACAAAGCTAATAAAAAAGAGCGTTGCATGGTTGCAACGCTCTGATAAAGAAAATCTTTACTTACTTACCCATCTTATCGTAGTAATCAATCATGCCGTAAATCTCTTTGACGTCTTTCTGAGATTTACGACCGATGAGAACCGCTGCTACGATGAGGCAGATGGCGCCGCCGAATGGTGCCCATTTTGCAAGTTCTTTCATATCGATTGCTGTTTTTTGGATTTGGATTTACGGAGTTTGGGGACCGGTTGCCCTGCGAAATCCGCAGGAGGAGCATCGGGCTCCAGCTTGCCCTCGTCCGTGAACTGGAAAGGAAATTCGATGATACCGTCACGGGTGATGTATGGGAAGGCTTCTTCCGGGTTGGCACCATTGCGGAGAGCGTCCATGGCGTTCCGGCATCCGTTGATGAAGAAGTCTGCAAGTTGAATACCGCGATCCACCGCCTCCTTGATTTTGCTGAGCTGGTCGCGTGCGTTTATCATCATGTCCAGGCGCTGGGGAAGGGTGGATACGCCTTCACGTGTCACATCCATGAACGCCTTAATCTGGGGCAGAGTCATACCTGCCTGTTTCATGCACAGCACACCAAGCAGGCAGCCCATGCTGGCATCCCCGTAAACGCGGCGCCCCGATTCCGTCCGCTCCACATAGCGCAGCAGCCCTTCTTTCTCGTAATAGCGTAAAGTATGAATGGAGAGCCCGGTTTTTCGAGACAATGCTGAAATACTATATTTCATGAGTAATGATAAGAGGAGACGTGGTGCGGCATTCTGCCATATTTCCTGAATACGGTCAAGTATAATGTGAGATGCTTAATGTGGCTTTTTGTTCACTTTTTGTTCACATAGAGATATTATTTCTTAACCATAGCAGCGGGGATGATGAATACATGATTGACATTCGGTCCTATTCTGGCAGAATAATTGCGAACACAATATGAGTACGTACGGATATTACCGTCTGGCTGCCGTGGCCCCCCGGGTTAAAGTGGCAGATGTCGCATTTAACACGGAGGAGCTGATTCATTCCATGAAACAAGCCGTCAAGGGGGGCGCCCAGGCGGTGTTGTTTCCTGAGTTGTGTCTGACTGGCGTAAGTTGCGGAGATTTGTTTTTTGTGCCGCATCTGCGGCAGGCTGCATTGCGCGGGCTTGCGCGTTTTGCGGCAGAAACCGCCCGGTTGGATGCCGTTGCGATTCTGAGCCTGCCTCTTGCCGTGGTGGAAGGTGTGTATAATGTCGCTGTCGTGATGCGGCGCGGGCGTGTGCTGGGCATGGTTCCCAAATCAGTGCTGCCGAATTGCCGTGATGCTTATGAGCGCCGTCAGTTCCGCCCTGCTTCAGATTTGTGCGTGAATGAGGTGGAGTTGCCTGGTTTCGGAGTGGTGCCCATCGGTACAGATCTGCTGTTTTCTGATGATGAGGATTTCACGTTTGGTATCGAGATTGCAGATGATTTGTGGTCAGTCATTCCCCCTGGCAGCCGGCTGGCTCTTCAGGGTGCCCGCGTGATATTCAACCCCGGCGCCAGCACTGCGCAGGCCGGTGCCGCTGAATATTGCCGCAGCCTGGTGCAGCAGCAGAGCGCACGCTGCCTGGCGGCGTATGTGTATGCCTCTGCCGGCGTGGGGGAAAGTACCCAGGATGTCGTCTATGGAGGGCAGGTGATTATTGCAGATAACGGGCGTCTTGCCGCGCAGAATGAGCTGTATTCCCGTGAAACCAGCATCAGCTATGCTGATGTGGATATGCAGCGCCTGGCTGCTGCGCGGAGCAGTGAAAGCAGCTTTAATGATTGCCGCGTGATGGAGGCATTGCCGCGTGCGCGCCGCATTGCACTCGGTCATTTCGAAGGTCGTTGCGATCTGGCCTATGCCTGGTTGCCATCGCGTCCGTTTATTCCTGAGGAATCCGTCCGCGTTTCCCGCTGTGAGGAAATTCTGAACATTCAGGCATCTGCGTTGGCAAAACGCATGGAGCATACTCACTCCCGCTCCCTTGTCATTGGTATTTCCGGTGGGTTGGATAGTACCCTGGCTCTTATGGTCAGTGTGCGCGCATGCCGCATGCTCAACATGCCGAATAGTACTATTCTGGCCGTGACAATGCCGGGGTTTGGCACCACCGGGCGCACGTACCAGAACGCAGTTGCTATGATGCGACTGCTTGGCGTGACGTTTAAGGAAGTCAACATTAAGGAAGCCTGCTTGTTGCATTTCCAGGATTTGGATTTTGACCCGGCTCTGCGCACGAGTACCTATGAAAACGTGCAGGCTCGGGAGCGCACGAGCATTCTCATGAATCTGGCCAATAAGACCGGTGGCATGGTTGTGGGTACGGGCGATCTTTCAGAGATTGCGCTGGGCTGGTCGACCTATAACGGAGATCACATGAGCATGTATGCGGTGAATTGTTCTGTGCCGAAAACGCTGATTCGTTGCCTGTTGGCGCATGAGGCTTCCATGAGTTCTCAGGAGCTGGCAGAAACAATTCAGGATGTGATAGATACGCCGGTAAGTCCGGAGCTGCTGCCCCCGGCAGATGATGGAAGTATGGAGCAGAAGACAGAGGATATTCTGGGGCCGTATGACCTGCATGATTTCTTCCTCTACCACTTTATCAAGTACGGAGCGGCGCCAACCAAACTCCGCGTGCTGGCCCAGGTGGCATTTGCCGGGGAGTATTCAGAAAAGCTGATAGGCTCAACCCTCGAAACCTTCCTGCGGCGCTTTTTCCAGCAGCAGTTCAAGCGCAGCTGCATGCCGGATGGTCCCAAGGTTGGCAGTATTGCACTTTCTCCGCGTGGTGATTGGCGTATGCCGACGGATGCCTGTGGTGACTTGTGGAAACCTTGACAATCATATTTCATCTGTGATAATCTGAAACCATGAAACGCGTTGAACAAGCTTTGGCAACATTTCGCCAGAAACCTTATATGTACAACTGCGCCCAGACGGTGTGTGCCGCATTTGGTCGCGATGATTTGGTAGAACCCATGGCCTGCTGCGGTGGTGGCCGGGCTCCGGAGGGAACATGCGGTGCGCTGTATGGTGCCATGCAGGTTGCTCCTGAGAAGGCTGCTGCTATCCTGGCTGCATTTGCGGCAACGAACGGCTCCTCCCTGTGTCGTGAATTGAAGGGGGAGAACCGTGTCTCCTGCCAGGAATGCGTGCGTGTGGCTGCCACATTGCTGGTTGAGCAGGGGGTGTAAGCCTGCCCGTTTTTCAGACCCATTGCCCGGAGATGGAATCCAGTTCCGCCTCCGGGCTTTTTGTTGAGATTTCTGCGGCTCTGTGGTACACCACGGGGTGTTATGCAAGAAATTCCCATTGTGTTAGGCTTTACAGCGGGGGAGCTTTCCCCCTGGCTCTCGACGCGCTTTGACCTTCAGGCGTACCAGCGGGGAGCCGCGCGAATTTCCAATTTCCGGGTTCAGCCATACGGTGGTCTGGAAGTCCGGAAAGGTACGCAGTATCTGGGGGCTGCCACTTCCGGAACTGTTCGTTTGTTCCCGTTCTGCTACGCGGAGAATGATGCTCTGCTGCTGGAGTTTTATCCCGGTGGCATGCGGGTGTACAAAGATGGAATCCCCGTGCGGGATGCATCTGATAATATCTACATCCTGACAACGCCGTGGATGACCGAGGCTCAGCTGTCGGCTCTGCATTTTACGCAGGTGAATGATGCTGTGTATGTTTGCTGCCCGTCATTTTCACCGGTGGTCATCTACCGTTATACCAATTATCAGTGGGTCTATGAAGTGGCAGAGTTTGAGACGTATCCACGGGAAACCCATGCATACCAGCTTCAGCGTTTATCCGTGTTGTTTGAGCGTGGCGGGTTGTATGCAAAACTGACCCTGCCTGCTGGTTCTGCCAGGTTTACGGCAGATATGGTCGGAAAGGAACGGATAATGGCGGATGCCACGATACCCGGCAGAACATTGTTTGCAAATGAGACGCAATCCACCAACTCCACAGAGGCTCCGGACCTCAGCTCCTCCTCCGTTGCAATGGATAAGACCTTGCACCAGGTGGATTCCGCAACGGGTATGTACCACTTTTACCGCTGTATCCGGCCCTATACTGCCGAATCGTACAACGGAAGTTCCAGATTGAGTGATTATCCTCACCATTTTCAGCCTGGCATCATGCGCCTGGATTCCTCAATGGTTCCGTATGAGGTCATAAGCGACTGGGAGCTGACTACCAGCGGTACGTGGAATGGGGAATGGGAACTCTGGCGCAGTTATGATACCCCTGATGATGAACCGGATTTTTACCTCTGGAATTGGACTTGTATCAAGACGTTCTCTCAATCAGATTTTGAAACACGCCAGAACTGGGCTATTTCTGGTTCAGAGCCAAGGCCGTGTCGCATGGTGCTGGTTTGCCGGTGCAGTTCAGATGCCAAGACTCTCGGGGCTGTTGTGCAATTTAGGATACTGGGTGGTCAGCGCGAGTATAAGTTACTCATTACATCAGTGACTAATAGCCTGCATGCCCGCGCACGTGTGCTGAGAACGTATCTGGGTAAGCCCGTGAGTTTCTCGACAAACGAATGGAGCTTCGGTGCGATTGGAGCGCGAAACGGCTATCCCGCCTTTTCTGCATTTTTCCAGGGCCGGTTGTGGTTGGGGGGCATGCCTGGCTTACCCACAACCTTACTGGCTAGTGTTGTGGATGATTTCCATAATTTCCGGGTCGGCTCTGATGACGATTCCGCTATGAATCTCAGCGTTGTGGATAGTGACCAGAGCCGCATCTGCTGGCTTTGCGCAACCCGCCAGCTTCTGGTGGGTACTTCAGACAGTGAGTGGGTTTTGGTTTCAGGGAATAATTCGATTCTGACCCCGACCTCCGTGGCATTCCGCCGGCAGTCTTCCGTTGGGAGCGAAGGTATGCCCGCGCGGGCTGTGGAAAATACCATCCTCTTTGTCCAGCGCGGCGGAAAACGCATGCGTGAGATTGCCTACCGCCTGGAGTCAGATGGTTTTGCGGCCACGGATATCAGCTTGCTGGCAGAGCATTTGTTTGCCTCCGGGGTTAAGGACTGGTGTGTTCAGCGTGGTTCCAATTTCAACGTGTGGGTGTTGATGAATGACGGCTCCGTTGCAGTGCTGACCATTAACATGGAACAGCAGGTTACGGCCTGGCAACGGGTGGTTTTTGAAGGTCGTGAGGTGCTGCAGATGGCTGCTTTGCAAAGTTCTGCCGGGCAGGATGATGATATGTGGTTTGTTTTTCGTGTGCTATCCTCAGGAGCGGTGACGCTGGAGCGCATGTCTGACCAATCCTTGCATCTGGACAGCTATGAAGAAGTTGTTTCAGAGCGGAATATGGAACTCAAATGCGCATATCATCTGGCGGGTACCATTGTGTCGGTCGTAGATGAGGAGGACGGCAACGGGGTGCTGACGTATGCTGCGGCCGCTGGCTTGCGCGCCTTATCCTTTGTCCGAAAGGGGCGGAAGTACCGGGTCGGTATTCCTATTGAGGCGAATCTGCAGACAATGCCGCTGGAGAGTGGTTCCAGTTTCAATTCTGTGCGCCAGTTCAGCCGCTTCAAGCTGCGCTTGCTGGAAAGTGACCTCCGATTTGAGTTCCGGAGTACAGCCTCAGAGCAGTGGGAGACCTTTCTGCCTGCGCATGCCCCGGGGTGCTCAGTTCCGTATACAGGGGCACTCCGGCTGGCGCAGATGCCGGATGCCGGTGTGGGGCAGGCGCTTTGTCTGAGGTATTCCGGAGCTGGTGAATTCCGCCTCCTGGCAATAACTCAGGAGGTGGATCACCACGGGAAATAAATCCTTATTCGATGCAGATCGGCTTGCCGGGTTCGGGCACTACAATGTCTGAGCCCGGCATTTTTTCCTTCAGTTCGGCCTGAAGTGACTCCAGGGCTGGTGCATCACCATGAACCAGGAGAACTTTCCGGGGATTGAGACGGCAGGCATAGTCAATGAGCGCCTGGCGGGAGGCATGACCGGAGAAGTCAAAGCATTCCACGCGGCATTTCAGCGGGTATGCCTGACCACCTTTTTCCCGCAGTTTTACCATTTCATCCTGGTTGGCTGCTTTTATCTTGCCGGCCGGGGTTTCCGGATCACTGTACCCGACAAAGAGGATGGCGTCATTCGGGTGGGTGATAATCTGTTCTGCCAGGGTGTGGGAGACTGTGTGTTCGCTCATCATGCCGCTGGATACGAGGTAAATGTTACCAGGCGAGGCAACGAGCGGTGCTGTGCCCTGGCGGGGAAGCCCATGGGTTTCCACATGTTCCTTGATGCGGAAGCCGGGGTGGAGACGCGGTGTGCTGTCCGCCAGTTTGTCGTACACAGCCGTGATTTTTGAACTGAGCCCGCCGAAATAAACCGGTACATCCGGGATGAGACCTTGTTCCTTGAAACGACCGATTTCAGTCAGCAGGCACTGGCTTTTACCAAGGGCAAAGACGGGGATGAGAACGGCGCCATTATTCTCCAGTACTTCTTTGATTGTGCTGGCAAAACGGCGCAATTCCTTCTCGCGGGTGTAGTCGGGAGCCCGCTCTGTGCAACCATGGGTGCTTTCCATGATGAGGACGTCAATTCCACTCTCCGGGAATTCAGCGCCGCCAATGAGGGTCTGGTTGTCGAATTGAACGTCGCCGGTGTATAGGATGGTTGTGCCGCTTTCGCTTTCGAGTTCGACTCCGCAGCTTCCCAGAATGTGCCCGGCATCGTGCAGGGTGGCCAGCACCCTTCCGTTGCGCCCGATGCGGAACGGTTCGCCATAGGCTCTGGGCATCCAGCAGCGGACCGCGTGGTCCAGCTCGGCATGTGTGTAGAAGGGGTACTCAATGATGCCGTCCTGCGTTCGCTTGGCTGTCATGACATTGACAGAATTGTGCAGCATGGCCTGACCTACTTCACAGGTTGCGGCCGTCATGATGACCTCTGCTGCCGGATATTTGTCCTGCAGCACAGGGAGGGTGCCAATGTGGTCCAGATGCGAGTGGGTGACGAAAATTGTATCAGGGTCAGCAGCACCGATGAGATTGAACTCGGGGGTTGCATCTGCTCCGTCCTTCTTAGGATGCATGCCGGAGTCCAGGATGATGCGTACGCCATCCATATCGAGCAGATAGCAATTGGAACCGATATCGGTGTAGCGGGAAAGATTCGTGAAACTAATCATTTGCGGCGCAGAGGTTACACCATTTTGGGGAGTATGTCAATGCTAAGCCTTACCCTTTGCTGCCTTGGCGGAGTGATATGCACAGCTCTGCAAAGCTGCGTATGGTGTCGCCCAGGCGGTAGGGGTAGGGGAGAGCTTCCTGCATGTGTGGCCGGTAGGCCTGCCATTGTTCCAGGCGGTCCGCGATGCCGGCTACATCGCCAGGGGCTACGCGACCTTCCGGTAAAAAGGTATCCAGCAGTTCGCCGACCACCCCGTGGTCATAGCCTGCCACCGGGCAGCCGAGCGCAAGGGCTTCCAATACAACACGGTCATGACCAGCCGGTGCCTTTGCCAGTGAAACCACTGTGCCGCACTGGCTTATCACATCCCTTAAATCCGGGCGGTGCCCAAGCCAGGTAATGGCTTTGTCTACCCCGCTGGAGGCAAATAGCTTCTGGAGCTTATGCAGGTATTTCTGGTCTGCCTTGGCGGTGTCTCCTGCAATGTAGGCATGCACCGGGACCTGGGCTGCTGTGAGCCTTGTCAGGATGGCGGGCAAATCTTCCAGCCCGCGCAGTGGGGTGATTGCACCGGGAATGCAGAAGGTGAGGGTAGACTGGCTGACCTTGTTCTGGCGTTCCCATTGCTCTACCCAGGCGGGGCTTGGTTTGTAGCCCGGGTAGCACAGCTCTTCATTGACTCCGTACGGAATCACCCAGAAATCCCGCTGGTCTTCATCGTGCCCGGCTCGCCGGGTCAGTTCATGGCGCAGATGGCGCGAGATGGTTACAACGGCATCACACCGGTTCAGGCTCGCAGCCCAGCCGGGGTGTTTCGGATAGGTGGTATGAATCCCGATGAGGCTGGGGCGCTCTTCTTCCGGCATGCTCTGGCACACGCGGCTGGCGAGGGATGCTGCCGGGGTGGTGTATGCCATGATGATGTCAGCCCGGGTGCTGTGAATCAGCCGGCGGAGCCTCTGGTATTCGTTCCAGTAGGTGAATAGTGCAATGTTGCGGGAACTGTGGTGCTGCACTGAGGCGGCAGCCATGCGCCCTACCAGTTCATTGGGCGGTGAGACAACCGTGTTGCGGAATCCTGATTGCTGGAGCCCGCTGGCCAGGTCTGCTGCCAGTTGATTCACGCCACCTGGGCGCAGCCGGGGGCTGATGTGGAGCACATTCATGCTTTACGGATGAAGCAATTCGTTGTAGAGCTGGATATGGGCGTTGATCATATCTGCTCTGCGGTATGGTGAAGGAACCGGGCTCAGCGGTACGGGCTTTTCATTATACCACTTTTCCAGCAGCCGGGCGGCAGCTTCGGGGTTGCAGGTCGGTACCATGCCTTCCGGCAGAAACTGCTCAAGCTGCTCACCTACGCCGCCGTGTTCATAACCGGCAACCGGCCGACCGAGCGCCAGTGCTTCAAGGGTTGTTTTCCCGAATGATTCCGGTTGCAGCGTCAGTGAGAGTGTTACATCACAGACGCAAAGAACATCTGCCAAGTCTTTGCGGTGCCCTGTCCAGGTGACGCAGTCGCTCAACCCTGCTGCTGCAAAGGCTGCGGCTACTTCCTCACGGTATGCTTCTTTGCCTTTCTTTGTTTCGCCCACAATCACTGCATGCGCTGGTATTCCTTTGCTGCGCAGGTAGGTGAGAATCGGTACCAGGTGAGTGGCGCCTTTGAGCCGGGTGATGCGCCCGGGAAGGCAAAGCGTGTATTTACCTGCCAATTCCGGGTAATCGACCTGCCACTTGGCCTGCCATTCTGCAGTGGGGGTGTAGTCCGGTGAAAATCTTTCTGAGTCAACGGAATTCGGGATAACGGCAATCCTGTCTGCCGGGGTCTGGGGGTAGTTGTCCAGAATATGCTGCCGCATGCAGCGGGAGACTGCAATCACCTTATCCCCCTTGGCCATGATGCCGGAATACCGGTTCACCGAGTGAAAGCCGTGGAAGGATGAAACGATGACGGGGCGCTCACCGGCTGGCAGTCGCTTGCATGCAAGGTGACCGACCCACGCCGGTACGCGGGAATGCAGGTGCAATACATCCGGCTTTTCCTCTCGGATAAGGCGGGCGGTGGCGCCGATTTGCAGCAGGGTCAGCAGGCTTTTCTTGCCAATTGACCGCGTGATGTGCCGCGCTCCGCATGCTTCAATGGCAGGCACCATGCTGCCTCCGGCAGAGACAACGATATTCTCAACTCCGGCGGCGCAGAGTCCTTCGCAGAGTTCTAGAACGACTTGTTCCACGCCTCCGGAACTCAGGGAGGGCAGCAGGTGCATTACTTTCATGGCAGCAGGGTGGGGAAGTTATCCAGAATGTATGTGGCGGCGCGCCCGGCTTCATTCATCACCGTTCCCGTCTGGGGAATGGTGTTGGTCTTTGCCCATTCGGTGAA
The DNA here is from genome assembly GCA_045645565.1 of Akkermansia sp. Taxonomy (GTDB): domain Bacteria; phylum Verrucomicrobiota; class Verrucomicrobiia; order Verrucomicrobiales; family Akkermansiaceae; genus Akkermansia. The sequence goes on along the minus strand of JAZRJB010000029.1, from coordinate 8,362 downwards.
GCGGCATACACTTCCATCTGTTATGAGCATGTTCAGCCCGCGGGCAATGCGTGAGGCATCCGGTTTATGCGGGCCTTCTTTTGCCGGCATTTCAATGATGCCCACGGGAGCCCCGCTGGAAAGCGCTTCATAGACCATGCTGACGCTGTCCTGTGTGACCCACACTTCCTTGGCCTTTGCCAGGTTCTCCGGTACCCAGTCAGGCCCGGTTTCCTCTACGGGAATGACCCGTATGTTCGGGCAGGCTGCGCTGACGTCGCTCACAAAATCAGCCGGGGTGCGGCGGGAGGTCGTGAGGATGATCGGAGTGGTGGTGAGCCGTGCAATGGAGGACAGCTGGTTGAGAACAAGCTCTGCGTCCCAGTTGTAACTCTTGCTGGGTCCGCCTATCAGAATCAGAGTTTGCGTCTTTTCGATTTCCGGTGAGGGCTTGATGCCGTTGATGGCGCCGTTCGTCGGGAAAATCCGCCCATTCGCGGTGAAACCGTCCGGCAGGTCGTGGCGCGGAGTGATGCAGAGGTCAAACATTGCCGCGGGGAGACTCGGGCGCATGCACACCATGCAGAGGCAGCGCAAGTGGCGCGCCAGACTGAGCGCGGCAAGATGCGTGCCGTGTCCTGCGCAGAGTATCAGATCCGGCCGGGGGTGCGGCAGCTCTTTGCCTTTGTAGAATAATTTTCCGAACCAGCTCAGCCCGGTGATGTCGATTTCATAGCAGGCATGGTTGCGCCCCGGAGCCCGCTCTGTGGCTTGCTCAATGAGCGCATTGGCCAGCCCTCTCGTCTGGGAAAGGTGCCCTTTCTTGCAGTCGCTGATAATGTAGATAATCATGACTTTATTGAAGCGGAAGAGTGACGCTGCCGCAGAGAGTCTGCCCGAGCAGCGGGGTGTTCAGTGTGCCGCATGGCAGGGTTTCCTCTGTCACTGCTGTCTGACCTTCCGGGTCAAACATGAGCAGCGGAATGCCCTCCGGGGATTCCGGGTCCATGACATCCGGTACGGCTATGGTGCAGGGGGTTATACAGCATGCCCTCACGAGTTCGGACCAGCTTAACTTGCCAGGCTTTACGAGCTTGGTATACAGCGTGGGCAGATAGTGGTCCAACAGGCACATGCCTTGCGGCGCCGTGGTGAAATCCTGCTTTTTGGCAAAGGGAGTGCAGGGGGTATGGTCGGATACGATGCAATCTATCGTGCCGTCCTTGATGCCTGCGAGCAGGGCTTCTGTATCTGCCTTTTCGCGCAGCGGGGGCACGGTTTTGTAGTTGGTGTCGTAATCGCCCACGTCTTCATGGGTGAAGAGCAGGTGATGCAGCGCAACTTCTGCTGTAACCTTGCAGCCAGCGGCTTTCGCGCGGCGGATGATGTTGACACCCTCAGCCGTGCTGACTGTCTGCACATGGATGCGGCACCCGGAGTCCTGCGCAAGGCGTACGATGATTTCAAGCCCGATTTCTTCAGCGCAGGCAGGGGTTCCATGCAGCCCGAGCAGATAGGCGGTGGTGCCGGGGTGCATGTGCGTGTTGGCGGTGATGCTGGGTACATCCCCGCGTATGGCCATTATCATGTCAAGCTCGGCTACGTACTTCATAGCGCGGTGCAGCATGAGCAGGTTATTCGGCCGTTCTCCGCCATCGCTGAGAATGCGGATATCTCTTGCAGCAAGCGTGTTGTATGGCGCCTGCTGCTCTCCCTTCATGCCCTGGGAAATACAGCCTGCCGGAATCATTTCAGCGGCAGAACGCTGCCCAACCGCCTCCCGGAAACTATCGAGCGCTGAGCTGTTATCAAAATTGAATCCGGGGGTGGGTAGTACAAGCATACCCCACACGCCACCCTGGACGGCTGCCTGACCGGTGCGCGTAACGGATTCCCGCTTGCTGCGCCCGTCGATTTCCACCTTGGCGTGCATGTCGAAGAGCGCCGGCAGTATCAGTTTGCCGGTTGCGTCAATGACGCGGGCTTTTTCCGGAATGTTCAGTTTGCCAGCAGGGCGAATTTCGGCATCGCGGATGGTGATGCCTCCCAGCTCCGGGACGGTTTGGATGAACCCGGGTGCCAGGCGAAGGTCAAAACATTCACCCGTCGGAGCCCATGTGGCGTTTCTGATGTATGTATTAGTCATGGTTGCGGGTCTGGGGGCTGAGGTAGGCAAGAATGCTCATGCGGGCTGCGACGCCGTTTTCTACCTGGTCGCAGATAAGGCTGTTGCGGTATTCCATGGCGCTGTCGCAAAGTTCTACGCCACGGTTGACGGGACCCGGGTGCATGATGCTGAGGTTCAGGTCATCGATGCGTTTGAGCCGCTCTTCTGTCACGCCGAATGCCTGGTGGTAATCCGCAGAGGGGAAGAACGGTGTGTCCATGCGCTCGTTCTGTACGCGCAGCAGGTAGATGACATCCGGTTTCCATTCAAAGACGGCATCCCAGTTGGTGAATCGGGGAATTCCGGTATACTGCTCCTGCGGAACCAGGGGGCCGGGCCCCATGTAGGCAACGCTGGCACCCAGCCTGTTCAGAATGGTGCTGGTGGAGCGGGCTACGCGGCTGTGCAGAATATCACCGATAATCACAACGCGCTTTCCGGTCAGGTCCCCGTATTTTTCCTGCAGGGTGAAGGCATCCAGAAATGCCTGGCTGGGGTGTGCGTGGGAGCCATCACCTGCATTGATGACGGAGGCCTTGGCATGCCGGCCGATGACGGCGGGGATTCCGCTGTTCTTATGGCGTACGATGATGTAGTCCATGTGCATGCTCATGAGGGTATCAATCGTATCATGCACGCTTTCACCTTTCACCACAGATGACGTTGCAACGGAGAAGGTTGTGACGTCTGCCTGGAGTTTCCGGGCTGCAAGTTCAAAGGATGAGCGGGTGCGTGTGCTCGGTTCGTAGAACAGGGTGAGCACGGACTTGCCTGCAAGGGCAGGGTGGGTTTTCCCGCTGCTGAATACCTGCTTCATTTCCGCGGCGCCTTGCAATATGCCGCGGATGTCAGCATCACTCAGGGAGCTGATGGTCAATAAATCTTTTGGCGTACTCATTTTGCAATTGAGTGGTTGCGCAGCCCGGGGTAGAGCCCGTCTGCTTATTCAGCCAGCTTGATGATGCGGTGTGCTGCCATTGCGGCGTTCACGGGGGTCTTCTTGTGCAGACCAACGGTCGTGGCAGGAACTCCGCCCGGTAACTGGGAAATTGCCAGCAGCGCATCTACACCATTAAGCGGACCGCAGGGTACGGGAACGCCGATGACCGGCAACTCTGTGTTCATGACCACTACGCCAGGAAGCGCTGCGGAAAGACCTGCAACGCAGAGCAGAACTGCCTTTGTCTTGCTGGCTTCAAGTTCCTTGAGATAGTCGATGAGGGCGGGCAAATCTCTGTGGGCTGAGTAGATTACCTCTTCATGTTCCACGTTGTTTTCCTGGAAATAGACGCGAGCCGGTTCCATGAAGGGAAGGTCGCTCTTGCTGCCGTAAATCGTGATAACTTTCATGCTACCGCATAGTCTACCACTCACGCCCGCGCGAAGCAAGCAAAAAGCATCACGTTGACGATGTGCCGGCCTGAATCCTCAAGCTGTGCCCGGGGAATTGTCTGCGTTATGTTTCTTCTTCTGTGTTTTGGCACCAGATTTGAATGTTATTTGTAAAGCCTTGTTGTGTATCAAGGCGTTGTGTGGCTGTTTCGTGTGCTGTGGGTTCCGTGGTGTTCTGTTCGGTTGCTTTGCTTATCAATTCCAGTGGAACGGCTTGGAGAAGCCCGGTGCAGTGAATGCAGGAGCCGTTGTTCAGGGGGTACCTGTCTGATAATTCCGGAGCCAGATAAAGGGTCAGCGTTGTGGCGTCTTCCGGGAAATGAATGGTGGCAACCGTGAGCTGACGGTCGCAGACACGGCTGGTTCGCTGTTCTCTGATGATGCCGTCTATTTCTGTGTACGGCGAGTTGCCGGACTGGTGCAGGCAGGGGCGCGTTGTGCTGGTGGGGGAATTCAGATGCACGGTTTCTGCTACCAGGCAGAGTGACCACTTGTACTGCTGGTTTCTGATGAGCTGATGCGGAATGACGACGGCGTCCAGGCTTTCTGCGTGTAATTCTTTTCCTTTTATGGATTTAAGTGAGATGCGCGCCCGGTGGCTGTTGATGCTGCACCCCGTGTAGAGCATGGTGCAGTGTGGTGGTTCGCAGTGGTAAAAGCAGGGGCGGAGCAGGGTGTCTCCTCCTGTTTCTGTATTTTGCATCAGCGCCAGGATGCTGTGTGCCGTTTCTACATGCAGCACCTTGTATGGAGGTGCTGGAAGTTGGGCTGTTGCGCAGGTGCCTTGTATGTGAAATCTTGCGGGTTCTCCCAGATGTATCAGAAAGGGGAGGATGATTTCTGATAATTTGAAGACGTGTGCCCCACCCAGGAGCGGCGCAAAGCTGTTCAGGGTGCTGCGGCACGAAAAGGGCAGAAATTGTTCAGCTTCCTCTGTCTTTATCCACGCTGCGTTGGTCCGGACACATAACGGTGCCAGCATTTTATACTCCTGGCAGCTGGCAAGGTAGGTGGCGCAGTAGAAAATATCATACTCAGGAATATGCTCTTCGCAATAATGATATTGCGCTTCAGTCATGGTGCCGATATGCATGATATCGGCTGCTGTTTCCTGCATGCAGATGCCGCAGCGGCGTCCGTTCCGCGTAGCGGTGAACGCCGGCTCTTTGTCTGTATGACTGCTCCGCGGGGCGATATCCTGAAAATTCAGGCTTGCCAGAATCTGAAGAATTTCATTCTGATAGTGGCAGGGGTCGATTCGTTCGTGTTTTGTATCCTCGTTTCCGGGAGGGAGAATACAGATGACGGGTGTGTGGTAGAGAGAAAGTTGTTTCTGGTTCATCGGGGTAGAGTTGATGACGGTTTGTTGAACCGTCTGACATTCTACCACTCTGAGTCCTGTTGCTCAAGAAAATTGTTACGGCAGATGTAAATAATCGGGGTAAAGAGAGCTGGGTATCAGCGGATAAAATGAGTCCAAGCGCGGGGAGCCGGTTGTTGCGGGTGCTGGGGACCGGCTGCAATGCATTGCATCATCCATGCCATGTTCTGACCGAGGTTGTACAGGGTTTGGGTGCCCTCTTCATCCTGCTGAACCTCGCCCGGTCGCATGCCGTAAATCATGTTCCAGTAGAAGGAACTGATCAGTGGCTGGTTATTATAGGTGATGTACTTGTTGAGACGGTCGAGTGTGGTGCTGGCACCACCGCGCCGCGCTACGGCAACTGTGGCGCCTGGTTTGTATGCCAGCTTGGCACCGGCAGAGTAATACAGGCGGTCGAGAAGGGCGCAGAGTGAGCCATTCGGTCCGGCAAAGTACGTGGGACTGCCGATGACGATGCCGTCAATCTCATCAAGTTGGTCGTAGATATAGTTGTAAAGCTTGTCCTTCATCCCGCAACGCCCGGTTTTAAGACATTGGCGGCAACCGATGCAGCCTTGCACGGCCGCAGCCCCGATTTGAACAATTTCTGTTTCGATGCCAGCTTTGTTCATTGCCTCAGCAACGATGCTGAGAGCCTGGTAGGTGTTGCCTGCTGCATTAGGACTGCCATTGATGAGAAGTGCTTTCATAACGTAGAGTCTAGCATGCCCTTCTGCTGGTCGCAAGTAAATAATATACAGACGAAGCCCGGCATTGACCGCGCCGGTGCGCGTGTGCTATGATGCGGAACACGCGGTATGGATATGGATCTTTTTGAATTCGCTGCCAGTCAGGCTCTCCCACAAAAGCGCCATGCGGAGCTTTGTGCCATCGTCAACCATAATAATGAGCTGTATTATGCCAAGGCTCAACCTGAAATCACGGATGCTGAATATGACCGCCTCTACCGTGAAATTGAGGAATTGGAACGCGAGTTTCCCGAGTTGGTGACGCCGGATTCCCCCACACAGCGTGTGGGTAACGACCTGAGTGAAGGATTCCGGAAAGTGCAGCATCCTGCGCCGATGCAGAGTATTGATGACATTTTTGAGCATAAGCCCGGCACCGGTGATACGGATGCTGAGCTGGTGGAGTTCTACCAGCGCCTGTGCAACAGCCTGGGGCAAAGCTCACCGCGGGTGACAGTGGAGCCCAAGATTGATGGCTGCGCTGTGACGTTGCTCTACCGCCAGGGCAGGCTGGCCTATGCCGCCACTCGTGGTGACGGTCGCACGGGCGATGATATTACCGCAAATGTCCGCACGATTAAGAGCGTACCGTTCTCCCTTCCGGCAGATGCGCCGGAGCTGCTGGAAGTGCGAGGCGAAATCTACATGCCTTCTGCTGACTTTGACCAGCTGAACGCTGAGCGCGATGCCGATGGTCTGCCCGCTTTTGCCAATCCTCGCAATGCCACTGCCGGCACCATCAAGCTGCTTGATTCTGCAGAGGTGGCCCGCCGCCCGCTGCGCTTCCTGGCGCATGGTCTGGGGGTGTATGAAGGACCAGCCCTCCTCACTACAAAGGATTTCACCGACTTGCTCGACCGCATGGGCATTCCCCGCAATCAGCCGGTCATCTACGCCGAATCTCTGGAGGAGACCCGAGCTGCCGTGCAGCGGGTAAACGAACTGCGCCGCAACCTGGGCTATGGCACGGACGGCGCTGTTATCAAGCTCGATGATATTGCCCTGCGTGAATCACTGGGCAGCACGGCCCGCGCCCCCCGCTGGGCGGCGGCGTTCAAATACCTGCCGGAGCAGAAAGAAACCGTGCTGCGCGCCATCAGCATTCAGGTGGGACGCACCGGCGTGCTTACCCCGGTGGCAGAGCTGGAGCCCGTGCAGCTTTCCGGCACCACTGTTTCCCGCGCAACTCTGCACAACCAGGATGAAATTGAGCGCAAGGATATCCGCATAGGTGATACCGTACTCATGGAAAAGAGCGGGGAAATCATCCCTGCCGTGGTGCATGTGGTGAAGGAGAAGCGCCCGGCGGATGCGGTGCCTTACCATTTGTTCGATGCCGTGGGTGGCGTGTGCCCCAGCTGCGGTGCTCCCATTGCGCAGGAGGAGGGGCAGGTTGCCTGGCGGTGTACGAACTTCACCTGCCCGGCGCAGGCTGCCATGCGCACCACGTACTTCTGCCGCCGCGAGGCGCTGGATATTGAAAACCTCGGCGGCACCGTGGCCGAGGCGCTGGTGAACCGCGGTATGATTTCCACCCCGCTGGATCTGTTCTCCCTTTCCGTGGGGCAGCTCGGCGCTCTCAACCTGGGAACGGATGATGAACCACGCCGTTTTGGTGAGAAAAATGCCGCCAAGGCACTCGCCGCTCTCGATGCCGCCCGCAAGCATCCCCTCGAACGTTGGCTCACGGCTTTTGGTATTCCCACCATTGGCACGGTGACGGCCCGCGAGGTGTCAAAATATCACGAGAACCTGGAAACGCTGGCTCAGGGGGAGTTCCTGCAGCTTCTGTTACAGTTGGAAAACGGGGTGGAGCAGTTCAATGCCCTGAATCCCAAGGCTCGCGCCAATAAAGGCGTGGATAAGGAGCAGCTCGTGGCTGCGCAGCAGTCGTTGCGGGCTGAACTGGAAATACTGGCGGCTGCGTACCTGGAGCGCGGCTATGTTGTGCTTGAAAGCGATGGGGCTCATAAGTTGAAGTTCAATAACCCGCTGGGGTCTGTTTCAACGCGCAAGTTGCAGGCGTATTTTGCATCGGCTGCCGGGCAGTCTGTGCTGGGGTGCCTGTCTGCTCTCGGTATTAACCCGGTTTCCTCTGTTTATGTGGAGAATATGAAGCAGCAGAGCAGTGGCCCGCTGAGTGGTAAGACCTTCGTGCTGACGGGGGCTTTGAGCCGTCCGCGTCCGGATATGGAAAAGATGATTGCCGCTGCCGGCGGTAAGGCTACTGGCTCTGTAACAAAGAATACCACATATCTGGTGGCTGGTGAAGGCGGCGGTTCCAAGCGGGATAAAGCCGCAAAACTTGGTATTCCCATTATTGATGAGGAGACTCTGCTCTCTCTGTTGGAAGGAGGTCATTCATGAACGGACGCGCTTTGATTTACGGCACGATTGCCATTGATACGCTCATCACGCCGGGTGGGCAGGTTAATTCTGTGATGGGTGGTTCTGCCCCTTATGCTGCGCTGGCCGCGCGGCTGGTGACGGATAAGATGGATATGGTCGGCGTGGTCGGGGATGATTTTCCCGCTGCTTGGGAACAGGCGCTAGAGCTGCGCGGCGTGAGCATGAAGCATGTGGCACACGAGAAAGGCCAGACCTTTGCCTGGACCGGCAAGTATGAGGATGATATGAACAGCCGCACCACGGTGAGCCGTACGGAAGGTGTTCAGGAGCATTGGGTCATGCAGTTGCCGCTGGAGCTGCAGG
>JAZRJB010000028.1:0-22874 GCA_045645565.1 Akkermansia sp. | reverse complement strand
AAGTTCTGCGGGGCTTTCCTGTTGCCGGGGAGAAGCGTTCCGGCAAGGGCTAAGTCGTCCTTCCTACCATCTTCTCAGGTTGCTTCGGGCCCGCCCCACGGGCCCTCACCCCCGCAAGCGGGGGCAAACCGCTACGCGGTTTGGCTAGCCGCCCTTACAGCCGTCGGGCGTCTTGTCGGACGACAGGTCCCGCGAGACCCGTCTTCGCTGCTTGCGCAGCTACGCCGAGGCAGGGTAGATAGCTGCCAGGGTAAATGAAGCCCCGAAACCGAAATGGTTTCGGGGCTTCATCGTTTGCGAGCCTGGGCTCGCAAATATCGTTCACGCCGCAGGCGTGGATATCGTCCGGCAAAGCCGGATATCGTCCACACGCAGTGTGGATATCGTTCTTCCCGCATCAGGCGGGAAAAAAGGAAGGGCATCCCAGACCTGAAGAACAGCTGAGGGGAGGTAACGAACCGTGGGAAAGGAAGTTCGAGGGGAAATCCCGACTGTACGAACAGAAACTCGATTAGCGGGGGCAGGGAGCATCGGCGTCGGTGGAGTCGTCCACCTACCATCTTCTCAGGTTGCTTCGGGCCCGCCCCACGGGCCCTCACCCCCGCAAGCGGGGGCAAACCGCTACGCGGTTAGGCTAGCCGCCCTCCGAGCCGTCGGGCGTCTTGTCGGACGACAGGTTGGGGCTTCCGTCTTCGTCTTCGCCTACGCCGTGACTGGTCGAGTCTCGCTATGCTCGCTTTCTACGCCCTCACAGGCCCGCTAGACCCGTCTTGGCTGCTTGCGCCGCTACGCCGAGGCAGGGTAGATAGCTGCCAGGGTTAATAAGCCCCGCAGAACGAAAGTTCTGCGGGCTTTTCCGTATATTGCACCTGCAAAGCGCGAGTCAATACGGGACTGAAGCCCCGTGCGTAGAGAGGTGTGGTGCCTGGTTATTCAGCAATAAAAAAAGCTTTACTCACGGAAATGAGTAAAGCTTTTTTTTAACATAGTCTCGCCAGGATTCGAACCTAGACAGAGGGAATCAAAATCCCTAGTGCTACCTTTACACCACGAGACCACGCAGTGATGCGTTGGTTCTTGCGAACAGCGCGGGGATACTTGTACCACAGCGTGGGTGAGATGGCAAGCCTAAAATATGCCTGTACGCAGATTGCACTTGCGCGGGGGTGGTGAGTAGGCTAGAATGTGCTGGTAATTATGGACTATGCCCCCCTCATTGAGAAGCGCCGTGAGCGTTTGGCTGAGCTTGAAGTGCAGATTGCCGACCCGGAGTTGTTTCAGGACCGGAACCGCGCGGGTGAGTTGATGCGCGAGCATCGGCGCACGCAGGAGTTGCTGAGAGATTGGGAATCATTGCAGCAGTGTTTGCGGCAGATTGAGGAGAACCGTGAGTTGGTGGCTGGTGATGATGCTGAGATGGCGGAGCTGGCTGCGCTGGAGCTGGAGGAGCTGGAGCCCAGGGTGGAGAAGTTGATTGAGCAGATTCAGTATAGTTTGCTGCCGAGGGATGCGACTGAGGACCGCGATGCTCTGGTGGAGATTCGCGCGGGTACTGGTGGTGATGAGGCTGCTTTGTTTGCGGCAGATTTGCTGGGGATGTACCAGCGGTATGCTGAGGGGCGTGGGTGGAAGGTTGAGGTGCTGGATGCCAGTCCGAATGATATTGGCGGTTTTAAGGAAGTGACGGCACGAATTTCTGGCGAGGAGGTGTTTCGTTTTCTGAAGTATGAGAGCGGGGTACACCGAGTGCAGCGCGTGCCGGCTACGGAGACGCAGGGGCGTATTCACACGAGTACGGCTACTGTGGCAGTGATGCCCGAGGCTGAGGAGGTGGATGTGGAGATTCGAACGGAGGATTTGCGCATTGAGACGTGTCGCGCGGGTGGTGCTGGTGGTCAGCATGTGAACCGCACAGAGTCTGCTGTGCAGATTTTTCATTTGCCGACGGGTATTATGGTGCGTTGTGAGAATGAGCGCTCGCAGTTGAAGAATAAGGAGACGGGTATGCGTATTCTTCGTGCCCGTTTGTTTGAGATGAAGCAGCGTGAGGCTCAGGAGTCCTATTCGGCGCAGCGCCGGGCTTTGATTGGTTCTGGTGGCCGAGAGGAGAAGATTCGTACGTATAATTTCCCGCAGAACCGGTTTACGGACCACCGAATTGGCTACACGGCGTATAATCTGGATATTGTGTTGACGACTGGTGCGTTGGATGATGTGATTTCCCACATGCAGCATGTGGAGATGGAGGAACGAATGGATGAACTGAAGTAAGTGATGATGAAGACGGTTCAGGAGGTGTTGAACAGTGGTACGGCGTATCTGGAGTCCCGAGGGGTGGAGGGTGCCCGGCATTCGATGCAGAGTCTGATGGTGCATGTGCTGGGGTGTAATAAGACCTGGTTGTATCTGCATTTTGAAGACCCTTTGCCGGAGGATAAGCTGGCGCCTTTGCGTGAGTTGTTGAAGCAGCGCGGACTGGGGGTCCCCTTACAGCATCTGCTGGGTAGCACGGAGTTTTACCGCCGTGAGTTCCGGACGGATGCGCGGGCGTTGATTCCGCGTCCGGAGACGGAGGAGCTGGTGGAGTTTGCTTTGCAGATGGCTCCCCGGCGCAGTGGGATGCGGGTGCTGGATATGGGGTGTGGTAGTGGTATAATTGGTATTACGCTGGCGCTGGAGCTGGCTCGCCATGCTCCAGAGGTGGTGATGGTGGATGTCTCAGAGAAGGCGCTGTCGTTGACGCTGGAGAATGCTACATCGCTTGGGGCGCGGGTGCGCACGTACCGCAGTGATTTGTTTGCTGCGTGGGATGCACCGGAGGCGGGTGCCGTGCTGCCGCCAGAGGGGGAGTTTAACCTGGTTCTGGCCAATCTTCCTTACGTGCCGGAGGGTGAGGAGGTGGCTGCTGAGGTGAAGCATGATCCTGCAACGGCGTTGTATGGTGGACCGGATGGTCTGGATGTGGTGCGCCGTTTTCTGAAGGATGCTTTGCCGCATCTGGCCTCCCATGCTTTGGTGATGCTGGAGGTGGGGCATGATCAGGGGTATGCCGTGCGTGAGTTGATGGAAGCGCTGGGGTATACCCGCTGCCGTGTGTTGAAGGATATGAGTGGTAAAGAGCGTTTCCCGATGGGGTTTGCCCCGCTCAGAGCAGAACCTGCGCCGGAGGTGGAAGAGGATGCTGACTTGTGATTGTTATCTGTTCCCAGCAGTGAAGCGGGCGGTGTCCTTGCTTGCTGTTGTGACGCGGTATGCCCTGGTTGCGTGCGCTGTCATGGCGCTTGCGGAACTGGTGTTGCTGCCATTGCACCTGGTGTTGCCTGGCATTGTGTGTGGCCTGGTTTCTGCGTTTCTGGCTAAGTTGCAGGTTGCATTGCTGCTGGTGGTGGCGGTGTGGTGTCACGTGGTGCTGCTGGCGGGGCAGGGTGTTGCTTTAACCCGGTGGCTGGTCTGGCTGGGTGGGTTGCTGGCGCCGCTGGTTCCTATCAGCTGGGGGTATTCTTTGCTGACGGGGGAGCTGCTGCTATACCGGCAGGGTGAACTGCCGATGATTCTGGGCGTGTTTCTGTTGGTTGCGGCCGTGCTGAATATTCCGCGGATGGCGGCGGCCCCTGGGTTGTTGCAGGTGCGGGTGGTGGCGGTTCCTGTGTTGATGCTGGCAGCGGTGTGTCTGGATGTGCCTGGGCTGTTGTTGCCCTGTGCTGCGGTGAAGGTGTTGCTGGCGTCCGTGGCATCATTCCCGTTGCGCGAACTCGCCCGGGTGGCTCCGCTTGTTATTTCTTTGCCGGAAAGGGATTGAATTCTCTTATAGCAGCAGCTTGGCTCCCGGAACATTGAGCCGGCGTGATTCGCGTGCATAGCCGAAGGAGCCTTCATCGGGTTCGTTGGGGTTGCTTCGGCGGTGAACCGTGCCACTCTGGGTGCGCAGGTAGTGGACTACGCCGTGACCGATGGCTTCTGCATACCGGCGGGCATTTTTCGGGTTTGCAAGGTACCGGGCGTGCTGGCGATTGTTGAGGAATGCCGCTTCGATGATGGCTGCGGGGATGCCGGCATCATCGCACACGTTGAGCCAGCCCCCCCCACGGGAGGCATCGACAAACCGCACCTGAACTTCGCATTTCTTCCCTTTGTTGGGCATGCCGTGGTTGAGGCACCGGGAGTTGAGTGAATCTGCAATGGCCTGGGCAAGGGGAGAACCGTTGTGACGGTTTGCGAGGATGATGGATTTCTGGTTGCGGCTGCGCCAGCGGGAAGATGTGCTGTTGTGGTGCAGGAAGACCATGGCGGGAGCCTGGCGGTAGACGGCGTAATCTGCGCTGATGATACCGCTTGCTACGCGATCCGGGAAGTAGCGGGAGGGGTAGCGGTGTCCGGGTTTCTCACGCTTGCGCAGGTGTTGCACGTTTGCGCGGTTACTCCATTTTTTGTATGTTTCATCATCCGGGAGGTAGCCGCGGTTGCAGATGACGCATGGGTACCCTGCTTCTTCAATGATTTTTTTTGTGTAGTAGCTGTATTCGTACCAGAATTTACATTCGGAAATTCGCTTGCCGTTGACTTTTCCTGGAGTGCATGCGCCTGGGTATTCTGCTGTGTGCCCGATATCCAGCACAACAGCAGGCATGGGCGGACCAGGGAACTGCTGGCAGGCAGAGATAACGAGTGCCAGCAGCACCAGAAACGGGAGTATGAATGAACGTTGCCGCATCAGCTTTCCTCCTCTTCGTCAGCGCGGGGAATGCGCGGGGTGAATCGCATGAGTTCGGGGATGAATGTAAGCGGAATGTCGCCAGTGGGGCCATTTCGGTTCTTGGAAAGAGCCAGGTTGGCATCAGAACCGACGGTTTCGCGCTCTTCATCGTCTTCCGCGTAGTAGGCCATGCGGTAGAGCAGGCCAATCATGTCGGCGTCCTGCTCAATGGCACCGGATTCACGCAGGTCGCTCATCATGGGTACACCCTTGTTTTTGCCCGGTCGGTTTTCGGGACCACGGTTCAGCTGGGCGAGTGCCAGGATGGGCAGGTTAAGCTCCTTGGCCAGGCTTTTCAGACCGCCTGAAATTTCAGCAATTTCGCGTTCGCGGCTGTTTTGGGCCTGCTTAGTGTGGGAGCGCATGAGCTGAAGGTAGTCAATGCCGATGCAGCAGAGATCCGGGTGGTCGCGCATGACCCGGCGGGCTTTTGCGCGGAGTTCTGCGATGGAGATGGCGGCGGTGTCATCAATGACAATGTTGCTGCTTTTTAGTTCGCTGATGGCGTGTTTGAGCCGTTTGAGGTCCTCCTTGGCCAGGCCGCTCTGGCGCGTGAGCAGCTGTTGTTTGCTTACACCGCTGCGGGCGTAGAGCAGGCGTTCCACCAGCTGCACGCTGGGCATTTCGCAGGAAAAGATGAGGATGGGTTTTTTGACCTCAAGCGCCAGGTGTTCCATGATGTTGAGCAGGAATGAGGTCTTACCCATGGAGGGACGCGCAGCGATGATGAAGAGTTCACCGCCTTTCAGACCGTTAATCATGGTGTCCAGGCGAGGGTAGCCGGTTGTGATGCCCAGAACCTCCCCCTTGCTGCTCATCATGCGTTCCATGTTGCTGACTGCAGCGGCAATGTCAGCGCTGAGTTTCCATTCACCGCCTTTGTCCGTACTCTGGCGGATTTTGAGGACGGCCTGTTCTGTTTCATCCAGCAGCGCGTCAACTTCAGCCTCGCTGGTGTAGGCAGATTCACTGGCCTGGTTTGCAGTCAGAATGATGCTGCGGCGGATGTATTTCTCCTTCAGCGTTTCGAAATGCAGGTTGAAGAGCCCGGTGTTGGTGGTGTATGAGAAGATGTCGGTCAGGCCAGCCGGTCCGCCGACCGCTTCCAGCTGATGTTTATCTGCCAGCTGCTGCATGACGGAGGTTACATCAATCGGGATGCCCTTGTCGTAGCGCTCGCGGAAGATTTCCCAGAGGATGCGGTGAGCCGGAATGTAGAAAAAATCTCCGGTCATGCCCTTGGAGACGCATTGGGACACAACATTAGTCGGGTCAATCGTCATCATGGCCAGCAGACTTTTTTCGATATTGGGCGCCTGGGGCATGATGACGCCGCTGTGTGCAGGCGCGCCTGCTTTCAGGTCTGGTTTGCTGTTGTTTTCCTGGCTCATGGTGTGTGTGTGAAATGCGGGGCTGGACCGCCCACATGGTACTATTTTCTGGTTGCTTTGGCAAGTTCAAAATCAGTGGCTCAGAGATACAATCAATGAGCCTGACTCAGTTGCAAACAAGGGGATGCTCAGCCCTGAAAATGCAAAAATGCAAAAATAACCAGCCTTGGCTTTCTTTTGCCTTGCATCGCGGTAGTGATATGGGTAAAATTAGCCTGTAAGCAGGGAGGTAAACAGCCTCTCGCATACCACTCATACGATTATGAAGACGCTCATCACGAATGCACACATTATTTCCCCCGGCATTGATTTGCCCGGTGGGTCCGTCCTTGTGGAAGGCAGCAAGATTATTGCTGTGCTGCAGCCTGGCGAGACAGCTGAGGCCGACAAGACCATTGATGCCGGCGGCAACATGCTCATGCCCGGCTTCATTGATATTCACTCCCACGGCGCCGGTGGTTGCGATACCTGCGATTGCAAGGTAGAGAGCATCCGCACGATTGCTGACTGCAAGATGAAGGAAGGTGTGACAACCTGGCTGCCCACCACCCTGACCCTGGGCACTAAGACCCTGGCAGATGTCTGCACCGTTGTGAAGGAATATGCCGCTGCCCCGACTGGTTCCAAAACGCCTGGTGTGCACCTGGAAGGTCCGTACATCAACCCCAAGCAGTGTGGTGCCCAGAATCCCGCCTTCGTGCGCCCGGCAGACTACGAGGAAGTGTCCATGCTGAATGACATTTACCCCGTTCTGCTCATTTCCATGGCACCTGAGATGCCCGGCTCCATTGATTTCATCAACAAGGCATCTGCCGCCGGTATCACTTGTTCTGCCGGTCACTCAGCCGCCAGCTATGCAGATTTCAAGGCTGCCAAGGCTGCTGGTCTGAAGCACCTGACCCACTTCTGCAACCAGATGAGCCCCCAGCACCACCGCGAAATCGGTCTTGTGGGTTCCGGTATGCTGGATAAGGACGTGAAGATTGAAATCATCTGCGACAAGATTCACCTTTGCGAGGATATGCTCAAGCTTACCTTCACGAACAAGAGCATTGACCAGATGATTATGATTACGGACTCCCTGGCATGCTCCTGGATGCCTGATGGTCCTGGTCAGCTGGGTGGTCTGCCCATCATTGTAAAGGGTGGCGTGGCTCGTCTGGAAAGTGGTAACCTGGCCGGTTCAACCCTGCGTTATGCCAAGGGGCTCAAGAATGTACAGGAACTGACCGGCAAGCCCCTCAGTGAGCTGGTGAAGGCCACCTCCTGGAACCAGGCCCAGAGCCTTGGCCTGTTTGACCTGGGTAAGATTGCCCCCGGTTACACGGCAGATATGGTGGTTCTGGATGCAGAGTATGAAACCGTCATGACGATTATTGACGGCGAGCTCCGCTACCAGGCCTGAAATTAAGAATTCATCAGTGGGGTGCTGCGGCACCCCACGCTTTTCTCTCCTCTCTTGTTATCATGTTGATTTCCCCCCTCGCTGCCAGACTTTGCCGGAAACAAGGAATTGACCCCGCCACGCTGCGTGGAAGCGGTCCGCGAGGGAGAATCATGGCGGCAGGTGTAGTGGTTCCCACGACCGCCCCGGTGAGCCGTGGAAAGACCGTGATAAATGATTTTGCCCTGCAGCCGACCCGACCGGAAATAGATGGGTATTATGTGTATGACCATGAGGTGAACATGGCGGCTCTGGCCCGCATCAGTCTGCCCATAGCAGTGCAGTGTGAGAAATTGCTGGAGAACCGCTATTCCTTGTTTGACTACATAGTGCGCGCTGTTGTTAAAGCCTGCACCAGTTACAGCGCCTGGATAGAACCGAGCGGCAAGGTGGATGTACTGCTCTTCAAGGAGCAGGGAAATAAGGTGGTTGCCATCGAGAATGCCGCATCCAAAAGCATATACCACCTGGCCCGGGAGACTCAGAAATCCGTGGTGGGGATACCGGAACAATTCAGCCCGCATATTGCTGTGTGCGATGCTGCAACCTCCCGCCAGCAAGTGGTGGACTACATTGCCAGCGGAAAACGCCCGGCTTTTGGTTTTGTGGCTCGAGGCAACAGCCCGAAGGTGGGCATTCGCGCGGGCAGGGAAGGCCTGAGCAATTATAATTTGCCCTACACGCTGTATGTCTCCACCGTGGTGCCAGCGCCAGAGGCAAATCGCATAGCCGCCCGTCTGGGGGAATTGCTTTACAATCCGGTAAGCCTGCTGTTACCAACCTGAGCCCGGGTAGAGGCCGCGATGCGCCAGATGGCGCAGATGAGAGCAATACTGGCAACACCCCCCAGCGCAGAGAACCACACCGGAAGCATCCAAGCCCCGGGTTCATGGGGGGCTGCCGTGTGTGCAGCCAGCAGGGTAAGAGGCAGGTGCCAGAATGTGCCCAGCAGGAAGATGCTCCACAGGCTGTGCCGGTTCACCCCGCCGAAGTGGAAGAGAACCTTGCGCACCATGCCGGCAACCACCGCTGCCACAGCCATGACCACGGGCAGCAAGGCACCTATGGAGCTGGCCGTCTCCCGGATCCTGTCTGCGGTCACAGGTTCATTGAAAAGCTGCCGCAGGGGCTCATAGCATAAAGCCGCGAAAACCACGGCGCCATACGCCAGAGCCCGGTTAAAAACAGAGCGGAAGGAAAAGGGGTCTTGCGGAATCATTTCTTAACGCGCCGTTTTTTCTTCTTGGCAGGCGCGGCGGGTGCGTCCTGGTCTGCGGGTGCAGCTTTGTCCCCCTTGGTGTAGTACCGCACATAATCAATTTCGAACTGCACTGGGTACTGGGCAGCATCGGGCGCCTCAGCCCAGCCGCCGATGGCAGTGTTCATGATGAGGTAACAGGGCGTCTTCAGCGGATTGTTGCCGTCCGGGTAGTTGGCTTCCTCAATGCGCACCCTTCCAATTTCCCGGTCATCAATCAGAATGCGCATCACCTCATCATCCCACTCCAGAATGTATGTGTGGAAATCCTTGCTGTAATCCGGAATCTGAGTCGTGCGGATGACCTTGTGTTCCTGGTTGCCACCATTAACACCCCAGCGGAAAATGGAGTAGCAGGTATTAGGTTCTTGTGAAATATGCTCCAGAATATCAATTTCACCGTTGGCGGGCCAGCCGTATTGGTTAACATGCATGGTCCACAGAGCAGGCCACACCCCTTTTGCCTTGGGGATTCTGGCGCGGATTTCGAGACGACCCGGAGCCTCGAAATGCTTGATATCGCGGGTTGTAACCGAGCCGCTGGCGTAGGGCATGGTCTTTATCTGGTGCGTCCAGTGATCTTTTCTGGGGTTGTAATTGCTGTTTTTCGTTGTTTTTGCCCTGGAGGAGAGAATTAATTTTCCGCCTTGAACCTTGACGCAGTTTTTCGTATATGTTTGAACGGCATCCTGGTTGCGGATGACGCCAAGCTCATGTTTCCATTTTTTGGAATCCAGTTTGGTTCCATTGAATTCATCTGCCCAATCGAGCCGCCAGCCACCCTCCAGCGTCCGGGGGGTATCTGCGGCAGCTGGCGTGGTGGTGAGCCCGATTAGTGATACCATCAGGCTGGGAATCCATTTGAACAATGCGGAAGCTTTCATTTATATTTACGCGTTGAGAAGGTTCATCAAATCCTCGCCCAGAGCAGGCTGACCTGCCGCCGCAGCGCATTCTTCCAGCTGGGTAACCGTGCGAGCCCCGATGAGTACGCTGGTGACCTCCTGGCGTTGGAGCAGCCAGCGCAGAGCCAGTTGGGTAAGGGGAATACCAGCATTGCTGGCGACTGTGTTCAATTTTGCCACGCGTTCGGCATCGGCAGCCACCTTATCAGCGTTCAGGAAAACGGAATCGCTGCGCTCCGCCCGGGAACCGGATGGCAGAACCGGGGAATTCAGGTATTTACCCGTGAGCATGCCCTGCGCCAGGGGAGAGAAGACAATGCTGCCTGTGCCTTGAGCCTTGGCTGCGGGCAACTGCCCGGCCTCGCATGCGCGGTCCAGCAGGTTGTAGCGCAACTGGTGCAGCAGGCAGGGTACGTGTGCCTCTGCCAGCATGGCGCATGCGCGGTTAAAAAGAGCAGGCGGGTACTTTGACAGCCCGATGTAGAGCGCCTTGCCGCTGCGCACAATCTGCACCAGCGCTTCGATTGTTTCTTCAAGCGGGGTATCGGGGTCCGGGCGGTGGTGGTAGAACACATCCACATAATCCAGCTGCATGCGGCGCAGGCTCTGGTCCAGCCCGGCAATCAGGTGCTTGCGGCTTCCCCAGTCGCCATAAGGCCCTGGCCACATCAGGTGCCCGGCCTTGGTGGCAATGAACATTTCATCTCGGTGCCCGGCAAATTCATGCTTCAGCAGGGAACCAAAGCGTTCCTCAGCGCTGCCGGGAGGGGGGCCGTAATTATCTGCCAGGTCAAAATGGCAGATGCCCAGTTCCATAGCGCGACCAATGATGGCCGCATTCTGCGCCCGGTCATCACCGCTGCCGAAGTTGTGCCACAGCCCCAGTGATATTTCCGGCAGTAATACGCCGCTGCGTCCGCATCGTCTGTAATTCATGTACCCACTATATCCTATGTTGCACCCCATGTAAAGCTTGCAGTGTTTCAGCCTGCTGGCACACGTGTCCCAAAGATTTTGTAGAGAATAGAAATATCAGCAACATTTTGGAAGAATCCCCCCCTCTGCGCAATAAATTGATGTTTATCGGGCTGAAAGCCCGAGGAATTTTGGGCCCTCGGAGAGGGCGACACAATAATAGCCCTGGGTGGAGCTGCGTCAGCAGCGGCCTGCGAGGGCGTAGCAAGCGAGCAACGCGAGACGCGAAGCCCCGAACCCTGGGTAAAATGAAGAACATATCAGAACCCCGGAGCGTAGCAGAGCGGATGGCAGAAGCTAAGGCTTAGCGTTTTAGGAGCGCTTCCCTGCCACCCCTCCACGTTGGTCGGGGTTCCGGTCGTTTTTTATTCCAAACCCAGCGTTCCGCCGCGTAGCGGCTCCACGCTGACTATGATTATGCCGCCCTGCGGGCTCAAATTTCCGCTCGCCGTCGGCTCGCCAACTTTCAATTTATCGGGCAGCTTTCTCAAACTTTGGGACACGTGTGGAACTCGAACTCCTCCATAAATATCTTCTTGAAAGCAGAAACATTATTCTGCTCATAGAAAATAAGCATGGCTTTCTTGTAATCGATAGACTCCACACTGCGGAAAGACAGCGGGCAATATCCATGTGCAATCAGCACCGCATTAGAGCTGATGCGGGCTACCCGCTTATTGCCATCCACAAAAGCTTGGATATACGAAAGCAGCACCAGCAAAGCCTCTACTCGGCATATTCCTCCTCAATTTTACAACCTGCAGTTCGTACGGTCGTGATTCCCCCTCGAACTTCCTTTCCCACGGTACGTTACCTCCCCGCTGTTGCTTCGTGCCCGCCCCACGGGCACTCACCCCGATGGGGCAAACACTATCGCGTTTGGCTAATCAGCCTTACAGCCGTCGGCTGCTTTGTTCTTCAGGTCTGGGATTCCGCATCATCGAGGCTCATTGCGGACTTTCACCGCAGTTACGTGTCATGCCTGACGTACCCAAAAATTAACCCCCGCCTATTCAGCGGGGGTATGTATGGAGTCACACTTTAACCGTGAAAACGCGCTCTCCTACGCTCTGTGTTCTCACGAGTGCTGGTTCTGAAGTGGTCTTCAATTTAGCAGGAATCCGGCGCTCTTGCAAGCAAAAAAATAATGTTAGATTTTATTAGATTTTTACCGCGTCCCACATCCACTATTTCATTGACTCCACCCGGGCACCGTGTAAAATATACAGATATTGCATTACACAAAAACAGGCGATTGATTACCCCCAACCCCATTCATTTCATGACTGAAACTCCCTCTTCCCTGCAGGCTCTCCGCGAAAACGCCCTTTCCTACTGGACGCAGCATGATTTCTACTCCCCGGAAACAGTCGCGCTCGGCATCGACATCGGCATCGAAGGCATTGGTATCGCTGTGCGAAAGGGCACAGAGCTGCTCTACTGCAAGACCCTGCTTGTCGACCTGCCGGAGGCACAGGCCCTGGCCGCCCGCCGTGCCTTCCGCGCCTCCCGCCACGCGCGCAAGAACCGCCGCACCCGCATGCGCCGCCTCAAGGCACTTTTTGAAAAACACGGGCTCCCCTGGGTGGATGATGACGTCATGTCCCGCAGCGACCCTTTCCTGCTGCGGCACCGCGCCCTGACCAAAACACTCGCCTCGCCGGAGGCCCTTTCCATCTGCATCCGCTCCTGCGTGCTGCGCCGCGGTTATGATTACTTTGCCATGGATGATGATTCCACAGGCGAATACCCCTGGGGCGCAGAGCTGAACATCAAGGAGGCAGAGAAGTGGATTCGCTCCGCCTTTGTCGATGCCGACATGCGCGCCTACCTCATCAGCATGGCAGATTCCCTGACCGAAAAGGAGGATAAACAGGAAGCCTGGAAGGCACTCGTGGAAGAACGCCACAGCAAGGCAGCGCAGGAGGGCATTCCCACCATGCTTGAGGCCTACGCACACAAGAAACTCAATGAACGCAAAGCCCGAGGCTTCAATTACCCCCGGGCTCATGTCCGCAGCCATCTGGAGGCCATCATCTCCCGCCACACGCACCTGATACAAGATGCAGAGGGCTTCTGCGCAGCCCTTTTCTGCCCAAATGATACCCCGGAGAACAAGCAGAAGGCTATTTTCCTCTACAACCGCAAGACCCCGGCAGAAGCAAAGCAGATTTTTGAGCGCAAGGTGAAGAACTGCCCCTACTGCGTCTGGCTCAACCTGCCGGCAGCTAAATGCTGCTCTGCAGGCGAGCTGTCCTACCGCCGCTGGGCATTAGTGGATTTTCTCTCGGTGCGCAAATTCGAACTTAAATCCGGCAAAATCCCCTATGGCAAAGTCAAGCTGCCGGAAGGTGCAGCCAAAGCACTGTTCGATGCCATGGAGGCAGGAATAAGCAAATGGAGCGATGCCAAAAAATTGTTAGAAAGTGCATTGAAATCCGAAAAACTCAGTCTCTGCACCGGAGACTGGAATAAGGACCAGATTGAGCAGCTCAAGGATATTGTCACCCCCACCATGGTAGCGCGTAAAGGCCGGGCCGGTATGTCTGCTGCCGCTGCGCAGAAAATGTACGAATCCGCCACCCGGGGCGGCACCTGTTTTGCCCCGGAATCCATGGAGCAGTGGAAGCAGGACAGCGGGCTCTACATCTTCCGCAAAACCATGCCGACAGAAAGCGGCATCTATCCCCAGGTGCAGAGCCTGCTGGGAACCCGCAAGGCCGTTACCCGCAGAAACCCGGATGGCAGCCGGACCACTGCCGATGCACTCGTCACCCGGGGTATCCTTCAGCGAATCTTCGAGAAAGACCTGGCTGGCGCGCTGGGGGATAAGAAGGTACCGGATTACTGCATCATCGAGACCATCAAGAACGCCGCAGCCAATAAAGACCAGGCGGCGGAAATAGAGAAGGAACAGAAAGCCAACCGAGAACGCCGCGAAAAACTGGCCAGAGCTTATAACCGGGAGAACGCCAGCAATGCCGATTTCATGCGCATGCGCCTCTTTGCAGAGCAAGGCGGCTCCCCCACCACCCCGGCTACCTGCCCCTTCACCGGGCAGGAACTCAGGCCCGCCGATTTATTCTCCGGCGAGCTGGAGCTGGCGCACATCTATCCCGATGCCCGCGGTGGTCTCTACATGGTGGAAAACCTGGTGCTCACCACCCGCGCAGTCAATGCCGCCATGGGCCCCCGCACCCCCAGAGAAGCCGCCGCTGCTCACCTGCCCGGCTGGCTGGACTGGGCGGGAATGCTCAGCGTTACAAAGAAATTCAACTGGAAGGACGAAAAACGAGGTCACTTTGCCCACGATTCCGCTTCCTTCCCCGATTTCAACAACATTACCCGCACTGCCCAGCTCGCGCGAGAACTCCGCACCGCACTCGCCGTCTGGCTCGGCATCAGCGGCGATGACGAGCAGATGCGCTGCCGCATCGGCAATCCCTGCGGCGTTTACACCGCAGCAGCCCGTCGCAGCTGGCTGCAGAATTACAAGAAAGACCGCTCCAACAACCTGCACCACCGCATGGATGCTGCAGTCATGTCCTGCCTCCCGCCGGAAGGGCTCAATGATATCCGCTACAAGGGCATCTTCGAAACCGAAATAACACATAAAGGCGACCGCCGCCTTATGTGTCTCCAGGGGCTGCCCCTGCCCGATTTCCAGAAAATGTGGAACGATGGCTCCACCTGCCCCATTGAGAAGAAAGAAAGCCGTAGTAAATACAAATCACTGGGCGACAGCACCTTCTGGGGCGTAGACGCAGAGGGCATGACCCACCAGCGCACCCCGCTCACAGCCGATATCAAGCCTACCGAGCTTCGCTCCACTCTGGAGAAAATGGGCATTCCCGCCAAGGATATCCCCAGCGAGAAAGCTATCAGCCAATGGCTTATCGACTGCCAGGCTGCCACTAAGACTGATACAACCCAGCCCGCCCCGGAGCTGAGGCTACTCAACGGTACCCCCGTGCGCAATATCTGGAAGTTCGGCAGCAAGGGTAATGTGGATAAATCACCCATCGGGTGGAATGGACTCATCACAGAATCCGGCAAGTTCCACCAGCTCCGCAGTCTCGCCGCCTCCAACGACCGCCTGGAACTCTGGCTCGGTTGGAATGCAAAGAAGAAATGCTGGGCTTATTACAAGCGCATCATCCCCACCAAAGCGGTGCTGGATGGATTCAAGCGCTTGGGCCTCCCCTGGCGCGGCACTAAGGGTGCCCCCCAGTACCTGCTCAATATTCTGACGAAAAACAAGGCCCGCGACCTGCATGAAATGATTTGCGGTATCCTGCCCCCGCATGCTGTCAAAGTAGCCACCTTCAGAAAGGGGGATGTGTTCAACCTCATCTTCGAACGTAACGATAAGTATATCGAGAAACTGCAGAAGAAGGGAAACGTTGACATGCTCGACCACCCGAAAACCATCCAGACATGGGGCAGAATTTCAGCTATTGGTTCAGATCCATATCTTGAATTCCGTGCCTTGACTCATAAGGATAGGAAAACAAAAAAATACAAACAAGCAAACGATTACGCCAAACTCCGAAATCTCGGTGACGCAGACGTAGAAGCAACAAAAAGAAACCTCACACCACCCGTATGATACACCACCTCATCCTGATGGACGAATCGGCTGATTTGCGAATCAGAGATGGGATACTGTATAGCGGAGAGCGCAAAATCGCCCTGCAAGTGCTCGGCTCCCTGCAATGCCTGGCTTCACACGCACGGTGGAGCCAGGCGGCTCTCTGTTCCATCGCGCAGCAATGCCCCGTTGTCATGGCTCGCTGGAACACTGCCACCGGCAAATGGGACACATCATCCCTCCTCCCCCGCTGCCGCTACGTGAATCCGGATGCCACCTACCGCCTCTGCACGCTCAAACCCCGGCATGCCACCCAGCTGGCTTCAGACATTCTGATGACCAAGGTGCAGAACCAGCACACCCTCATCCGTGCGCTGGATCCTGCCCTGTCTCCGCTGCCGAAACTGGCTTCCAATTCCTTCAACCGCATCCTGCGGCTGGAAGCCAAGTGGGCGCGCTTCTTCTGGGCCCGCTATTTCCGCGCCGCCTCGCAGGACCTGTTCACCCGAGAGAAACGCCAGGCCCAGGCCCCGCTCAATGTGGCGCTCAACTATGGCTACGGCTTCCTCTACCATGCCTTGGAATGGCAGTGCATCGCCTCCGGCATTGAACCCGGCATCGGCATCATCCACAAACTCCGCCGCAGCCGCCCCAGCCTCGCCTGCGACCTCATCGAACCCTTCCGCTGCTGCGTGGAAATCACCGTCATGCGCTATCTAGATGAAATGCACGATACCCGCAAAATGGCCGGACGCTTTGCAGAAATGCTGGAATCCTTCTGGTGCTACGCCGGCAAACGCTTCCGTCTCCGCACCATTCTGCGGCTTCATGTAGAATCCTTCGCCCGCGCCCTGCTCGCCCAGAATACCACCCTCTTCCACCCCTTCGTGCTCCATGCTCGTGATGCTTGCTTATGATGTGCCCGAAACCAGGCACCAGACCCTCCTCCGCAAGGAATTCGAGGCTCTGGGCGGCAAGCGCGTCCAGTACAGTCTCTATCTTTTCGAAGGCGAGGACCACGAAATAGACCGCGTCATTCGCTATATGCGCCGCGTAGCTGCACAGGTACCGCAGGGAGATATCCGCCTCATCCCCATGGAACGCTCCGTCTGGGAACAACAGGTTGTTCTGCTGGGCGAATCAGAAACGCCACAGCCCCGTCCCTTCCCCAATTTCATCCTTTTCTGGTAAGTAAAAATCACCCGCTAATCCCTGTTCATGAAAACAGCAGAGCATCCAAGAGACTGAATTTCTTCCTCTTGGATGCCCTTGTATACCATAATGCCCCGGTAGGGTCAACTTCAGAACCAACTTCCGCTTAGTTCCGCTTAGTTCGGGCTATACCATAATGACCCGGTAGGGTCAACTTCAGAACTAGGCTCAGGTTTGATTTCCCGGTTATAAGGTTATACCATAATGACCCGGTAGGGTCAACTTCAGAACGCAGCCGTGATGCGGTCGCGGGATTTTGCGTTATACCATAATGACCCGGTAGGGTCAACTTCAGAACTTCATGATATTTTGCTTTCTATTGTTTGTTGGTATACCATAATGACCCGGTAGGGTCAACTTCAGAACGGGTTATGGTTACAGGCGCGGAAAAAAGTTAGTATACCATAATGACCCGGTAGGGTCAACTTCAGAACATAATCTCAATGCCGTCCCATTCGGTCGGAGTTATACCATAATGACCCGGTAGGGTCAACTTCAGAACTCTTAATGTCTTTCATTTCTTGTTTGCTCGCTTATACCATAATGACCCGGTAGGGTCAACTTCAGAACCTGCCAACGGGAAGCGAAGAGGCGAGCTGCGTATACCATAATGACCCGGTAGGGTCAACTTCAGAACGGGCTATGGTTACAGGAAAGGATTTAGATGGCTATACCATAATGACCCGGTAGGGTCAACTTCAGAACCAAGACCGACAAGGGGTATCACCTGCTGTTCTATACCATAATGACCCGGTAGGGTCAACTTCAGAACTAACTCAATCGGTAGAGAAGCGGACTTTTAATATACCATAATGACCCGGTAGGGTCAACTTCAGAACGGCCTATCTGGAGGATGCTCGCCGCCCCGGTGTATACCATAATGACCCGGTAGGGTCAACTTCAGAACTCGGGAGTCAGATGAATGAAGCCGTCACGCACTATACCATAATGACCCGGTAGGGTCAACTTCAGAACCTTCTTTGACTGCTCAAAAAGCTCACTCGACATATACCATAATGACCCGGTAGGGTCAACTTCAGAACACCGTTGACGGTATAGCTGGAAAGAAAACGTTATACCATAATGACCCGGTAGGGTCAACTTCAGAACGGCGTGAGCTTCACAATAATGGTTGCACAGGTATACCATAATGACCCGGTAGGGTCAACTTCAGAACCCGTGCTATACGAGCAGTAGCAGCCTGGTGCATATACCATAATGACCCGGTAGGGTCAACTTCAGAACCATTCGCCAGACCGCGCCGACGCGCTGATAATTATACCATAATGACCCGGTAGGGTCAACTTCAGAACCCATCGCCCGACACAATAGCCATCTGCCTGTCTATACCATAATGACCCGGTAGGGTCAACTTCAGAACAACATCAGCCAATACTACGTCATGGAAAAGAGTATACCATAATGACCCGGTAGGGTCAACTTCAGAACTGTACAGCAAAACAAGCAATCAAGCACCGTTTATACCATAATGACCCGGTAGGGTCAACTTCAGAACGGTAGGCGTCTTTGTGGTTGCTGCCGAACTTCTATACCATAATGACCCGGTAGGGTCAACTTCAGAACTATGGTTTTAATTGCTTCAATGTTTCCTGCCTTATACCATAATGGCCCGGTAGGGTCAACTTCAGATCCCATGCAAGAGATGTTGCTCGCGCACCACATCATACCTCACAGCAGCACCATGAGAGCGAGGGCGCAGGTGGTGCCGAGGATGGCTATGAGCCAGCCGAGGAGGAAATGAGGGTTTCCTTTATAAAGCCAATCTTCATGCACACCGAGAAACAGCATGCTGGATACATAGAGAAAAACCAGGAGGGGGGTGAGCATAGGGGTGGTGGATAGGTGTAGTTGATTCAGGTTCCCGAGAACGGGGGAGATTATATCAACCGCCTCAGCATGCGGCAAGAGCTTTCCTGCATTATTGGCGACAAAACAGCGATTTCAGCCAACCCGGTCAGGCATTATAAGGCAAATATACCAAAATATAGCTGCGTATAGCAGCTTTTTGCTATATAGCCATATATTTCACTATATCTGGGTATATTTTGCCCTATTTACCCCCTTTTGAGGCCATTTACAGGAAAATATAGTGCCATATAGCAAGTTTCGCTTATATAGCACTATATTTCACTATAAAAGCCTATTTTCTCGGCGAAAGCTGGGGAAGAGCGCGGCGCAGGAATTCCCCGAAAAGAGGGACACTGTAATCAATAACGCCATGCCGCGGGCTGTATATCATACCCTTGCGTATGAGGTTTGCCCGGGTCGGCGTGAGAGCCGTAGGTTTCATCCCCAGAAGCGGTGCAATCTCTGAACAACGGTACTCACCGGCTTCAAGCTCAGCCATGGCACGCATGAAGCGTTTCTCACTTTCCGTAAGGCGGTCATAACGCACACGGAAGAAATTCTGGTCGAGGCGGCGGATGACCATATCAGAGGCAGCAAGCACATCCTGCCTGGTCAGAAGGGCACCGGCCGCCTGATTCCAGACCTGGTACCCCCATTCCTGCAGAAAATAGGGATAGCCCAGCGTGTGCTCATAAATCATATCCAGAGCTTCCTGCTCAAAATACGCACCTTCCTGCTCCACGGGTTCGGAGAGAGCGCGGGCTGCATCCTCCCGGCTCAACTGGCCGATAATCGGATACGAGAAAAGGCGCTCTGCATAGGATTTTGCCTCACCAGCCAGGCGGGGCAATGTAGGCAGCCCTGCCCCGATAAGCACAAAGGGCGCCTGCTTCTGCTGCAGCTTATGCATGGCCAAAATAAGCGCGCTGAGCTCATTCAGACTCAGCAGCTGCACCTCATCCACAAGCAGAGCCACGCCCGTGTTGCGTTCCCGGGCGGCTTCTGCCACTGCCAGAAAGAGCTCCGGCAGGTCGATTTCCATATTCCCGGTATCGGCCATGCCGGGCAAGGGCTCCAGGTCTATACCAAAATCGCCATAGTTCAATTTGACGGCGCCGATGAAATTCCGCAGCACCATCAGACCACGCCGCACCTTATCACCCGCACCGGCCAGCAGATTCAGCTCATAAAGGATATTTCTGAGCGCCGTGGCCAGCACCTGCGCCAGTGACTGCCCCTCCTGCACCTCGAACAAGATGGTCTTGTACCCCTGTTCCATGGCCATGCGCTCAATTTTATTCAGCAATACAGTCTTGCCCACACCGCGCAAGCCGGTCAGCATCATACTCTTCTCGTGGCGGCACAGCAGCGTACGCCCCAGCAGAATTCGGGCATTCTCCATCACCTCATCACGGCCAATCATTGCGGGCGGCGGCCAACCAGCACCAGGAGAAAATGGGTTTTTGATTCGATCCATAAAGCAATTTATAGTTATATATGCGAATATATAGCTGCATATAGCCCAAGTCAAGCATATAGCCATATATTCCACTATATTTCACTATATTTGTGTATATTTTACCCCATTCCCGCCCCTTTTGAGGCCATTTATAGGAAAATATAGTGAAATATAGTGCTATATAGTGCTATATAGCAAATTTTGCTTATATAGCACTATATTTCACTATACATCACCCGCGGGCATCGGAGCGAGGTGCTGCCGCAAGTGAATTTTCCGGTTAATCAAGCCCCGATTGTCAATGATCAATCGTCAATAGTCAATCGATTGGGTTCAGTTAGGGCTTGACTTTAGGGGCTGGGTGGGTATACTTTCCGCGGGGAGAGTATACAACAAGCCCCCGGTTATAACCATGGAACCTATTTACGAAGGCAAAGCCAAGAGACTGTTCACGACGGAAGATCCGAATGTTCTGCGCATGGAGTACAAGGACTCCGCCACCGCATTCAACGGTGTAAAGAAGGAAGACTTCGAGAACAAGGGCCGTTTTAACAAGGCTATCACCCTCATCATTTACCGCATGCTCGAAGAGAAAGGTGTGAAGACTCACCTGGTGGACGATGTGGACGACATCAACCTGCTGGTGAAGAAGGTTTCCATTATGCCGCTGGAGGTCATCGTGCGCAACGTGGCAGCCGGTTCCTTCTCCAAGCGCATGGGCGTGGCCGAGGGCACGGAGTTCAAGAAGCCCATCGTGGAATTCTCCTACAAGGACGACGCACTGAACGACCCGTTCATCAATGATGACTACGCCCGCGAGATGGGCGCCGCCACGGAGGAGGAATGCGCTTCCATCAAGCAGATGGCCCTCATCATCAACGACACGCTGAAGGAATTCTTCA
Source organism: Akkermansia sp. (assembly GCA_045645565.1). Classification (GTDB taxonomy): domain Bacteria; phylum Verrucomicrobiota; class Verrucomicrobiia; order Verrucomicrobiales; family Akkermansiaceae; genus Akkermansia. The sequence goes on along the minus strand of JAZRJB010000028.1, from coordinate 2,115 downwards.
TGACCGCCAACCTGCGCCTCATCGACTTCAAGATTGAGTTCGGCCGCCTTTCCAGCGACCCGAGCCAGATTGTGCTGGCTGATGAGATTTCCCCGGATACCTGCCGTCTGTGGGACGTAGCCACAGGCAAGAAGATGGACAAGGACCGCTTCCGCCAGGGTCTGGGTGGGTTCATGGAAGCCTACGCCGACGTGCTTGACCGCCTGCAGAAGTAAGTTTCACAACCGGCCACCGGTGGCAGAATGCCCGCCGGTGGCCTTTTTTACCTTATCGCGCGCCCGCGCAAACCACAAGAAAACAAGCAATATGGCAACACTGACGTTTGAAGTATTCAGCCGATTCCAGTCGGCCACGGACGCCAACAAGCTGCTCTACACCCCGATTGCAGACCAGCTTACGTACAACCACACCCGCCTGTACACCATTGAGTGCGAGGGCGATATTGAGGCAGCAGCAGCCTACATGCGCAGCGTGCTGGTGGATTCCATCTCCCAGAAGGTGCAGGAGGACGGCACCCCGGCGCTGAGCGGGGAGCTCTTCAGCATTTCCTACGGCATCAAGAAGGGTGCGCTGGATCTGGAGAAGGAGGCCATCCTGACCAACTACCGCGGCCGCAAGGGGCTTCCCTTCGACATCACCGCGCTGACCATCACGCAGAAGGTTTATGTATTCGGTGAGGGTGATGCCGCCGCGCTTTCCGCACGTTTCTGCAAAGACGTATGCAACCCCGCCATTCACACCTGGCACATTAACTAAAAGTACGAATTACGAGTTACGAATTACGAAGTAAAAAATTCCAATCGTCATTTGTCAATCGTCAATCGTAAATCAATACTATGACTTATCGAACCATTCCTGTCCGCAATCTGAGCGAAGGCGAGCTGACTGCGCTGAGCCAGAACATGAAACTTTCCCTCTCCACCGAGGATATGCTGGTGGTGCAGCAGATTTTCTGTGAGATTGACCGCGACCCCACGGATGTGGAGCTCGAGGTAATCGCCCAGACCTGGTCTGAGCACTGCAAGCACCGCATTTTCGCTGCTACCATTCAGCACACCGTCAATGGTGAGACTGAGGAGATTAACAGCATGTACAAGACCTTCATTCAGCGCCCCTCCAAGGAGATTATGGCACAGAAGCCCGGTTTTGTTCTCAGCTGCTTCGTTGATAACGCCGGCTTCATTAAGCTGGATGACAACCTCTCCGTCTGCCTGAAGGCCGAAACCCACAACCACCCCAGCGCCATTGAGCCCTACGCCGGTGCCAACACGGGTCTGGGTGGCGTGATTCGCGACATTCTGGGTGCCGGTAAGGGTGCTAAACCCATCGCCAACCTGGACGTCTTCTGCTTCGGTGCTCCCGATACACCGCAGAGCATGGTGGAGGGTCACAACATCATTCACCCCCTGGGCATCATGCGCGGCGTGGTGCACGGCGTGCGCGACTATGGTAACCGCATGGGCATTCCCACCACCAGTGGCGCCATTCAGTTCGACCCCACCTACATTTACAATCCGCTCGTATTCTGCGGTACTGCCGGTGTTATCCCCCAGAAGGACATCGCCAAAGAGATGAAGCCCGGTCTGGCCGTGGTCGTCATCGGCGGTCGTACCGGCAAGGACGGCCTTCACGGCGCCACTTTCTCCTCCGCCGCCATGGGTGAGGAGTCCGCTACTGAAGACCAGCAGGCCGTACAGATTGGTAACCCCATCGAAGAGAAGAAGACGCTCGACGTTATCCTCGAAGCTCGTGAGCGCGGTCTCATCGAGTTCGTGACCGACTGCGGCGCAGGCGGTTTCTCCTCCGCTGCCGGCGAAATGCTCTCCGAAACAGGTGGTAACCTCTACTTGGAGCGCGCTCCTCTCAAGGAGACCGGCATGCTCTCCTGGCAGATTTTCCTTTCCGAGTCTCAGGAGCGTATGGTACTGGCCGTTAAGCCCGAGAACCTCGAGGAGCTGCAGAGCCTGGCAGACACCTTCCAGACCGAAATGACAGTGCTGGGTGAGTCCAACGACAGCGGCGTGCTGCGCGTATGGCACAACGGCGAGCTCGTGGTGGAAATGGACAACTCCAAGCTGCACGATGCTCCCACCAAGTACCTCACCTCCACCTTCA
>JAZRJB010000027.1:0-6617 GCA_045645565.1 Akkermansia sp. | reverse complement strand
CCAACGTGGAGGGGTGGCAGGGAGGCGCTGCTAAAACACTAAGCCGAAGCTTCTGCCACCCACTCCGCTACGCTCCGGGGTTCTGATATGTTTTTCATTTTACCCTGGGTTCCGCTGCTGACGCAGCTCCACCCAGGGCTATTATTGTGTCGCCCTCTCCGAGGGCTCAAAATTCCTCGGGCTTTCAGCCCGATAAACATCAATCTATCGAGATGAGGGGGGCTTCTTCGAAAATGTCATTGATGTTTCTATTGCTTACAAAATCCTTGGGACACATGTGTGCCGGGATACAGGTGCTTGATTTGGGGATTGACGCCTCCTGCTTTTCAGGCTAGAATACCAGCAGTGGCAGGTTGGACTGCATCTGCCGCCAGAACTTCATAACCGCTTATTCATTATGCCCCGTCTCCGCACATGGCTTATCTCTGCAGCGCTGCTTCTGGGCGGCGTTAAAGGTGTTCAATGCATTGGCAACTGGGGAGCGTCCCAGCTGGAATGCAACCACCTGCAACTACCAGCTGATGCGCTTCCTGGTGCGGGACCGCTCCGCATTGCTCTGATGTCTGACCTGCATAACAATGTGCAGCTCTTCCAGAAATGCATTGAGCAGATTGAAGCCGCCCGGCCGGATCTCATCATCCTGGGTGGGGATTTCATCATGATTAATGAGCGTTTCATGCGCACGCGCTGGGCGGTGGAGGGGCTTCGTAAACTCCGCACCCTGGCGCCTTGCTTTGCCATTCTCGGCAATCAGGATTATGAGAAACTGGAGCAGGTCGAGCGTGTCTTTGCTACGGCCGGTGTTCCCATTCTCCGCAATCAGGCGCTCAACTGGGTCACGCCCGCCGGTTCCACCCTTCGCATCATTGGGCTGGGTGACTGGAATGAGGGCGATGAAGCCCCCGCTGCCTGCATGCTTCCCACCGGTCAGGAACAGCACCCTGTCCTCCTCCTTTCGCACGACCCCGAAAGCCGCAAGCTTCTCTCTGATTACGACTGGAACCTCATGCTTTCCGGGCATACGCACGGCGGGCAGGCTGCCAATCCATTCACCGGTAAATTCATTTCCTTCCGTTCTTCCATGCCCGCCGGGCTCTTTGATTTTGAGGGCAACCGCCGCATCTTTGTCACCCGCGGGGTCGGCTCTATCCTCGATATGCGCTTCTTCTGTAATCCGGAAATCAATATCATTGATATCAGTGAGTGAATGAAGCGCTTTTGCTCTTCCTTTCCTACCCCCCCTCATGGAAAATGCCCGACCTGTTCTTCTCCAGGTCGGGCATTGTTGTTGATTTGATTGGACTGCGGATGCTCCGCGCTCGCCATTAGTGGCGGCGGCGGCGGGCAGCCAGACCGCAGAGAGCCAGCAGGCTCAGCGTGGCCGTGGCGGGCTCGGGAATAAGCATCGCTGCGCTCTGCCCCTTGACAGCGTCAAGAGTTGCAAACTCTGTGGTCAAGGTGTAGGAGGAAATGAGTGCATCATTGATGGTCAGGCTGCTTGCAGCAAAACCGGAGTTGCCACCGAACATAAGGTCGCTCTTGGTTGTGCTGAACGTAGTCACGGCAGAGCCATCCTGATAGCCGATGGAAAGGGCAATGTTTGTTGTCGTTGCTCCGCTGTCAGGGGTGTTGTAGGAATACACCAGCGTAATGGCTGAGATGTTGTCCCAATTCGTGGCGGAGGTGAAAATGCTACCCATCGAGATATCATGGTTCGTTTTGGACTGTGCATCATACTGCCATGTGCAGTACAAACCGGTTTTATCACTGGTGGAAGAACCATTGTTGACCAGCCCGATGTAACCAGTCTTACCATCGTGCCAGGTACCGTTAAAGGTGAAGAAGGTCTTAGCCTCGCCAGCACCATCGAAGCTGACATCGCTGATGGCACGGAGAGCTTCAGTGTTCAAGGTGATAGCCAGAGTACCACTCTTGACGGCGGGATCGAATGTCTCTGTTGCACCCATAGCGCAAGCGCTTGCTGCAAGAAGAGCTATAAGAGTTTTTTTCATGAGTGTATGGAATGTGTTAATCGTGTTTCCGTGCGGGCTGAATCCTCGCGCGTTGGAATGTTCTCTCCCTGCACGTGTACGCGCGAAGTGTACAGTATTATGGATGCGATGTACAGATGATTTTTTATAAATTACATATTTTTTAACAAAAAAATAAAATATCACGTTCAAAAAAACGGTTCCGGTATTGTTTTCTGGTAAACGAGGGGTTACGCTCGACTCGCAAAAGAGAGGCGGCTCCACCCTGTCGTTAAGGATATTGCGCCCGTTTTACGGGAGGGTGGAGCCTGCTCGCAAGAAGCACACAAATAACAAGTTATCAACCGTTGCGTTAAAGGTTTGTTACGCAGGAAATCAATCTAAATCATTCACGGCGTCAATCAACTCACGCAGGCGGGCATAATTGCCGCGTTTGAAGGTGAATCTGATGCGGGAGAGGAAGCCGAGGCGTTCATCCGGGTCAGAGGGGTCGGCATCGAGCTGCACTATATCCCTGAGCGGCATGATATCCTTGAAATCCTCCAGAAGCCAAGGGAGTGAACTTTCTGCCAGGGGGTGGGAAAGACGGATGGAGAGGGTATCGCCGTCGAAATAGTACGAATGATACCTGCTGTAAAATTGCGCGATGTGGCGGTAGGCATCTTCTGCATCCTTGGAGACATAGAGCAGCTTCATGTCCTCCGGCGAGATGAGCCCGGCCTCCAGAAGTTCCTTTTCAATAAAGCGAATCCAGCGCTGCCAGAAGGATTCTCCGGGGGGATCCATGAGCACCACTGGGAATATGGTGCATTTACCCGTCTGAATGAGGGTGATGGCCTCAAAGATTTCATCCATGGTGCCGAATCCGCCGGGGAAGGCGACCAGGGCATCACTCTGCTTGAGGAAGTTGAGTTTACGCGTAAAGAAGTAGTAGAAATTCATCATCTTCTCGCTGCCTGCCATCACGGGGTTGGGGTGTTGCTCAAAAGGCAGCGTGATGTTGAGCCCGAAGGAGTTCTGCTCAGTGGCGCCCTCATTGCAGGCCTGCATGATGCCGGGACCACCACCGGTGATGACCATATAGCCCTGGCTTGACACAAGGTCTGCGAATGCCCGGGCCTGGATGTAGCATGGGTCTGATTCCTGAATGCGGGCAGAGCCAAAGCAGGCAATCTTGCGGCGGTTCTCGTACGGCAGGAACATTTTGTCTGCGCAGAACATTTCGTCCAGAGCGCGGTTCATGATTTCCAGATCATGTTCACCGAGCGGGCTGGCGGCGGCATTCATGGCTGTAGCCAGCATCTGCAGTACCGTGTCGGGTGAATGTTCGCCGCAGAAGCGGCGCGAGAGGTCATAGAGGTTGGCATCCAGCACCGGGTTGCCAGTGCTGACGGGGATGGAGAACGAGGCGTGGGTTTCGGCCCGGCTGTTGATATCTCGCGCTGCCAGAAATTCAGGTTTGCTCATACTTCATACTATGCACCCGCGGTGCTATGAAGTCAATTTTAAAATGAAAATAACAGTAAAGGGATACATGTGTCCCAAAGATTTTGTAGAGAATAGAAATATCAGCAACATTGTGGAAGAATCCACCCCCCCTCTGCGCAATAAATTGAACTTTGGCGAGCCAACGGCGAGCGGAAACTTGAGCCCGCAAGGGCGACAGAATCATAGCCCAGGGCGTGAGCCCTGGGTATGGTGTAGTAATAAGACCGGAACCCCGGCAGCTGGCGGGGTGGCAGATTCGCATGAGCGTTCCGTTTATGTTAAGCATTGATTATTTGCATATCAACGCGCATCCATATCTGCCACCCACTCCGCTCCGCTCGGGGTTCGGTTACTATTTTCACTTTACCCCAGGGCTTACGCCCTGGACTATTGAACTTACCGCCCCGCCAGTAGGCGGGGCTCAGAATTCCGCTCGCCTGCGGCTCGCCAAATTCCAATCTATCGGGCAGCTTTCTCAAACTTTGGGACACGTGTGGTAAAGGGAGTCACCTGTGAAAAGAAATTGGCGCGCACTCATCAGGGACGAGTGCGCGCCAGCAGAGAATAACAAGCCTTTACGCGGAGGGCGCAGCCTCGATGACGAGAACCTGGAAGGGTTCAAGGCGCAGTGTGGTGGGCTTGCCGGCCTGAACGGTGGCGGGCAGGGTGTCGCCCTTGGGTGAGCTGAGGGTGTAGCTCAGCGGGGCACCCAGCGGCAGCTCGAATACGGCGGCGGGGTCGAAACTGAAATCCTGCGCCGTGGCGGCAGGGTTGCGCAGCACGAGGATGCCCTTTTCGGGGCTCCAGGAGGCGAAGCCGTAGGCTTCGAGCGCGGCGGGGTCGCCGCCTACCCAGTGGCTGTCTACCATGGTGGCTGCGTTGGCGCGGGTCCACTTGGCAGCAGCGGCCAGGGTGTCCCATTCGTGTGGCTGCATCATGGAGGGGGTGATGTAGAGTTCCTGCATCTGGGTGCCCAGCCCCAGCCCGCTCCAGATTTCATCGGCCAGGTCGTTGCCCTCAGTGGTTGTGAGACCGCGTGCGCCCTTGTTGTAGATGACGCCGTGGGTCATGAGTGAATTGATGGGGAAGAGCGGGGAAATCTTCACATTGTGGGCGTAAATCATCGCGTCGCGGAAGGTAATCCACTGCTGGCGGGCAGTGCCTTCGCCGCAGAAGTCGTGGTCCCAATTGCCGCGCCACACGGAGTCCGCAATGCCGAACCAGAACGGGCTGGCCCAGGTACCGGTGGTGAGGTTGATGAAGATATCCGGGCGTTCGGCGCGCAGTTCCTCGATAAGGGAGATAGCGGCCTCAAAATCGGAGCCGAAGCGGGAGCCGGGAGCCGGCTCAGCCATGCCGGAGCAGCCGTCCAGCTTGAAGTGGTTGGCGCCGTTCTCACGGATCATGTGCAGGCACATGTCGCGGAAGAGCTCATAGTATTTCGGACCGGAGAGCGCAAAGCCCCGTTCGTTCGTCTCGTAGGTATCACCGGCGGCGGCCAGGCGGTTCAGCTTGGGCTGGCCATAGCCGCCCCAGGGGGAGAACCACACGCCCGGCTGGGCGCCGTAGCTTTCTGCCAGCTTGCGGGCCTCGCGGAACTCGTTGGGCATGCCGGCGTGGAACTGCCAGAGGGATTCGGTGTCGTCCCAGCCGGCGTCAAAGGGGAAGGAGTCCATCACTGCTCCACGCTTCACCACCAGTTCCTCGCCGAAGAGGCGCACGGTGTCCAGCACGTCCTGCTCGTTGTAGCGGGTGAAGTAGCCGATGTCGTACCAGGTGTTGTAATTGAGGAGGGGGAAGTAGGCGCGGGCGCGTTCCTCGTTCAGGTAGGCCAGCTGGAAGGTGCGGCGCAGCTGCCCGGGCTGGCAGAAGCCCATGACGGCGGAGATGCTGCTCATCGTGCGGGCGGGCAGGTGGGTAGTGCGCTCCAGGGAGCACATGAAGCCGGTTGCCGTGGTCTCGCTGGTGCACAGCGGGCTTTCCACACCGGCAAACAAGCGGTTGCCGGCAGCCACAATGGGGGCGCCCTTCACGCTGCCTTCCACGCGCGCCTCCGGGGCGGTCACGTTCAGGAGGGTGAGCTTGCGGGCGGGCATGGCAAACTGCATGGGGGTGATATTCAGACCGGTGCGGAAGTAGGGCTGGCCCTCGCGCAGCTCCACCCACCATTCGAGCTTGTAACCATCCGTGGTTACGGCAAAGGGAAGGGATGCACGATGACCGGCTCGGCTCTCCACCAGGCGGCGGGCGGCGGCATCGGCCTCAATTTCGGTGCAGCACAGGTCGCCGCACATCAGGTCCTGCGTGCTGAGCGGCAGGCACACATCGGTGTATTCCTTCTTGGAGCAGGCTTCATCGGTCTTGGCCTCCTGCAGCTGGATGGTGAATACCTCTTTGCCCAGGTCATAGCTGCGACCGTTGATTTTGTCCTGCACGAGCACGCTGGCCAGGCGGCGGCCGGCGGTCTCGATGCTGATGCTGATGAATTCGTTCTGAATAATCATAAAATTGCCGAATAAGTTCGCGGGGAGAGGGTAGCACAGTTTCCCTTGCAGGGCAAGGGAATTACGAAGTGTGATGTACGAATTGGGAACCTCTAAGGCCCCACAAATGGCAGTTTGGCTTACTGAATACCGCGTTAGCGGTATTCAATTTCGACTGAGCTTTGCGAAGATTTCGATATCCCTGTATCAGGGGTAATTTCGACTGCCGCTTGCGGCAGATTTCGATACAGCTCATCCAGAGCTGTAATGTGAATGTAGAAAAATCCGGCAGCCACAGGCTGCGGAATTTCAACCACTAAAGCTTGCGTAGACATACGTCTACGCTAAGATATTCTGTTACGATTACATTGCCCGCTTAAAGGCGGGCAGTGAAATTTGCCTTCGGCAATCGAAATTACTCCTGCGGAGTATCGAAATCCGCCTGCAGCGGTCGAAATTGAACCCAGCTTTGCTGGGTTCAGTAAGACAAATCGTCATTTCGAGTTTATAGAGGTTCCCGAATTACGAAGTAAAGCCCGGCAGCCACAGGCTGCGGAATTTCAACCACTAAAGCTTGCGTAGACATACGTCTACGCTAAGATATTCTGTTACGACTACATTGCCTGCTTAAAGGCGGGCAGTGAAATTTGCCTTC
>JAZRJB010000026.1:0-31765 GCA_045645565.1 Akkermansia sp. | reverse complement strand
GTATTTTCTGCTCTCTCTTATGCCATTTTTGCCTTCGTTTTCTACTGCGGGAATGGGACATGCCCACACTTTATAACGAAGAGCCAAATTTCCCCGGAGAAGCTTCAACTCGCGGCAGATGTGCTGCAGGGAGCCTCGTCTCAGCCTCAAAATCCCGCTGCTTAACCTAAACCGCAAACGAACTTTGCACCAATGACTGGGATTTTACAGAAAAAAACTTGCGCCGCCCCCCCCTACACGATTGAAAATCTCTTGCATCTCAGCCAAAATATGGTATAAGGGAAATACTGTTTATAACTGTATCTACCATGAACTCCATTTCCATCACCACCATTTGTGCTCTTGTGACCATGGCTTTCTGCCTGGTGCTTGGTGCTTTGTATGGTTCTCATCCTGCTGTTGCTGCCCAGGATGCGGTGCAGCAGAATGGGGTGAACCGTGCAATGGTCAGCACGAGAGAGTAATTCTGGTCTTCGCATAAAATCAAAACCACCGCAAGCGTGCAGCATGCGGTGGTTTTTTGCAGGGTGAAACCTTGCTGTAATGATTAGAAGCTCAGGTGAGCCTGAAGACCAGTGGCGCTGACCGTGCTGACATCGCGGTAGGCGGGGTCAATGTACAGCTGGTAGAAGGGAGCAAAGGAGATGTACTCATTCAGGTTGTAGCGGTAGGTGAATTCAACAACCTTTTCGTACTCGTTCACAAGTCTGCAACCAGCTTTGTCTGCGCACTTGTAGATACCCACGCAGGCGCCGAGGTAATCCTGCGGACGGGAAGGAATAACGCGCAGAGTGGTGCCGAGCATGGCTTCCTTGCGGGCGCGCTGGTGTTCGCTGCTGGCGGCAGCAAGGCGGGCGTATACCTTCACGCGGTCATTGATGTCGTATTCTACGCCAGTCATCAGACCGAAGGAATTGCGCTCGCGGTCAAGGGCGTCATCCATGCTGCAGAAGAAGGGGGCAATGCGCCAGGTTCCCTTGCCTTCGCAGAATTCGTGACCGTATTCAGTAATCACAGCAAAGCCATTGGCATTGTCAAAGTTGAGCGGATTGTCGCCAAGTCCGAGCCCCGTGCCGATAACGGCAGCCGTCACAAAGTTGCTCTTGTCAATCTCGTGCTGAACCACTGCACCGGGGGTGCCGTAGTACATCGGCATGACGAGGGATTTCTCGAAGGCATCGTTAGCAAAGCGAGCGTGGTTGATGCGGTCGAAATACATGCTCATCCAGATGGAGCCAACATTGAGGCAGGTGCGCTTGTTGTTGAAGTACTGGCGCAGCGTGGCATTCAGAATGTAGAAGCCTGCGGGGCCCACGCTATCCGTGTGGTGGCATGTGCCAATGCCCAGACCAGAATCGTAGAAGAAGGTCTGGCTGGCGGAATCGTGATCAAGCCCCCAGGAGCCGCAGGCGGCCAGGGTGAACCAGGTGCCACCATCTACTTCATCTTTGATGATGCGCTGGTCAACGCGGGTAAAGTTCATCAGGAGGTAGTTCGTGGAGCTGTAGTTCTCTGCCTGGTTGTCAATGCCCCAGTATGCAGCGAAAAGCTCGAAGAAGAAACCAGTACCGGTTGTGTCGTAGAGTTTCTGTTTCCACGCGGGAGCGGATTCGTCAGGAATGGCGAGGCCGCCGTCGTAGAAGCGGTGGTAGGTGTTAGCCGGGGTGAAGGAGTCAACACTGGACTCACCTGCCTGGGCCATTCCGGCCAGCGCCAACATGGAGAGGAAGATAGTCTTGATTTTCATGTGTGTGAATTAGAAGATGCGAGACTGTAACACAGGCTAGCCGTTTATACAAGTAAAACCGTTAGTTTCATGCAGAAAAAGAATTTCCCCGCCAGAAAAAAATGTTTTCTGGCGGGGATTTGCTGCAATATGTATTACAGCCCAACTGCAAACGGGGCGGGGTTAAAATGAGAAAACACCCTGAACACCCATGAGAATCGCATCGCTGTTGTCGGCATCATAAGCCGGGTTTGCTATGTACTGAACGTGAGGTACCAGCTTGAAATAATCATTCAGCTGCAAGCTGTACATAGCCTCTGCAACAAATTCGCGCTTGTTATCAGCCGGGGTGCAGGGCTTGAACACGCCGAACGCCACGCCGAGGAAATCATCTTCACGCTCCGGCATGAGCATGAGATGCGCACCGCAGGTGAAGTCGAACCCGTTGCCGAGTTCTTGTCTGGCAGCCCAGCCTGTGCGGCTGAAAACGGTCAGATAATCGCTGACCTCGTATTCGATGCTGGCGGCAATTCCTGCATTGTTGCTGCTTGTGCCGTCCATGTTGTCGATGTAGTGATAGAATGGATTAATCCGGATGGTCGCAGCGCCATCCAGTATCTGCCGGCCGTATTCGCCCACCAGCAGGAAACCGTCATCGCCGTGGAATTTGAACGGATTATCCCCATAGTTGGTAGACGTGCTGGAAAGACCAAGCATGGCATAGCTCTGTGAGCCGAGTTCCGTCTGTACCACCATGCCAAGGTTGGCATCTGTCAGTCCCAGCACGGAGGAGTTGATAAACCCTGAATTCACGAAACTGGAGAATGAGTCATTCGCAATGCTCACGCAGTCAAAGTAGTTGGTGAGATTCACCATGCCGGCAATGATGCAGGAACGCTTGCTGTTGAAATAATGCATGACGGAGAGTTCGGGAATAACCCCATCTCTGCCGCCGTAGATATCCGTGTGAGGGTAAGTGGTGCTGCCGAATGCGTCTGCGAACATGCGGCTGGTTTGGGCTGAGTCCGAGTCCAGCCCCCATGAGCCGGAGAATTCAACGCGCAACCAGGTGCCGCCCTGAACGTTGTTTTCGATAATCCTCTGGTTGAGAACGGCATGCACGAGCAACATGTTAGCCTGATTATGCATGGTGGTATCCCCGGCGTTTTTGTTGCGCCAGTAGCCGTATGCCAGGTCTGCGTACCATTGAGTACCATACTCCTCATTTGCTTTGACCTTGTAGGCGGGGTCTCCTTCCTCCGGGATGAACATGTTGATTCCCTGGAGAAGATCTCCTGCCATGGGCTTTGAGTCCTCCGCTGCGACCACAGGCAGGGTAGCAGCCCCCACTAGTGCCATTGCGATTATGTTCGTTATTTTCATGTTATTTTGTATGTTGCTCCAGAGCAGCTTTTTGTGTGTGTTGGAAAGGTTTGCGGGATTAATCAGCTTTTGGTTTGTTTGTCCTTCCTGGCGTCCGGGTGGCAGTTGCCGCCGCAGCAGCTGCAGTTGCCGTGGCATCCGCTTCTCTTGTTTTTCCTGAGACATGACCTGAGAGCCAGTGCTGCCAGAATCAGGAGAATGATAATGATGATGTAATCTGCCATGTCTGTCGTTACTTGCTGATTTTGTTGCGGTAGGGGTTGGGTCTCAGAATCTGGAAGATGATACCCAGACTGAGAAGCCAGGCGATTATCTGCTCCGTGCCCATCGTCCCGTTGAGAATGAACAAGCCGGTTTGATAGATGATGAAGGATACGGCATAGGCCCACAAGCACATGTACCCGATGGCAAACCACGTCCAGCGTGCGCTGTTCATTTCGCGGCGGATGGCTCCACAGGCTGCAAAACAGGGAGCGCACAGGATGTTGAAGAGCATGAAGGAGAGCGCGCTGAGTGACGTGAAGGCACCGGCTGCCTGAATTTTAGCGGCTACCCCCAGGGTTTCCTCTGCCTCAGCCCCTTCATCAGGCGTGCTTGTGACTTCTGTTTCTGCTCCATTGAGTCTTGCTTCGGCATCGCACTGCCAGAGTCCCATCGTGAACGCGGTCAGCGCATTGACCTTGCAGAAATCAGAGCTGCGGGGCAGGGTGTCTTCAGCAGCTTCGTCTATTGTTTCGGCACCGTGTGAATAGAGAACACCGAATGTGCTGACTACGTTTTCTTTGGCAATAAGCCCCGTGACGGTGGCAACTGCCGGTTTCCAGTCACCCCAACCGATTGGGGCGAAAAGCGGGGCAAAGGTATTGCCGGTCTCTGCCAGCATGCTTTGCTCAATCTTGTTTTGATTTTCCCCGGTGTTCAGGAATTCGAATTTCCAGTTGTAGTTTGAAAGAGCCCAGATGATGGCAGAAGCCAGGAAGATGATAGTGCCCGCTTTTTGCACGAACGATTTGCAGCGTTCCATGGCTCTCAGGTTGATATTGGCACCCAGGGGCATGTGGTAGGTGGGGAGTTCCATGACAAAGGGCGTGTACCCGCCTGCAAACATGTGCATCTTCCGCAGCATGAGCCCGCCCGCTATCACCGAGCAGAAGCCCATGAAGTAGGCAATGGTCGCAACGGTGGCGGTTTGGCCTATCATGGCGCCGATGAGTGCCAGAATGGGCAGTTTTGCACCACAGGGAACAAAGGTGGTGAGCATGATGGTCATGCGGCGGTCTTTTTCGTTCTCGATAGTGCGTGTTGCCATGACCCCGGGTACGCCACATCCCATGCTGACTACCAGCGGTATGACCGATTTGCCGGAAAGACCGATGGCGCGGAACAGGCGGTCAAGCATGAAGGCAACGCGTGCCATGTATCCGCAGTCTTCCAGGATTGACATGAGCAGGAACAGTACTGCCATTTGCGGCAGGAAACCAAGCACTGCCCCTACGCCTGCCACGATGCCGTCCGTTATGAGGGCTTGCAGCTGGGGCGAGCAGTCCAGCGTGGTGCGCCCCAGAAGTGCTACCCCGAAGGAGAGCAGACTCAGGATTACAAACCAGGCTGCAAATTCGCAACGCCCGGAGCGGCCGGTGAGACTCATGGGCTTGAAGCTGAACCGGTGCGTGCGGCTGCCGTAGTTATTGGCCCCGGAGGTGCCGGCCCTGAACAGGCATTGCAACAGAAGAACGGCATTGGTTGCACTCAATGCGTACATCAGTACCGTGTGGAGGAGGGCCGGCAGGTGCGGGCATACGTATTCAACGGCGAACGGGGCTACCATGAGGTATATCCACGCCCCGTTCATGTTCATATCATGCAAGCGGCGCAAGGTGCTGGGGAATATCAGAACCATGGCCAGCACTGCGCTGAACAGGCTGAGCGCTTCGACCCCGGCTACCTTATTGCCGATGAACCCGCCTAACCAGCCACCTACAACCTGCCCGAAGAGTACATCATTTGCCCAGCTTGTGCCCCAGTCTCCAACCGTGTTGATGGAGATGTAGTAGATGGCATACATGATGGCAACAAAGATGATAGGACCGGCGATTCGGTGCGTCAGTATGGTGTCTGCCTTTTGTGAGAATTTCTCGAGGTTCGGCTGCTGGGTCAGTACCTGGGGAATGAATGCGCAGATGGCATCATACCGGCTGCCGGCAATGATGGAGTGCATGTCATCCTCCATTTCTGCTTCCAGCTCCATGCGTAAATCATCCAGGGTGTGGGTCTCTACCCGGTTCAGCCCGCTTTCACTGCCAGGTTCACCTTCCAGCATCTTTACTGCGGTAAAGCGATTGACGCCTTGTTGCTCCATGACTTTCTGCACTGCGGCTTCCACACTCGCCGGATATGGCAGAGGTTTCGGCGCCGGGGGCAGGGGGCCGGTCATGAGCTGAATCAACTCTGGCAGTCCTGTCTGTTTCAGCGCACTGACTGCAACGACCGGGCAACCCAGTTTCGCACTCAGGGCGCTGGTGTCAATCCGGCTGCCTTCCTCTGCCAGCATATCGCACATGTTGAGCGCCACAACCATGGGCAACCCTGTTTCCATGATTTGCGAGGTGAGGTACAGGTTGCGCTCCAGGTTGGTGGCATCAACAACATTGACCACCAGGTCCGGTTTGTCTTTCAGCAGGTAATTGCGCGATACCACTTCCTCTGGCGAATATGGCGAGAGCGAGTATATACCAGGTAAATCCTGAAGCTCTACGTCCTCATGTTCGGTCAGGTGCCCGCCTTTCCGATCCACTGTCACACCGGGCCAGTTTCCTACATACTGATTGGCCCCCGTGAGTTCGTTGAAAAGGGTAGTTTTTCCGCAGTTCGGATTCCCGGCTAACGCTATGCTTCGTCTCATGACTGGGAGGGGCTATATTCTACTTCGATGCAGGCGGCTTCGGCTTTTCTCAGTGACAGTTGGAATCCCCGCACTGTTACTTCCAGAGGGTCTCCGAAGGGTGCCATCTTCTGCACTGTCACTTCAGCGTTCTTAGTCAGCCCCATGTCCAGAATCCGCTGGCGCAGGGCTCCTTCTCCATGCACTTTCACTACCCGGGCTGTTCTGCCTATCCTGATTTGATCTAATCGCAGATTGTTTTGATGCATTGTCATGAGTTAGGTTTGTCTAAGTTGAGGGGCAGGCGGAGTTTAGTCTCGGCTAACACTTTTGTCAATGTTTTTTTTCTGGATTTCTCAAAAGTTGACAGAATAAGTGGGGAAAACAAGCGCTGCCATAAAAAAAACTTGCCAGAGGCACGGGTGCGGTGATAAGGTCAGCGCAGATGACTTCCCCGGTGAACAGAAACGGAATGATGCATGGCGCCAGCGCTATGTATTATTATTACGTGCTGTAAAACGACACCGGGGAGCTAAGAACCAGTGCCGCGAGGCACACCATGCAGATAAAGGCAACGCCAAGGCTTCCCGAAGCCCTGGCGTTTTTTAATTGACTCAACGCTCGACAAAGAACATGAATATCCTCAAAGTAAGCACAAGAACCCGCCGCCCCTTCATTAAAGTCTGCGGTCAGACGTATACTGGCTCGGTAGACTGCTCAACTGCATTTGGCGCGGAATATATCGGTTTCAATTTCTGCCTGGGGAGCAGTAGCTATGTGAGCCCGGCTCATGCCGCAGGAATGCGGACAGCTAATGTGCTGCGTGTGGGGGTCTTCAGCCAGCACAGCACCGCTGAAATATGCCATATCATGCAAGCAGCCCGCCTGCATCTGGCCCAGTTACACGGAGAACTGACGCAGGCTGATGCTTCGGTCATAGGAACAGAGCGGGTTATCCGGGTGGTGAGAATACAGCCCGGCGCGTCAGCAGATGCCGTTCAGGAAGAATTGGATGCCTGGGCGCCATTCTGCCGCTTTTATCTTGTGGAGTGCAAGGAAGCCGCCGTGTTGACCAAGGTCAACTTTCCGCACCCCTGGATACTGTCTGGGAGAATGACCGCCGGGGAATTGCAGAACATGCTCAGCCTCTGCCGTCCGGATGGAGTTGACCTGGATAGCAGCATGGCAGCATTCCCCGGCATTGGCTGTGCAAAACACTTATTGACCGCAATGAATGCAGTCGCCGTGTAATCGGGGACTTACTTTTTCTCCTCAGCGTAACGTTCGAATGATTCGTCAATAATCCTGCAGGCCATTTCAATGCCGAAAAAGTCACCAACCTCTGTTTTCTTATTCTGCAGAGTTTTGTAGGTCAGGAAGAAATTCTGGATTTCCTGCAAGTAGTGAGGGGGAAGGTCCTCCAGGGTGTTAACATGGTCATAGCGCGGATCCCCGACATTGACTGCGAGGATTTTGACGTCAGGTTTACCGCCATCAATCATATCCATACCGCCTATGATGCGGCAATCCACATAGCAGCCCGGAAAGGTGGGGGCAGAGGTGAATACGAGAATATCCAGAGGGTCGCCATCCAGGTAGCGGGTGTCTTCCACGAAGCCGTATTCTGCGGGATAGTACACTGATGAGTACAGCACGCGGTCGAGTTTGATTCGCCCTGTCTTTTCATCGACTTCATACTTGTTCCGGCTGCCCATCGGGATTTCAATTCGAGCTTCTACAATACGGGTATTACTCATGATTCTGTTATCCTATCAGTCGTTGGTCTATTTGTCAAGTATGCGTCACCCCGCCGAGTCAACATGAATCGTCAAATATATGATTGCAAAACAGCAGTAACTTTGGTACCATACGATGCATGTTTAATCGTATTCTGTCTTTAATGCTCGCGATTGTCTGCGCCGGTCTGGCCATGGGCGAATGGACATCACCGCACAAACTGAAACTCGAGGAGCAGGCCCCGTCTGCGCTTATTCCTTTTCCACGTGAGGTAAAATGGGGCTCAGAAGAAGTGCAGCTGCCTGCCGCTGGTGGCTGGGTGCTGAAGGGGAAAGCCGCCAAGACTGATGCCGTCAGCATTGCGTGGAAGGGATTGCTGCGTGAAATCAAGGGAAAGGAAAAGGGCTCACTGAAGGTTGTACTCAAGAAAGCCGGTGACAAGTTGGATGACGAAGCCTCCCGCGAGGGGTATATCCTGAGCGTGAAGAAGAAAGGCATTACCATCGAGGCCAACTCCACCGCCGGGTACTTCTACGGGCTGCAGACTCTGCGCCAGCTCGTCTATAAGCGGAAGAGCCTTCCTACCTGCACCATCAAGGACTGGCCTGCTTTCCAGTACCGCGGCTACATGCAGGACTGCGGGCGCAATTTCCGGACCATTGAACGCCTGAAAAAAGAAATAGACCTGGCTGCGCGCCTGAAGGTGAACACATTCCACTGGCACCTGACCGATTATCCGGCCTGGCATGTGCAGTGCAAATCCTACCCCGAACTCAACTCGCCAAAGCACCGCACGCGTGACCTGAACGACACCTACAGCTATGCCGACATCCGCAAGTTGTTTGAATACGCCAAGGACCGTTGCATCACCATCATTCCGGAGTTGGACATGCCGGGGCATAGTGCGTATTTCGAACGCGCCTTTGGCTTCAAGATGCACACACCGGAGGGGATGAAGATTGTTGAAAAGCTGCTGGATGAGTTCTGCAAGGAAATTCCTGAAAAGCTGTGCCCGATTGTCCACTTCGGCGCAGATGAGGTGCGCATCCCGAACGCGGCTGAATTTGTGGGGATGGTTACCCGGAAGCTGCAGAGCCACAACCGCATTCCGGTGCAATGGGCCAGTAACCGCGACCTGCCTGTGGCTGATACCTCCATCGAGCAGCGCTGGGGTGAGGGCCCCAACACGGCAGATAAATCCATCAACCCTGAGCGTATCACCCGCCGGGCCTTTGACTCCACCATGGGCTATGCCAACCTGCTGGATCCCGCCATGCTGGTGCGTCGCTATTTCTTCATGCGTCCGTGCGGTTCAGCCAAGGGCGATGAGAAGAAACTGGGTACCATTCTCTGCTACTGGCCTGATGGTAAGGTGGATAATAAGGAGTGGATTCCCGGATTCTGCGCCATGTGGCCGGGGATGATGGCTATGGCTGAGCGCGCCTGGATTGGCGGTGGTGCCAATGGCGATGCCCTGCCGCTGGATATGCCGGGACCTGATACCGAGGCTGGCAAGGCATACGCTTTGTTCGAGCAACGCATGGCTGCACTCCGCAAGAGTATTTATGCAGATGAGTCATTCCCCATGTGGTATGAAAGCGGTATTTCCTGGAATGTTGCCGGGCCTATGGATAAGAATGCGGTAGATGCTGCACGAAAGGACATGCTGAGCGGTGACACTGCCAACACCCGCACGGCATACTGCGCCAACCTGTATTTCCGTACCCGCCCCGACACCGGATACCTGGGTATGTTCATGAATGCCAAACCCGGCAGCACCGTACTCGCCTCTACGCGTATCACGGTTGACAAGGCTGGTAAGTATCCCTTCATGATTGGATTCGATGCCCCGGCCCGTTCCAACCGTCGCTGGACCGGTGTACCGAAGAATGGTGAGTGGTCGCAGACCGGTACCCGCATCTGGATTAACGGGACTGAGGTGAAGAACCCGAAAACCTATCGCCACGCTGGAAAATTCAACCGCGCTGGCAATGCCTGGAACTTTGAAGAACCGCTGGACCCGGAAGAAATCTGGTGGGTCCAGGAGCCTACTGAGTTCAACCTGAACAAAGGTCTCAACACCATTGTGATTGAACAGCCCTACGTTGGCGAACACCAGTCTTGGGGCATTTCCCTCATTCCGCTCTTCAAACACAAATAATGATTCCTTGAATTGCTCTGCTCTTCAGCCTGTTTCCTCTGCGTGTATTCGCCGGGTTCAGGCTGAGAATCTGCGGAAAGCAATAACAACCACAGCCTGGGTCCATGCCGACCCGGGCTGGTTTGTCAGCACTATCTATGCACCATTGAAAGAAAGCAATGAGCTGCATGCCAGCGAGACTCTGACGCTGAAGTGTGAGTCCTACAGCGGTGGCTATTCAGATTTGTCATCTGCCACAAGCCTGGAGAAACGGACCCGTTTCATATATAGCATCCGCTACCTGCTGATGAGCATGATGTGCGGGCTGGCAATCCATGACTCGTGTTGCGGGATGGAGTGCGCCTGTTTGTGACGCCGAGTGATTGCTCACACGGCACGCAAGGCGCTTACTGCATCTGTGCGCCTGAGCAATGTGTTTTTCTCCTCGCTTGGCCTCTGACGGTAAAATCAAAACTTCTGGCGGGGAAGGACTGAGAACTCCGCCAGAAGCTTGTTGTCAGTTGGATGGAGACAGGACCCCGGGTATTCTCAGGGATGCCGGGGGGAATTGTCTTCCTGCCGGAAGTTGAGCTGCAAGGAATCGAAGTAGGGAACCTGGGCATCGAGCCGTTTGGCAAACTCATCCGGGAAGACGGGTAAACCATAACGCCAGGCTTTTTCCGCCAGTGCGCAGATGCGGGGTACCAGCATGTATTCCAGTTTCTTCATGTTCGGAATGCACTCGCTCCAGAGGTTTGCCTGCATGCCGATTACCTTGTTGCCGGGAATGGCGGTATCAAAGGTGAGTACATGTTTCCAGTCGATGTGGTCGAAGCCGGTGAGCCCTGAGTAGAAAGGCTCACCCTCGTTCGTTTCCTGCGGGAAATTGAAGTAGAAGGCATGAATCGGGCAGAGAATGAGTTCATGCCCACGGCGGGCGGCAATGCGGGCGTGATCCATGCCCCGCCATGCCATTACCACGGCATCTTGTGGGAGCTGCGGGGCGCACATGATTTCATCCCAGCCCACCATGCGGCGGCCATGCTTGCGGAGCGTCTTGGCGCAGAAGTGGGTGAAGTAGTCCTGAATTTGGCTTTCGCGGGTCATGCCGTGCTGTTTCATGAATGCCTGGGCAGAGGGGCTTTCTTTCCATTGGTCGCGGGGAACTTCATCGCCGCCTATGTGAATGTACGGAGCGCGGGGGAACAGCTCACAGACTTCTGCCAGCACATCGTCAATGAACTGGAAGGCAAAGTCATTCGGTCCCATGACATGGGTGAACACGCCCCAGCCGGTGACAACCTCAGGCGCGAAGCCGGGGCAGTCCTGGTTGCCGAGTTGCGGGTATGCCGCCACGGCAGCACTGGCGTGACCGGGAATTTCTATTTCGGGAATAACGATGATACCCAGACTGTGCGCGTACTCTACGACCTCGCGGATGTCGTCCTGCGTGTAGTAGAACTCCACCGGTTTGTTGTCTACCTCAGTCTGCTTGATCCAGCAGGCTGTGCCCTTACGCTTGCTGCCGATTTCGGTGAGCCGGGGGTATTTCTTGATTTCGATGCGCCAGCCCTGGTCATCGCACAGGTGCCAGTGCAGGCGGTTGAGCTTGTAGCGCGCCATGAGGTTCAGGATGCGCTTGGTGTCCGCCACGCTGATGGGGTGGCGGCTCGTGTCAAGCATGATGCCGCGGTGTTCAAGGTGGGGGGCATCCACCACCTTCATATTGTGCAGTGCAGGCTGGCCAGCCGTATCCTTCAGCACCGCTTGCGCCAGCGTCTGAGCCGCGGCAAACAGAGCTTCTTCGCTGCCCGCTTTGATGCTGATACCCTGGGGTGTTACTTCCAGCCAGTACCCCAGCGGGTGGAGGTCCCCGGTAAGTTCAATGCTCAGCTCGCCTTCCGTTTCCTCCGGCAATACCGGCAACCCCGCTGCCATGAGGGCTCGGATGGCGGCTCGCCCCAGCTCACTATGGCTGGTGGCGGCATCTACCTTGATACCATTGGTCAACAGGAAACCCGGCTGATTTACGGCCCATTCGTACTGTATTGGAGCAGGAATGAGCGCAGGCTGTTCGGTGACGGGCTGGGAAGGCAGGGCGCAGGCAAGACTAACGGTACAGAGCCCGGCGCACAATGAGCGAAGGACGTTATTCATAAATCAGAAAAAGGCGGGTATGCTTCCTGCCAATATTAGGCGTTGAACTTGCTGACGACTTCATCAATGAAGCCTTCAGCAATGAGCTGGTGGGCATCATATTCAGAAATACCGCGGGATTGCAGGTAGAAGAGCTGCTCCTCATCCATGGGACCAGAGGCGCTGCCGTGGGAGCAGCGCACCTTGTCTGCCAGAATTTCAAGACCAGGCAGGGAGTTCACTGTGGCATCCTCGCTGAGAAGGAGGTTTCGGTTGCTCTGGTAGGCATCGGTATTGTGCGCACCGGGAGCTACATAGATATTACCTGCAAAAGTGGCAGTGGATGCTGAATCCAGTACATTCTTGTAAAGAAGGTCGCTGGTTGCACCACCTGCGTGGTGAATCTGCTTTGTATGCTGGTCCAGTACCTCGGAATGGCGCAGATAGTTGGCGGAATACAGGCGGGTTTCTGAATCTGGAGAAT
Organism: Akkermansia sp.; assembly: GCA_045645565.1. GTDB lineage: Bacteria > Verrucomicrobiota > Verrucomicrobiia > Verrucomicrobiales > Akkermansiaceae > Akkermansia. Next base: position 19,278 of record JAZRJB010000026.1, on the reverse strand, counting down.
AGGTTTCTGCTACGGTCTCCTCGCGAGCCCAGATGAGCCCCTTGTATTCAGTAAGGTGAACCACCTTGCCACCCATGTTCTGGATATTGGAGATTATCAGGCAGCGACCACCGCCATCGGTTGCGCAGGTCATGCGCACCTTCAGCTCAGCGCCCTCAGCCACCTGAATGTTGCGCGTAGCAAAGATGGTTCCGCATTCCAGACAACCGTATACTTCTTCCACCTCAGCCTTGACACCCGGCGCCACCATGATGAAGGTGGAAGGTGTGTACAACTGGCAAGTATTATATACAAGGCGGATGGGTTCCCGGGTATCTTCCTCGATATAGAGGGCATACCCCTCACCAAAACGCTCGAGGTGCAGACCGAGCAGGGCATCGGAGCCGATGGTCGGCATGAGCATTTCGGTCTGCTTCAAATCTTCATCGGCTGCGCTGAGCTGCACCGCCATTTCTCCTGCGCAGGAAATATGCGCGGTGCCGGCGTTTTCCTGATGTTTCAGTTCTTCTGCCAGTTGTCTGGCGTATTTGTGCGGACGCCCGAAACGCCAGTCTTCATTCAGACGGTTGGGGATTTCTGCGTTTTCGAAACGAACCTTGCTTTCTGCCAGTGCGGCATTGAGCTTGGCCTCGGCTTCTGCCAGGGCAAAGGCTTCTTCCATGCTCAAATTCTGGGGAAAATCCATAATATAATGTAGCGGAGTTGGTAGGTTAGCCGATGGAGTCTTCCATCTCCAGGTCGATAAGGCGGCGAAGCTCCACTGAGTATTCCATGGGGAATTCCTTCACCAGGTCGTTGATAAAGCCATTGACAGCCAGACTCATAGCCTGAGCGCGGGTGAGGCCGCGCTGCTGCAGGTAGAAGAGCATTTCCTCATCCACCTGGGAGACGGAGGCCTCGTGCTGCACAGCACTGGCGTTACCGTTCACTGTGATGGCGGGGTAGGTGTCTGTGCGGCTGGAGGCGTTGATGAGCAGGGCGTCACATTCCGTATTGTTCTTACAGCCCTTCATGCCTTTGAGAACCTTCACTTCGCCGCGGTAACTGGCACGCCCATCGCCGATGGAGATGGACTTGGCCACGATGTTCGAGGTTGTTTCAGGCGCGGCGTGAATCATGCGAGCGCCGGTGTCCTGCAACTGCCCGCTGTGTGCCAGCGAGATGCTGACCACCTCGCCACGGGCGCGGCGCCCCTGTAGCACCACGGCGGGGTATTTCATGGTAAGCCCGGAGCCGAGGTTGCAGTCAATCCAGCGGATTTCGGCATCCTCCATGGCCAGACCACGCTGAATCACGAGGTTGTACACGTTGGTGGACCAGTTCTGCACGGTCACATACTGAATCTTGGCTCCCTTGAGCGCCACCAGTTCCACCACGCCGGAGTGCAGGGTGGCACTGTCATACTGCGGGGCGGTGCAGCCTTCCATGTACATGAGTTCGGCGCCTTCATCGGCAATGATGAGCGTGCGCTCGAACTGCCCCATGCTTTCAGAATTGATGCGGAAGTAGGCCTGAAGCGGCTGCGCGAGCTTTACGCCCTTGGGAACATAGATGAACGAGCCGCCAGAGAATGCTGCGTGGTTGAGGGCGGAGAACTTGTTATCGCCTACGGGAATAACCTTGCCGAACCAGGGGCGGAAGATATGTTCATATTCCTTGAGACCCTCCGTTGAGTTCACAAAGATAACACCCTGCTTCTGCAGTTCCTCCCGCATGTTGGTGTAGGCGGTTTCGGAGTCGTACTGGGCATCCACACCAGCCAGGAAGGCGCGTTCCTGCTCCGGCACGCCGAGGCGCTCGAAGGTGCGCTTCATATCCTCCGGCACTTCATCCCAGCTGCGGCTGGGTGTTGCACCGTGCGAGAGGTAATAGCGGAAGTTCTCGAAATCCACATTGCGGATTCCCTCGGGAGCCCAGTGGTAGGGCATGGGCATCTCATTGAATTTCCTGAGCGCGTCCTTGCGGAACTGCCGCAGCCAGTCCGGCTCGCCCTTGGCATCGCAGATGTAGTCGATGGTTTCCTCAGTGAGACCGTAGCCCGCATCGAACTTGTGATTCTCCGGCATGGAGAATGCACCGCGCGTATCCACCTGGAAGGTTGATTCGTCCATATATCAGAGCTCCTCGGTCTTCAGGAAATCAAAGCCGTTCTGCTCAATGTGGTCCACCAGTTCAAATCCGGCGGTCTTCACAATTTGCCCCTTGTAGAGAACATGAACCACATCCGGCTGAATGTAATCCAGCAAGCGCTTGTAGTGAGTGATGACCATGAAGCTGCGGAAAGGGGCTCTCATGGCGTTCACGCCATCGGAGACGATGCGCAGGGCATCCACATCCAGACCGCTGTCTGTCTCATCCAGAATAGCGTAGCTGGGGTTGAGCATCATCATCTGCAGAATGTCGTTGCGCTTCTTCTCGCCGCCGGAGAAGCCTTCATTTACCGCGCGTGAGGTGAACTTCGGATCCATGCCCAGCTGCTTCATCTTGCCACGCAGTTCCTTGTAGAAGGAAACGGCGTCAATCTCTTCACCTTTGGGCAGGCGGGACTGGAGCGCGGCTCGCATGAAGTTGGCATTCGTTACTCCGGGAACTTCAACCGGGTACTGGAAGGCAAGGAAAAGCCCGGCGCGGCTGCGTTCGTCCACGCTCATGGCAAGCAGATCCTGCCCGTCCATCTCGGCACTGCCGGCGGTTACTTCATAATCTGGGTGGCCGCAGAGTACCTTGGAGAGGGTGGATTTGCCGGAGCCGTTCGGACCCATGATAGCATGCACCTCACCCTTAGGGATTTCAAGATTGATGCCGTTGAGAATAGGCGCGCCGTCCTTCACGCGCGCATGCAGATTTTTGATGACAAGACTCATTGCTGCGGGGATTATAGCGGAAATTTGCCGTGTAGGCAAGCGTCCATGCGTGTCACGCAGGTGCCCTCCGGTAAATCAAAGACATCTTCGGGGCGTAGCCCTGGCTTGAGCTGCACGTCGAGTACCCGGTTGTTGGTGTCATCCAGCAGGTGGACATGCGGGGTCAGATTCGGGCAGAAGCGCGAGGGCCCGTTATCAAAGTTCAGGTGGTTGATAATGCCTGATTCTGCCATGGTTTCCAGACAGTTATATACTGTTGCCAGAGAAATACCGGGCATGTTGTTCTTTGTTCGCTCAAAAATCTGTGCGGCTGTAGGGTGGTCGTGCGAGGCCAGAATAGTTTCCAGTACCGCGCGGCGCTGGCGGGTCATCCTTACCCCTGCGCGGCGTACCAGACTCGTCGCCATGGTCCGGGTGTTACTTGATTTTGCACTTATCATAAGTCTGTATGTGTGCATTATATCGAATCATTCCAGATTAGGCAAGCAGAAAACACAGGCTGTGTCATATTGGTGGGAAACTGTTGGCGTAATTAGACTCATTACCTCTGCGAGCAGGATGACCAGGCGATTTCTATGCATTCTACATCCATAATTCAAATTCCTTAATTATGTCAACGCGATGGAGGGAATGTAAAAGAGCCGGCATCGTTGAAGATGCCGGCCCGGGAGTGTTATTTTTGAGGCTTACTTCGTTTCACCGCCTTCCATCACAATGACCTCGAGGGGGTCGAGTGTGATGCTGATGGGGGTATCCACGTCCACGGCCTTGTTCATGATGCCGACGAGTTCCCGCTGGTCATCAAAGGAGCTGCGGAGCACAATGGCACCATTTACTGCGGGCGGAACATCAAGCATCTCGCGCAGTGTGGTGGTAATTGTCTTCTGCTTGGCGGAGGAATTGCGAAGAGTCAGCGTGCACTTGGCGGGAGACCAGGCAGCCCAGCCGTAGATATCGCCATCCTGTTTCTTCTTGTCCCATGGATTGCCGCCCACCCAGTGCGTATCAGCCAGTACATCGGCGTTGCGGCGAACCCAGGCGATGCAGCGGGCGAGTTCGTCCCAGAGCACTCCGCCCTCCTGATTCATCAGATCAGAGTCGGCATAAATCTCCTGCAGGCTGGACCCGTTGGCGAATGCGGTGCGCATTTCCTTCACACAGTTGGCCGGGTCTTTGCTCATCACGCGGGGCGGGCCATTCTTGGTGATGATGGTGCCGTGAACCATGACGGAGTTAATCGGGAAGAGCGGGGCTCCTTCCACAAATACCTCGTGTACCAGGCGGTCGCGATAGGTAATCCAGCGGTCGCGGGCATCACCGGCGTTGCCGACCTGGTCGAAGTCATTTTCCTGGCGCCATACGCAGTCGGAGTAGTGGAACCAGAACGGACTGGCCCAGGTGCCCACGGTCGTGTTGAGGTAGATATCGGGGCGAGCTTCGCGCAGGGCGGTGAGTACGTTCAGGATACCTTCGCTGTCTTCCAGAGCGCCAGGTCCCTTGGCATGGAACTTGGTGGAAATGCCGTCGAACTTGAAGTAGCGCATATCATAGTTCTTCACCATATCCGAGCAGCGCCCCACGAAAGCATTGAAGTATTCGGGGTTGGAAAGCTCGAAATTGGCGATGCGGTTATTCGGGTGCGTCTTATTCCAGTAGCCGATACGCATGTTCTTGGCTGCTCCGTAGCCGCCTACCGGCCCGAGCCAGGTGCCCATGCCGCAGTCCATGCTGGTGGCCACGTCATTAATTTTGGAGAAGCCGTTCGGGAAACCGATGTGGAAGTCCCACAGACTGTTGAAATCATCCCAGCCATCGTCGAGTATGTAAGCATCAAGTTTGACACCTCGCTTCTCGAAGAGTTCTTTTTTCCAGGTGTTGATGATGTTCAGGGAAATCTCTTCGCTGCTGCGTTTTTTCGGGTCAGCCTCAAAGTTGCGGGTAATACCTACCTCATACCAGTCGTTGTAATGCACGAAGGGACGATAGGGAACCGCTCTTTCTCTCTCGATGTAACTCAGGAAGGAACGGCGCTGCTGCCCCGGTTTGAAAAGACCGATGACAGAGCTTACTTTCCAGGGGAACTCTTTAGTCAGATTGGTCTTGCGCACCCAGGTGCCGCGTACCATGTCCTCGGGAATGGAAGCGGTGGCTTCCTCGGGGTTGCCCATGGGCAGGGAGAGGGAAATGCGGCCGCTGCTGGTTACGGGTTCGGTCTGTTTCTGAATCCAGTAGCGCAGGTGGTAGGTGCCAGCCGCGGGAACCACCATGCTGTATTCAGCGTTTTCAGACTTGTGACCGGTGTAACCGGGGTGAATGTCCTCTGCGATGACCTGCCCGGCGGTGGTGACGAGCTGCACACCTACAATATTGAGGCGGTGGTTGCCTCGCTCGTACTCAAAGTCAACCTTGAGCTCGCCGGGTTCGAGGAAGTTCACGGGGCCTTCGGCTGCCAGCAGGTCACGCAGCATGGGGCCGTTCTTGGCATCATACTTGTTGCCATAGACGGGGTGGAAGCTTTCAGGAATGTTGAAGACATTGCTGAACATGCCGGGGGTCCAGCTTTCCGGGCTCCAGGTGTCTTCCTGAGCAGAACCGTGTTGCCCAACCGTCATGACGGACATAGGCGTTTCTAACCCCATGAACATCTTGTCCGTCACGGCAACGGTGCCGTGCGTCGTGTTGCCGGAAATGGAAGGAATGCCACCTGCTTCTGTGGGGGTGACCAGAAGTGCGGTTATTGAGGCGAAAGGAACGGGCTTGTTGGTTGCCTTCAGTTCGAATTCCTGCCGCAGATAATGGGAGTTATCTCGCAGAACGGCTTTCCACTCAATGCTGAATGAGCCATCCGGGGCTGTGAAGGTCGCCGTAACTGCCTGCCCGGGCAGCTGGGATGATTTGCGGAGCGCCTTGGAATCTGCCTGCAGAGTAACCAGTTCCGGCTTGCTTGCCTTCATGTCGGTGGAACTCATCTGGGCTCCATTAGCCAGAATCAGAGTAAAGACCGGCCCCCCACTTTCGAGCAGTTGAGTGCCGTCTGCGGCTTTCAGTCCGCCGAATTCAACACTGCCATTCTTCCATTGGAATGAGGCTGAAAGAAGCTTGTTGCCCAGGGTGAATGAATCGCTACTGACGGTTGATTCGACCTTACCGGCCGGGTGTTTGCTTGTGTTATCTTTGCAACTGACGAAAGAAACTCCGACCGCTGCAGTTACGACCGCTGCCAATATAGCTTGAATAAAGATACTCTTGCGCATAATAACTGGTATGATTCAATGCTTCCTTATAAACTACCATATTCAATACCGGATGGCAAGCCGGAAAAACGCCAGAAATAGCGGGTTTTCACGGATTTCCGCGCTTCAGGGGAGGTCAATATCTATGCCGAACAGCGCAGATAGGCGTTGCGAATCCAGTTCTGCGGGGCGGGTCGGCTGGCAGAGCAAATCCTCCGGGGTAGTACCCCTCAGGGTGAAGAGCAACCCGGGGTTTTCATCAATCAGGCAACCAGCGGCATAAATGGCAGCCGCTGCGTGCGGGCAGGGGGCTGCCCAATCTGCACAGGTGCAGTGCATTGACCAGTCTGCCGCTGTGGGAAGAAGACCGTTTTCCGGGTCGCAGAGCTTTTCCAGAACGGCGGCGTCCAGCTTTCCTTCCAGCAGAGAAAGCAGGGAGTCAATGTGGGTGCCGCAAGATTCTGCAAGATGGGTTCGTTGCTCTTCATCCAGCGGCTTGAGTTGCAACTCAATTTCGTAGAGTTCATCCGCGCTGACCAGCGCCGTGATGCAGCAATGCGAGATGCCGAGGTCAAGCACGCATCCGTGGCGCAGCAGGGTCCGCCCCGGTGCAAGGCACATGCCGCCGGATTCACAGAGTGCGAGTTGTTTCATCCAGGCGCTTCCCCAGAAATGAGACGCCAGTTTGCGGGAGCTGTTGACCACCGGGTGTAAATCTTCCCCGGCGGTTTGGCGTTCAGTAAGCCGTTCAGATGCCAGTTTTTTCAAATCTGCCACTTTCAGCCGGGGCTGGTAGTCATCGCACATGGTAACAAAAACCGGGATTCCCGCAGGAATCCCGGTTGGAAAAGATGAGGGGATGATTACTTGGTTACGCTCTTGAAGTATTCGAGCGTGGTCTTGAGACCTTCCTCCAGTGTGTGCTTCGGAGCCCAGCCGGCGTTGCGCAGTTTGTCGGCGCAGGAGCGGGAGTGCTTCACATCGCCGGGGCGCTCGGGCAGGTGTACCACCTTGGAGCTGGAACCAGCTGCATCAATGATGATGTTAGCGAGGTCATTGATGGTAATCTGACCACCGTAACCAACGTTGTAAACACCTGTTACCTCAGGATGCTCGGCTACAAAGGTCAGACCGCCCACAATGTCCTTCACGTAGATGAAGTCGCGGGTCTGCTCACCATCACCGAATACGGTGATGTCTTCGCCCTTGATGGCTTTTTCCATGAAAATCGGCACGGCGGCAGCGTAGGCACCCTTGGGATCCTGGCGCGGACCGAACACGTTGAAGAAACGGCAGCAACCCGTGTTCACCTGCCCTGTGGTGCGGAACATTTCCATGTAGTACTCACCGTCGAGCTTGGTGATGCCGTAGGGGCTCTTCGGCTCCGGGTACATCGTCTCCACCTTGGGAACGATGGGGTTGTCACCATAAATGGCAGCGGAGGAGGCCAGTACCACCTTCTTCACACCAGCCTTGGAGGCTTCTTCCAGCACGGTCAGCAGACCGTTCACGTTCAAATCCACGGTCTCGCGGGGCTTCTGCATGGATTCCGGTACGGATACCATGGCAGCCATGTGGAAAATGTAGTCCACGCCTTCCACAGCCTTGGCCACGAGTTCGCGGTCAGTGATGGAACCTTCGATGAAGGTCACGTTCAGACCATCAAGATTCTTCTTGTAACCGGTGCGGAGGTTATCCAGAACGCGGATTTCCTCAGCGATACCCTGATAATGCTCAGCAATGTGAGACCCGATGAAGCCGGCGCCGCCGGTAATGAGTACTTTCATGGTTTGTTATGTTTGGTTGACTGTATTTTACCGCGCATGCGCCAAATTTCAAGCAGTATTTGAGTTTAGCCATTATTTTGTGATTGGCGAATTAGTAATTTTTTTGTGTGGATTCCTTGCGCAGCGGCAAATCTGAGCGATATTTGCTTTATAAACCCGCGAAATTAATGTAGACTGGGCTGCATGGCAGATGAGAAGAAACGAATCGTGAGCATTGATGCCTTGCGTGGGCTGGATATGGTGCTGCTTTCGGGGGGAGCCGCTGTTCTGTGGCAGCTTTGCCGCGCGGGGTGGGGTGATGAGGTGCCCGGGTGGCTGGCGGAGCAGTTCCGGCATGCAGAATGGGGGTGCGGCTTTACCTGCTGGGATCTGATCATGCCGCTTTTCCTGTTCATCACCGGGTGTTCCATGCCAGTTGCATTCAGCCGGTACCGGGAGCAGGGGTGGCTGTGCACATCGTGGCGCGTGTTGAGGCGCGTTGTCCTGCTCTTTGTGCTGGGAATGGTGGTGCAGGGGAACCTGTGCAGCGGAAATGCGCAGCAGATGAGCTTGTTCTGCAATACCTTGCAGGCCATAGCCTCCGGGTATCTCATCAGTTCTGTGGTGCTGATGCTGTGGAACTGGCGCGGGCAACTGGCCAGTTTTCTTGTTTTGCTAAGTGCATACTGGGCCTTGCTGCGTTTTGTGCCGTATCAGGGGCAGGCTGGTGGGCAGTTTCTGCCGCATCAGAATCTTGCTTACTACATTGACTGCGCATTGCAGGGGCATTGGCAGGATGGTACTCCTTACACATGGATTCTGACCTCCCTGAACTTCGGCTCCATGACCCTGCTTGGCGTACTTGGCGGCGGGTTCGTGTTCCGGTATCGTGGATATCGGGCCGTGCTGCTTTCGGCTGCTTCCGGAGTGCTTTGTCTGGTATGTGCGCTGCTGCTGGAGCTGGATACACCGCTTATCAAGCACCTCTTTACCAGTACCATGGTGCTGTGGAGTGGTGGTTGGTGCCTGTTGCTGCTGGCTCTATTTCACCTGGTGTTTGATGTGTTGCCTGGCTCACGCTGGCTGGCATTTCCTTTGCAGGTAGTCGGGTGCAATGCACTGCTGGCCTACATGCTGACCAACACCCCGGGCATGGGTGGGCGCAGCCTTTGGTGGAATATGGCCTATCCTCTTTTCCGCTGGGCTCAGAATCCGCTTTTGTATGAGTGCTTGTCGTACGGCTTTTTGTGGCTTGTGCTGTATTTCCTGTACCGGCATCGCGCATTCCTTCGGGTGTAGTGCTGTATTTTTTTCTTTTCAAGGTGAAATAAAATGGTAGAATATCGCGTATCTATGAGTACGATGAAAGCTAAATACATGCTGCCTTTGTTGGCTCTGAGCATTGCTTCGGCCTATGCCGGAGACAGGGAAACTTTCGATTTTGGTTGGAAATTCAAGTATTTCGGTTCTGGCGATCCTGCTGATGCCGGGATTCCGGTTTCCTCAGATTCATACCAGGGTGAGCATCCGGCAGCCCACGCGGTGGACGGTGACCTGAACACCCGCTGGTGTGCCAAGAACCAGGCACAGGGGCATCATCTGCTCATTCGCCCTGGTTTTTCTGAACCGGTCAAAATGGCGGTTGTCTACTGGGAGAGCCGTAACAACCTGTTGCTTGATGTGGAGATTAACTATGGAGACTCCACCGAACGCCGCCAATACCGCGTGGGGCACCAGGCCGCTACCTTCATTGAATTGAATGGCAAGCCGGTCAAATCTATCAAGCTGATTGTTTCAGATGCCACCTGGAAAAACTGGGCCAGCATCCGCGAGGTGATGTTCACTGGTATGAACAATCAACCGCTTCAGGTGAAGCGCGGCCCCGCTGCTGAGGTCCAGGCTCTTGTCGGTGTTGATGAATCCGGTTACAAGAATGTGCAGCTGCCGCATGACTGGGCTATTGAAAGCCCGTTCCTGATGGATGAGCCCAACGAGACCGGCAAACTGCCCTGGAACGGCTGGGGCTGGTACCGCAAGCATTTTGCTGTTCCGGCAGATTTCAGTGCTGAGAAGGACCGTTATTATCTGGATTTTGATGGAGTGATGTCCAATCCCCAGGTTTATGTGAACGGACAACTGGCCGGCAGCTGGGCGTATGGTTACAATTCTTTCCGCGTGGATATCACTCCGTATCTGGAGGCTGGTAAGGATAATCTGGTAGCCGTGATGGCAAGCAATCTGCCGTTATCCACGCGCTGGTATCCGGGCGCTGGTATTTACCGCCACGTGTGGCTGGAAAAGACGGGTCCCGTGCATCTTGCCCAGTGGCCTACTTATATCACTACTCCGGAAATTACTGAGGATTATGCCGTGGTGAAAGTGCAGACAACGGTCTGCAACACCGGTAAAGAAGAAGCTCAGATAACCGTACTCCAGTCCGTTGCCGGTGTGCAGGCTGTGCCTTCCACCATAACGCTGGAGCCGGGTACCACCGGCACTGTGGAGCAGGAGCTGCGTCTGCCCAAGCCTATGCTCTGGAGCTGCGAGGAGCCGAACCTCTACTCTATGAGAACGCAGGTCCTCGCTGGTGACAGTGTGGTTGATTCCAAGGAGAGTACTTTTGGTGTGCGCTCTGTTGAGTGGAGAAAGGAAGGTTTCTTCCTCAACGGGAAGCGCGTGAAGCTCAAGGGTGTGTGTGAACACCACGATTTGGGTGCCCTGGGTTCTGCTTTCCATGCCCGCGGTTACGAGCGCAAGATTGAAATCCTTAAGGAGATGGGTTGCAACTCCATCCGCATGACTCATAACCCGCCTGCACCTGAGGTGCTGGATCTGTGCGATAAGCACGGTGTTCTGGTCATTGATGAATTGTTCGATATCTGGAAACAGCAGAAGTACGACAAGGTGAACGGTTATCACCTCTACTGGTCCAAGTGGTGGCAGAAGGATGTTCAGAACTTCATGCTGCGTGACCGCAACCATCCCAGCATCATTGCCTGGAGTGGTGGCAACGAAATCCCGGAGCAGGGGCATGATAACCCCAGGATACACGAGCATAACCTCAAGGTGGCAACGGATTTGCGCGATGAGTTCCGCAAGTACGATACCACGCGCCCCTACACCGTGGGCTGCAATGATATGCGTGCCTGGAAGAATGGATTCTCTGATACCATGGATGTCTATGGCTTCAATTACAAGCCGCATCTCTACGCAGAATTCCGCAAGCGTCACCCTCAGCAGCCCTACATTGCGTCTGAAACCTGCAGTTGCGTCTCTACGCGCGATACGTATTTCTTCCCGATGAACTGGGATGTTCACAGCGGCGCCCGTTATTTCCAGGTGAGCAGCTATGCGCTTTCCTCCACGGGCTGGGGCTCCTGCCCGGATATTGAGATGCACGCCCACACCAAGGCTCCTGACCTTGCGGGTGAGTACGTCTGGACCGGGTTTGACTACATTGGTGAACCCACCCCCTACAACCAGGACGCCTCCAATATCGGCAACTTCATTGGCGCCAGCGAGGCTGAGAAGAAGGCTGCCATGGATCAGCTTAAGGCTATGGGTAACAAGGCTCCCAGCCGTAGTTCCTACTTTGGTCTGATTGACCTGGCTGGTTTCCCGAAGGATATCTACTACCTCTACCAGAGCCAGTGGAATCCGGAGAAGCAGATGGCTCACATTCTGCCGCATTGGAACTGGGAAGGTCGCGAGGGGCAGAAGACTCCCGTCATGGTGTTTACCAGCGGTGATGAAGCAGAGCTCTTTGTGAATGGCAAGAGTCAGGGGGTGCGTCGCCGTGGCGATGGTCCGACCTTCACCCAGAAGGATAAGAGCCTGGTGGTCAGCAAGAATCAGTTCCGTTTCACCTGGGAGAATGTTGTGTACGAACCCGGTACCGTGGAAGTTGTGGTGAAGAAGAACGGTCAGCCCTGGGCCACGGCCAAACGCGTGACCGCAGGTGCATCTGCGGCCGTGGCGGCTCAGGTGGACCGCAGCACCATTGCCGGTGATGGCCACGACCTGAGCTATATCTCCCTGTCGCTGAAAGATGCCCAGGGGAATGTGGTGCCCACAGATAACCGCAAAGTGAGCTTCTCCATCGAGGGTCCTGCCGTTCTGGCTGGTTTCTGCAATGGCAACCCCGTAGACCACACCAGCTTGCAGGATACGAACCAGAAGTTCTTCAACGGTCGCATCTTGGCAGTGGTGCGCTCCACCCGTGGTGGCAGCGGTACTGCAACCGTCACCGTGAAGGCAGAGGGTTTGCCTGAAATCAAGGTGCCGGTGGAGGTGAATGCTCCCGCCGCCCGTTAAGCGCTTCCTGCCGGGAAATCCCATTTCAACCGGGTCAGTTTCTCCCTCTGCGAGACTGACCCGGTTTTCATAAGAGGTGAGGGGAGTTCATGTTTTGCAGCGCAGCCCGAAAACAAGGCCAGTCAGCGTGAAGAGTGAGTAGAGCCCGGCAACCCATATATCCGGGTGGGGGAGTCGCAGGCTCAGCCCGGCAACCCATGCCAGCAGCCCGCCGCCTATGAACCCGATGCCCTGTGCCAGTCCGGACAGCGCAATGGTTCCGCTCTCATCCGGTTCCGTTTCTGCAATGAGGGTCATTCCCACCGTGAAGATGCTGCCCAGCCCCACGCCGAGCAGGATGGCAAACACCAGCCACCAGTGAAGCGGCGCCATCAGCAGCCCCCAGCACGCAACTATTGCCAGCAGACTGGCCACGACCATCAGTCTCTTCATGCTGCCGAGCCAGTTGCTGAATATGCCGGAGAGCAATGAACTGGGAATCTGGCATGCTGTAGCCAGGGAAAGTACAAGCCCGGATTCCACCGGTGGCATACCCCGCCGCCGAAGCAGTGCTGAAAGCCACACGATGAGGAGCCATGAACTCGCCACTCTGAAGAGATAATACAGAATGACCATTCGGGCTTTGCGTTGCTGCAGCAGCGGGCGCATGCTGACCCGCATGGCTGGTTGCCGGGTGTGCTGGTTCCTGCGGTGCAGCATGAGTTCTGACCACGCCGCTGTTGCCACCAGCAGCGGTATGGCCCAGAACAGCAGACCTTTCTGCCAGCTGCCCATCAGGAGCGCTACGGGGTTGGAAGCGCCGGCTCCCACAGCTGTTCCCAGGCTGACACAGGCCGTGTAGGCGCTCATCAGTTCCGGCAGGTGCTGCGGTACCACCTGCCGGGCTACGCCGAGTATCACTGTGCCCGCGATACCCAGCCCAAGTCCTATGATGACCGTTCCGCCGAATAAACCGGGCATGCCCCCCAGGCTCCGCCACATGACCCCCGCTGTGGCAAAGAGCAGGGCGTAGATAATCAGCAGCGAGGGCCGTACCCATTCCACCAGCCGGGCTCCCAGCGGGGATGCTGCTCCCAGCGCCATGATGGGCAGCAGACCGAACAGTCCGCTGCTCCCTACGCCGATATGCTGGTCCTTCATGATTTGGACCAGCAGGGGGTCTGCTGCTGAAAAGGCCATGCGCAGATTAAAGCTCACCAGCAGAAAGATGATGATGAAATGCGCCGTATCATGCCCTGTTGATTTCCCTGTCACTCTGATTCATCAATAGCCGAATGAGCGCACGGTTGCAATCTATATTACTACCAGTTTTGTCGGAATATGCCGCACTGAGCTGGCAGATACAGAAAATTATGCTGGTAATGTGATTGGAATTATGGTAAGGTCGCCGCGCTATGTTATCAGATCGTACCAAGGCAGGTATACAACGCGCACCGCATCGCAGTCTGATGCGCGCGACGGGCATGACGGACGAGGACATCAAGAAGCCGTTCATTGCTATTTGCAACTCGTTCAACGAGGTAATTCCCGGTCACGTGCACCTCAACAAAGTGGCTGAGCTTATCAAGGACGAGGTGCGCAAGGCAGGTGGCACACCTATTGAATTCAATCTCATAGGCGTGTGCGACGGCATTGCCATGGCGCACCATGGTATGAAGTTCTCCCTCGCCAGTCGTGAACTGATTGCCGACAGCGTGGAGACGATGCTTTCTGCGCATGCGTTTGACGCCTGCATCTGCATCCCGAACTGCGACAAGATTGTGCCTGGTATGGTGATGGGCGCTCTGCGTTGCAATATCCCGACCATTTTCTGCAGTGGCGGCCCCATGGCAGTGGGCAAGGGGCGCAATGGTGAAGACCTGGACCTCAACAGCGTGTTCGAGGCCGTGGCCGCCTGCACCGCTGGCAAGATTACAGAAGATGAACTGCACTATGTGGAATGCCATGCATGCCCGAGCGCAGGTTCCTGCAGCGGTATGTTCACCGCAAACTCCATGAACTGCCTGTGCGAGGTGCTGGGTCTGGCGCTGCCGGGTAACGGCACATTGCTTGCTCTTTCTGAGGAACGTAAGGAATTCTGGCGTGCCGCAGCCCGCCGCGCGGTTGAGATGGCAAAGCAGGGTGGTCCGCTGCCCCGCGACCTCATCACCGAAGCCGCTATTGACAACGTGTTCACCTGCGACATGGCTATGGGTGGCTCCTCCAACACCGTGCTGCACACGCTGGCTTTCGCCGCAGAGGCCGGTTTTGAGTACGATCTCAAGCGCATTGATGAGATTTCCAAACGCACTCCGAACATCTGTAAAGTGGCGCCCAGCTCCCGCTACCACATGCACGATGTGCTGCGCGCCGGTGGTATCATGACCATTCTGGCAGAAATCAATAAAATTCCCGGTGCGTTGAATACCAATGTGCCCACCGTGAGCGGCAAGACGCTGGGTGAGCAGATTGAAGGGCTTTCCACTCAGGACCCTGCCGTCATCCGCACGCTTGACAACGCCTACTCCAAGGATGGCGGTCTGGCGGTGCTTTTCGGCAATTTGGCAGAGCAGGGCGCCATTGTGAAGAAGGCCGGTGTGCTGCCTGAGATGATGGTGCACCGCGGTCCGGCTGTTATTTTCGAGAGCCAGGAAGACGCCTGCGCCGGCATTCTTGCAGACAAGGTGAAGCCTGGTGATGTGGTAGTCATCCGCAATGAAGGTCCGAAGGGTGGTCCCGGTATGCAGGAAATGCTTGCCCCCACCAGCTACATCATGGGTAAGGGCCTGGGCAACTGCGTGGCCCTCATTACCGATGGTCGTTTCTCCGGCGCAACGCATGGTGCCTGTATTGGTCATGTTTCTCCTGAGGCGGCTGAGGGTGGCCTTATCGGTCTGCTCAAGGATGGTGATATCATCTCCATTGACATTCCTGCCCGTAGTATGAATGTGGAGCTGAGCGATGATGAAATTGCCGCCCGCCGTGCGGTGTGGCAACCCACGATGCAGGAAATCCCCAGCAAGTGGCTCAAGCGTTACCGCAAACTCGCCACCAATGCCAGCAAGGGGGCTGTGCTCGCCTGATAATCTCATAGAACTAGAACCATGAACGATAAAAAACAAAACTTCATCGCCAAGTATTTCTCCGAGTTCGGAGTGCTTCGTGAGTGTGGTAAGAACTTCTGGCTGACGAACTTCATTCAGTTCTTCGACGGTCTGTCCTACTTTACGCTCATCATCGTGTTCTCCCTGTTCCTGAACAAGTACTGCGGCTTCCGTGATGCGGATGCCCCGTACTGGGTGGGTATGTACACTCTGTTCGTATCCCTCTTTGTGTTTGCTGTGGGTACCATCTGCGATATCATCGGCCTGCGCCGCACCTACCTCATTGGTTTCATCATGCTGATTGGTGGTCGTCTGGTGCTGGGCATGGGTGCTGATTTCGGCACCGAAATCCTGCAGCTCAGCCAGGATGACTCCCGCTATTTCGTGATGGCAGGCATCGGTATGATGTCCTTCGGTACGGCATTCATGAGCCCCTGTATCACGACCTCCATCCGCCCTTTCACCACGCTGCGTGCCCGCCCCACAGGTTCCAATTTCTACTACCTGTTCATGAATGTGGGCGCTCTGCTGGCCGGTTTCGCCATTGTGGACCCGCTGCTCAAGTGGCAGGGTGATATTGACGGTCTGCTGTGGGTGATTAACTTCGGTACCGCCTGCAACTGCATCGCTTTCATCTTCACCCGCTTCATTGATGAAGATTTCTTTGCTGTTCCGGAGGAACGTATTGTGAAGACGGAGAAATCCGCCCAGCGCCCGCTGCAGCTGATTGCTCAGGTGGCCCGTGAGCGTGCTTTCCAGAAGCTTATCGTATTCCTGGTGCTTACCCTTGGTGTGCGCCTGGTGTTCACGCTGCAGTTCCTGGTGATGCCGCAGTACTACCTGCGCACCATTGGTGACGACTTTAAACTCGGTTTCATGAACTCCCTGAACCCCTTTGTCATTATCACTGGTCTTATTCTCATTATCCCGATTCTCAACAAGTTCTCCACCGTGAAGCTGATGATTACGGGCATGAGCATCTCCGCCTGCTCACTGCTGCTCATGGCAGTGCCGCCGCAGACATACTTCATCATTCCCGGAATTGAGACCATTGGTCAGGCCTACTTTGTGGCCATCTTCCTGCAGATTCTCATCTTCGCCTTCGGTGAGCTGCTGTTCAGCCCCCGATTCTCCGAATATGTAGCCCGTGTGGCACCCAAGGACAAGGTGGCTTCCTACATGTCTCTTTCCGCGCTGCCCATGTTCATTGCCAAGCCGATTAATGGCGTGGTTGGTGGTCTGCTGGTTTCCTACCTCTGCTTCGATGGTATTGCCGCCAAGATGGTTACCGGCCACATCGGTTTCTGGGATTCCCCTGAGTTCATGTGGACCATCTATCTCATCATGGCTCTGATTTCCCCGCTCGCCATCATTCTGACCAAGGATAGCTTCGTTTCCGATAATCCTGAGGAGACAACCGCTCAGGAAACTGATCTGGAAAAGGACGAGGAAGAAAATACTGTAAACGCTAACGCCTGATTTCACAACCATGTCTGATACTCAACACAAGACTGAATGGCTCCCCATCATCAAGGATATGTGCATCCTGGTGTGCATCATGGGCGCCCTGGGGTATGCTTGCAACCTTGCCATGAAACCGTTTGAATCCGTTCAGGTGACGGACTCTCTCGTCTCGCTCATCCGTAAGGGTGGCGTTGTGGACGGCAAGGACGAAATCTTCCTGAAGGAATTTGCGGAGGGATGCGAGAAGCACAATGATTTCGTGAACACGCCCGACAGCACGGGTCGTACCCCGCTCATGTGGGCTGTGTACACGAACTTCAACAACCCGAAGCTTTCCCTTGCCAAGGATGCTGACCGTACCTATTATGTGCAAGCTCTGCTTGATTCTCCCGGTGTCAATCTCCATGCTACGGATGAAGATGGCTTTACCGCTCTGCACTGGGCTGCCTGGAGCGGCATGCCTCACTCTGTTGCCATGCTTATCAAAGCCGGGCTTGATATCAATGCCAAGGAAGCCAATGGCTACACGCCGCTCATGCTTGCCGCCATGCGTGGTAATGACAGCGTTGTGAATGCGCTTCTGAAGCTCGGTGCTGATGCCTCCCTCGAGAATAAGGAATTCAAGACCGCTGTTATGCTCGCAGAGGAGAAGGGTGCTGCTTACGATAAGCGCCAGTCGGCTGTGTATTCTCTCATTTATGCAGAGGAGCGTTCTGCTTCTTATCATGCAACGCTGCAGAGCCTCAAGTCTCCGGCTCCTGCTGCCGCATCAATTGATGACGTGCTGGCAGAGACGGATGCCATGGTCAAATCTGCCAAGACCAACGCAGCCCCTGCTGCTGAGGAGGAATAAAGCCCGTTCCAAATCAATTTCTGATAGCATTCCGGAAAGAGAGCCAGCAATGGCTCTCTTTCTGCGTTTATGTGAGCGGCTCTTAAACCCCGTTTCACAGGCTTTCGGATGCCGCTTGCCTGCGGCCTGTATTTGGGGCTCACGCGGTTCAGCACTGGAAATACCGCTCTGCCATGCGGAGAACGGATGCATCCAGCTCATGGCTGTGCTGGTTCACGTCATCTGCGCTCCACCACGCTAGGTCATCAGATTCTGCTGACAGGGTGAATGCTTCATCCGGAGCCTGGAGCAGGTAGCGCACATCGTAGTGCAGGTGTTCCGGTTCCCCCTTTGCCAGGCGGGCGGGAATGGTGTGAATGTCGATATCAAAAATCTCACAGCTGATGGGCTTTATGCCTTGAATGCCGCTTTCTTCGGTCGCTTCTCTCAGGGCTACATTCAACGGCGAGGCGTCACCATCGGCGTGCCCGCCTGTCTGCATCCATCGTTGTAATTTGTGGTGCAGTGTGAGCAGTGCCTTATCTCCTGCCGGATTGACCAGCCATGCAGAACCCGTGATATGCCCGCTTGCATGACTGCGCTCAAAACAGTCGGGCGTGTGGCAGATGAATTCAAGCATCTTGTCGGCTGTTATCTTCTGTTCCGGGTGCTTGAAAGCGAATTTTTCGAGTTCAAGACATAAATTCAGGCGTTCATCTGTCGGAAATGCGGGCATCTGCGCGATATTGTACCCGTAAAATCGTAGATTTCAAGTCATACTCGACGAAAAATGATTGTTTAGAAAAGTTTAGTATTGGCAGGGGGTGGGGGGATGTGCTAATATACGGTTGGCGGGGTAGGAAACAGCATGGTGATGTTAAACCGCGCATCTTATTATGAAAACATTTCTTTTGAACGTGGCGAAACGGACTGTGCAGCTGGGAGTAGTCCTGGTATGTGTAACTTGCCTCTCCTCCTGCAGTATTGTGACCGGGCTGGCTGGTTTCCTCATCAGCATTCCTGTTCGCATTATTGAAGCAATCTGTCCCTGAAACTTTTTTCTCAACATGGCTAGCACTCGTCAGTTCATACTTTGTTTGTTTGCCCTCGTGGGGTGTCTGTTGACAGCCTGTCAGGGGGGGAAGGAAATGAAGTACTACAATTTTCCGGATGCTGTGACCAGCATCAATCAGGTTGACCCTGCTTATCGCAAGCACTTTGTTGATCAGCAAGGGCGCAACTACAGTGCCGATGACCAGCGCAAGGGAGTGCCCGCCGCTATCCGCACCTCCCGCACACCGGTTCCCGCCTATGTGCCCCGGTCTTCCATGGCATCCTCCCGTAAGGTTCAGCGCCGCAGTTCCACCCGCAGTGGTCGTTCTGCTGTTGCCCGCAAGAAGGTTGTGACCAAGCGCAAGGTTGTGGCCAAGCGCAAGCTTGTGGCCAAGCGCAAGGTTGTGGTCAAGCGCAAGGTTGTGACCAAGCGCAAGGCTGTGCCGCGCAAGCGCGCCGTTGCTAAGAATCGCAGTCGCCGTTGATTCCTGCTGTTGATTTCCCGAAAGCCTGCCCCTGTTCCGGGCAGGCTTTTTTTGTACGACCGACGCGATATGCGCACTGCGGTGAAAGTCCGCGCGGAGCCGCGATGATGCGGAATCCCAGACCTGAAGAACAACTGCGGGGAGGTAACGAACCGTGGGAAAGGAAGTTCGAGGGGAAATCCCG
>JAZRJB010000025.1:0-7115 GCA_045645565.1 Akkermansia sp. | reverse complement strand
GAATCTGGTCTTTGCCCTGCGTCCCAGCACCGATCCTGACTGCAAACACCTCTTTGATGAGGTGGGCTTCATGAATCTCCGTGATGTACGCCTGGTAGAGGAAATTCTGGAAAAGACTATCGCAGAAAGGGTGAAAGCATGAAATCCCCCGACCTCAGAGATTTCGGGCTGAGCCCCAGGATGTGTGGCAAGGTGCAGAAAGCCCTGCAGCCCGGTGAACAGGTGCGCTGGGCGGGGCAGCCTGTTATCAGGCATTTTGAGACCGACAGAGTGAACCGCGTGGTGGGGGTGCTTTTTTTCTCGCTTTTCGGACTTTTCGGCGCGGTGATGCTGTATTTCCTCTGTCAGGATAGAGTGAACACGGACTCAATGATGGGCGAGATTCTCAGCTGGGTAATGGCCATTGTGTTTTTCATGGTGCCCATCGTTGCGTGTATCATCGCTCCACGGATGCATGCCGCCAGACTTCGGAGTACAGTCTATGTGATTACCAATCGTCGGGCGATTGTATGCGGCTGGGAGGTGAAATCCTGGCCGCTGGAGCCGGATATGGTGTTCAGTAATGACCAGGCAAGGGACGGCTGCGGAAACCTGGTCTTTGGCCTGAGGGAGGATGAAAGTGTCGGTTTTATGGATATCCGCGATGTGCGGCTGGTGGAGGAAATTCTGGAAAAGACCATAGCTGAACGCGAAAACTCATGATGACTCTGCCGGAACAGCAATATCTGCAACAGGTGCTCCGCAGCGGCGAGGAAATCCGCTGGCAGGGTCGCCCTGTGCCGGAGTTGTTCACCGTGGATACGGTCATGTCGATGATGGGTGGCGTGCTGGCGCTGGCTATCTGCACGGGTTGGGTGTGGCTGGCGCAGGATCTCGGCTGGGGCTTCGGTTTGTGCTCGCTGCCCGCCTGGTGGGGGACATGCTTGTTGTTGTCGGCTCCCTGGCGACACCGCCGCAGACTTCGCCGTACGCTGCTGTTGGTTACGACCGGGCGAGTGATGCAGCTTTATCCCGGTTTTCTTGGCCGCGTGAAGAAAATGGATGGCTGGAAGCTGCGTCCCGGTTTGCTGCAGCGCTACACGGTGCAGGAGGACGGCAGCGGGGATTTGATTTTTGGCTACAATATGCAGGTGCGCGGCACCCACCAGACCGGCCGCTCTGTGCCTTTCGGGCTGCAGGCCGTGCCGGAGGTGGAGCATGTAGCCACGTTGATTCAGGAACTTTGCAAGAATGATGATGACGCCCGATGAACAGACCCGCCTGCAGGCAGAACTGCTGCCTGGAGAAACACTGCTGTGGCATGGCCGCCCGCAGCAGCCGGTGGTGAACAGTGCTACGCTACCGCTTTTTCTGCTGGCGCTGCTTTGTCCGCTGCTGTTGATTATTCCGCTCATGCAGCAGCGGCAGCTGCGCCGCACGCTGTATCTGCTCACTGACCGACGACTGCTGGTATACCGCGCCAACTGGTGGCGCGGGGTGCAGCGCCATGCCTGGCCGCTGGAGCCGGGCATCATCACTGCCCGGGTGCTGCGTCCCGGGGGCAGGGGGGACCTGGTTATGGAATATACCTACGGTCACCGCGTTTCCCCTGATAAGGGATTCCTCAACGTGCCCGAAGCCCTGCGGGTGGCGCGCCTGATTGCTGAGGCTGAGAAGACCCTGAATTGCCCCTGAGGGCATGAGCCTGCGGAACCTTATTTCTTTTTGATTTGCAGGTAGATAATCTGGCGCTGGTAGCGAGGGTCGGCTGAATCAGTGGTGAGAACCAGGCGGTTGAGTACTGGCTTTCTGGTGTTCAGCGGCGTGACGGTCACGGTGTATTCTCTGCCACGTCTGACGACGGTAGGGGTGTATTCGAACGCGTCTCCGCTCAGGGCCGCATTGGCAATGTGGGTGACAGGTCCCCCCTTGGGTAGAGAGATTTTAAGCACTTGCGGCAGGGGTGCTGCTCCGCATGCCCAGACCAGGCTGCGGGAGGAAAGTTGCATGGCCTGAGGTACGCGGAATTGCATGCTCAGCGTCACTTCCTGCCCATCAGTGGTTTTGGCGGTAATAGTTTTCTCCACATCCCGGTCGAAGGTGTGGGTATCAACCGTGGCGGTGAGTTTGCCGCCGTGGGTTTTCACCTGGGTGCAATCGCAGTGCGGCTTGGCATGCTTAATGGCGTCCCCGGTGGTTTCAAATACAACGGTGGCAGACTGTTGTCCGAATTTTAACGGAACAATTTGCGTGGTCTGCTTGAACCCAGCAAGGGCAGGAAGGGCCAGCAGCAGGGGAAGAAGGTAGTGCTTCATGACTTTTTCTCCTCCTCTTTCTTGACAAAGAAACTGGAAATGATGAAGAGAACCGCCGCAGTGCAGACACAGGAATCAGCCACGTTGAACGAGGGCCAGTGGTATCCGTAGGGATACATTTCTGTGGTTATCCACGGGAAGGAGAAATCCAGAAAATCGACCACGTATCCGCTCATCAGGTTGGTGAAAAAGCTTTTGTCCTCAGCCCCGGGAATGAAAAATCCCTGCACAAGGCGATCTGTCATATTGCCGAGGATACCTGTGGTGATGAGCGCCCAGGCAACACGCAGGCTGCGGGTGGAGAAGAAGCCTGTGCGGAAGAGACGGTAGAACCACACGAGCGCGGCAATCTGCACGCAGAGGAACACAAAAGGAGCCCACGCTGTGCCATGCCCGGTACCGAATGCCACACCGGTATTGTGCACCCGGACCAGGAAGAAGTTCATCAGATCGCTTCCCTGGATGACGGGGATGAGCTTTGAGCTGAAGGAATGTTCCCAGTCAAAGGGGAAGTTGAGTACTATGGCCCATTTGGAGGTTTGGTCAAGTGCGTAGAGAACGACGATGAGGACGATGAGCCAGATGGAGATGCGGCGGGGCATGGTGTTGCAATTGCTGGGTTGGGATGCGACAGGCGCGCTCCGTTCCGGGAGTGCGCCTGTCCGTTTGGTTATTAGGTTGTTGATAAAACTCAGGCCATGACGGCGGCGCAACGCTCGCAGAGACCCTCGTCGTTGACCGCGGGTTCGTAGCGGCGGCAGCGGGGGCACATGGCGTGCGGCGTCATGGCAGCCGTAGCTGCCAGTTCGTTGCCAGTGGTTACCTCCAGGTCAGCCACAATGAAGAACTCCTTGGCAAACTGTTTGTCCTGCAGCAGGGCGAGTACAGCGGCGTCCTCCGTGGTGGGCACGGTGAGGGTCACGGCAGCCTCGTTGTTCTTCTTGAATGCCTTGACCTTGATCTGGGCTTCGATGGCCACCTGAATTACGCTCTTGATCTGCTGCAGACGGTCGAAGGTGGCGGTGAGACCCGCGTCGAATGCGGCATCTGCGGTGGGGAAGTCCTGTTCGTGAACGGAGCCAGCGTTGCCGGCGTGTTCCCAGGCTTCATCGCAGGTGTATGCCAGCACGGGGGCCAGCAGCTTCACCAGAACATCGAACACGCGGGCAATGGCGAACTGCTTGCTGATGCGGTGCGGGGAATCCGCGGCATCGCAGTACAAGCTGTCCTTGGTCATGTCGATGTACAGGGCAGAGAGGTCGTTTGTGCAGAACTGGTTGATGGCCATGAAGACCTTGCGGAATTCGTAGCCCTCGTAGGCGGCGCGCACCTCGCGGATGAGGGTGTTGGTGCGTTCGAGAATCCAGGCATCGGTGGCGTCGAGCTTCTCCGGCTGCTCGCCGTTGTAGCCCTTCAGGTTAGCCAGCAGGATGCGCAGGGTGTTGCGCAGGCGGCGGTAGGGGTCGGTAATCTGCTTGAAGAGATCCTCACCGAAGGGAACCTCGTTCTGCCAGTCTACGCTGCTCACCCACAGACGCACGATGTCTGCACCGTACTTCTCATAGAAGTACTTGGCATTGGTGGGCTTGGTGTAGGTACCCTGGGCGCTCTTGGAAAGCTTGGAGCGGTCCTGGTTCACCACGAAGGCGTGCGTGAGTACCTTCTTGTAAGGTGCAGCATTGCGCCAGGCGCAGGAAAGCATGAGGGAGCTCTGGAACCAGCCGCGGTGCTGGTCCGTGGCCTCGAGGTACACATCGCAGGGAGCGCAGAGTTCGGGGTGACGCTCCAGCACGGCCACGTGGGAGCAGCCGGAGTCAATCCACACGTCGAGGGTGTCCTTACCCTTCTTGAGGTTGGTGGGCAGCCCCAGTTTCTCGCAAAGCTGTCCGCTGGTGAGTTCGAACCAGATGTTGGTGCCGTGTGCGGCCACCAGGTCAGCCACCTTGTTTACGATGGCGGCGTCCAGCACGGGCTGGTCATTCTCATCGAAGAACACGGGCAGCGGCACACCCCAGGTGCGCTGGCGGGAAATGCACCAGTCCGGGCGGGCTTCCACGGTGCTGTAAATGCGGTTGCGGCCCCAGGCGGGCATCCACTCAGTCTTGTCAATCTGCTCCAGTGCCACGGGGCGCAGTTTCTCCATGCTGATGAAGAACTGCTTCACAGCGCGGAAGATGATGGGAGTCTTGGAGCGCCAGCAGTGCGGGTACTGGTGGGTGAATTCCTCGCGGGCGAGGAGGCGGCTGCCCTCCACCAGCACGGTGATGATGTCCTCATTGCTCTGGAAGACATGCTTGCCAACCAGATGGGGCAGACCGCATTCTGCGGTGTAGTTGCCGTCGTCATCCACGGGGGAGAGTACGGGCAGACCGTAGGCCATGCCGGCAATGTAGTCATCTGCACCGTGACCGGGGGCAATGTGTACAGCGCCTGTACCGGCATCTGTGGTCACGTATGCGGCATTGATGATGAGGGATTCGCGGTTCAGGAAGGGATGACGGGCGGTGCGCTTCTCCAGCTCGCTGCCCTTGAAGGCGGCCAGTTCCTCCACGAGAGTCCAGCCGGTCTTGGCGGAAACAGTCTCGATGAGTTCACGCACGATGATGAACTTGCGCTCGGCACCATCCTTGGCGTAGCGGCCTACCACGTAGGTGAAATCCGGGTTCAGGGCGATGGCCAGGTTGCTGGGCAGGGTCCAGGGAGTGGTGGTCCAGATGACCATTTCGCAGCCCTCGATGCCGCACACAGCGCCATCCATCTCAAAGCCTACGTAAATGGCGGTGGAGGTGTCCTCCATGTATTCCACCTCGGCTTCAGCCAGGGCGGTGTGGTGGGCGTAGCTCCACTGCACCGGCTTCATGGACTGGTACACAGCACCGCTTTCCACCAGCTTGGCAAAAACGCGGAGGATATCAGCCTCATACTTAGGCTCCATGGTGATGTACGGATTGAACCAGTCACCGAATACGCCGAGACGGCGGAAGGAAACGCGCTGTTGGTCAATGAAGCCCAGGGCAAACTCCGTGCAGCGGCGGCGGATTTCAGCGGGTTCCAGGCCTTGGAATTCCTTGACAACCTTGGCTTCAATGGGGAGACCGTGGCAGTCCCAGCCGGGGATAAAGGGGGCGTAGTAGCCGGCCATCGTCTTGCTCTTGACGATGAGGTCCTTGAGTATCTTGTTCAGAGCGGTGCCCATGTGAACATCGCCGTTGGCGAAGGGAGGACCGTCGTGCAGCACGAAACGAGGGGCATTCTGCGCCTTACGGCGCGTTATAATTCGCTCATAAAGCTTTTCATTCTCCCATTTTTCCAGACGAGCCGGCTCCTTGGTCGTGAGATCACCACGCATGGGGAACGTGGTGTCCGGCAGGAAGATGGTGTCTTTGTAGCTCTTGGCGTTTGTGGTCATACGCGCGCCATTCTACGCCCTTTTGTTCCAAAAGTCAACACGTAAACACGGTTTTGACAGAGCGGGCAGAGAAATGAGAAGTGTAAAAACAAATGCGACACCGGAAAGCTCCTCAAAAGTCACTAAAGGTGCCCAAACTGCCCTAGCCTGGATGGGGGTGTGGGGGAAGGACGGCAATGAGTCCTTCCCCCGCAGACCGTGATGAAACAGAAAAAGGGTGCTTTCCGGTGTTGTAGGTGGCATAATGCCAGGACTGAAACTAATACAAACAACACGTACCTATATGAAAAGCACCCAGGCAAATTGTACCAAAGCGTTACATGAAAGCAAGCATTTAACCCTCATTGAGCGTCAGCAAATCGAACGTTGGCTCAAAGAGAAAGTGAAAGTCGCTGAAATTGCCCGCAGGCTCAATCGTCATCGTTCAACCATATACCGAGAGATTCAAAGAGGGCTTACGGCTCACGTTAATTCGGATTTATCTGTAAGTTACATCTATCAATGGGATGTTGCTCAACGTAATTACGAGAAGAATCAAGGTGGCGGCGGTCGGCATCCCAAACTTCACCAGGCGCATCCGCTTATGGAACGCTTAACTTCCTTGATAACAGAAAAACGACTATCGCCTTATGCTGCCATGGAAGTATTAACCAGACAGGGGCACAAGATAGATTTCTGCGAGAAGACTTTCTATAACCAAGTGGGTAAAGATGAGTTTCCTATAAAACCTGAGCAACTACCAATGGACCGTTATCGCAGACGAAAACGAGAAACACTTCTCCCATGCCGTAAACACAAGAAGCTTAAAGGTGAGAGCATTGAAAACCGCCCTGCTCAAATCAATGATAGAACAGAACCGGGGCATCATGAAATGGATCTGGTCATTGCTGCCAGAGGGGGTAAAAAGGCTCTTCTTGTCCTCACTGAACGAACAACTCGCTTTCAGCATATCATCCTCATCAAAGACAAAACCCAGAAAAGTGTTATTTCTGCAATTAACCGTCTGGAGCGCAGGCTCGGGCTAGAAAAATTTCACACCTTATTCAAGAGTATTACTTGTGATAATGGTATTGAGTTTCAGAACTTTGAGGGTATTGAAAAATCTGTATTCAGCAAGAACAAGAAACGCACAAAAGTCTATTTTGCTCATCCGTATTCCTCTTATGAGCGGGGGAGTAATGAGAATGCGAACAGGCTTATCAGGCGTTTTCTTCCGAAAGGGAGCACGTTTGATAAATTACGCCAGCGCGATGTGCAGAAACTAGCTCACTGGATGAACAAAAACCCCAGAAAACTTTTCGCCGGCATGTCTGCAAAAGACAAGGCGAAGGAAATCGGTCTGCATTTTTACCCTGCAATAAACTGAGTATGCATTTTTTCACAATGTGTCGCATTTAAACTTGCAATTCACC
>JAZRJB010000024.1:0-15060 GCA_045645565.1 Akkermansia sp. | reverse complement strand
CAGTTCCTGTTCGTACAGTCGGGATTTCCCCTCGAACTTCCTTTTCCACGGTTCGTTACCTCCCCGCAGTTGTTCTTCAGGTCTGGGATTCCGCATCATCGCGGCTCCGCGCGGACTTTCACCGCAGTGCGCATATCGCGTCGGTCGTACCCACAAAACGAGCATCAGGATTATTCCTGATGCTCGTTTTTCAAATAATCTGCTCTGCAGTTTACTTCTTCTTGCGGCAGCAGCCCTTCTTCTTGGGAGCCGCAGCGCAATCAGCCTTGGGAGCCAAGGTGCGGTTCATCTGCTTCCAGCTCCAATCCCAGCGGGTCAGGGAAGTGAAGCAGGCGGTGAGCAGGTTCACGCTGGCATCGATATCCACCTTGTGGGCCATTTCGATGCTCTGGTGCACGTTGCGCACGGGGATGGAGATAGCACCCGTGATGGAACCACCGGCGGTGAACTTCTGCATAGCGCCGGCATCCGTACCACCGGCTGCCAGCAACTCCAGCTGGTAGGGAATTTCATTCTCCTGGCACAGAGCCGTCATGAACTTCACCATGCGGGGGTCGGTGATGAGCGTTCCGTCATACACCTTCACAGCCGTGCCCTTGCCCAGAACCGTGCATTTATCATGAGCGCCGCTGCCGGGGGTATCAAACGCGATGGTCACGTCCAGAGCAAAGGCAAAATCAGGATTGATGGCCAGAGTTGCAGCATGGGCGCCACGCAGGCCAACCTCCTCCTGCACCGTGAATACGGCGTAGAGGTCATACTCAGGCAGATTACCGCTTTCCTTAATGGCTCGCACAGCCTCGATGAGCATGTAGCAGCCACCGCGGTTGTCAATGCTCTTCACATTCAGGCAATCACCCATTTCCACCAGGTCACCGATGCGGGTGATGGAGTCGCCGATGGAAACATACTTCTCCACCTCTTCCTTGCTCATGCCAAGATCCACCACATAATCCGTCACCTGGGGCATCTTGGTGCGCTCCTCGGGGCTCATCACATGAATGGGCTTCACCCCCATGCAACCGGGCAGGTCCTTGGTGCCATGCACCATCACACGCTGAGCAGTCAGCGTCTTGGGGTCAAAGCCGCCAAGGGGCAGGATGCGGATAAAGCCGTTATCATCAATGTAGCGCACGATGAAACCGATTTCGTCCATGTGAGCAGCGCACATGATGCTCTTTTCCGAGCACTTACCCTTGATAAGAGCCACCACGTTACCCACGTTGTCCACCTTGATTTCATCCGCCAGCGGGGTCATCTCCTTGATGACCAGCTCACGGATGCCATACTCAAAACCGGGCGCGCCGGTTGCCTCGCAGAGGTCTTTGAAGAGCTGGATGTTCATGGCGCATACTTTACTCCTTTCCACCCCACATGGCAAGGGCAGACTAGCTTTCTGACAGGATTTTCCGCACCTGCATACGCGAAACACCTTGCATTGAGGGGGCAATATGTTATCATACACGCATGAACCGTCTGCCGATTCCGCAATATGTGATGGCGCTGGCCCATGTGGCAGCCCTGCGTTCCGAAGACCCCTTTCGCAAGGTGGGCGCGGCTGCGTTGGATAAAGACAACCGCGTCATCGGCACGGCATACAATGGTCTGTTCCCCGGATTCGACGCACCGGAAGGCTTCTGGGCCTCCCGCGATGAACGGCAGAAATACATGCTGCACGCCGAAATCAACCTGTGCAGTCTGTTCAAGCGAGGCGAAGCCAAGATAGTGGCCTGCACCACCATGCCCTGCACCTCATGCATGCAGGCTCTCTGCGCCCACGGAGTGAAAACCATCTACTACGGTGAGGATTACGCCACATCCCAGGCACCAGCCATTGCAGAAATGTACGGCGTGGAGCTCATTAAAGTGGATGATTACCCGCTTTCCCGGAATTTTCCGCTCGTAGCCACCAAGGCGAACACCACGCCCTGCACCTGCTGCGAAACGGAGAGCGGCATCGCGCAGGAGGACCGCATCCGCGGATGCATGATGGGGCTCATGTGCGGCGATGCCCTGGGGGCTCCGCTCGAATTCCACAGTCCAGGTGATTTATGCAGCATGTACCCATCCGGCATCACCGGCATGGTCTGTGGCTGGGGATGCACAGATACCCGCAACAGTGGCGAAATCACTGATGATTCAGAAATGGCCATAGCCCTGCTCCGCAGTCTTCTCAATGAACAAGGCTTCAACAGCATGGCAACCCAGGCACAGTACATCGACTGGCTCTCCTCTGACCCGGATGACGTGGGCATCACCATCCGCTTCGCGCTCAATGGCGATTTCAACCCTGACTCTCAGGCAAACGGGGCCCTCATGCGCGTAGCCCCCATAGCCATGTATGCAGTGCTGCATCCGGAGTGGGACTGGGTGAACGCCGCTATCAAGGAATGCAAGATAACGCATATCAACCCACGCTGCATCCACGCCAATATCATCTACGTGGAGTCCCTCATTCTGGCCATGCATGGAAACACTCCCCGGCAAATATACACCACAGCCTGCAACAGAGCAGAAGAGCTGGGAGACATGAAGCTGCTCAGCCGGCTGCGCGCAGCCGAATTCGAGGAACCTGAATATTATCCCCAGGCAGGGTGGGTGGAAATCGCATTCCAATGCACCTACTACTGGCTGCTGCACGCAGAGAATTACCCAGCCGCGCTGTGCAGCATCGTCAACAAACTCGGAGATCCGGATACCAATGGAGCCATTGCCGGAGCAC
The DNA here is from genome assembly GCA_045645565.1 of Akkermansia sp. GTDB lineage: Bacteria > Verrucomicrobiota > Verrucomicrobiia > Verrucomicrobiales > Akkermansiaceae > Akkermansia. The sequence goes on along the minus strand of JAZRJB010000024.1, from coordinate 12,338 downwards.
TGCTGGGAGCCGTCTACGGCCAATGCGGTATTCCCCGCGAATGGCAGGTCGAAGTACTCGGCTGCTATAGCGAACGCCCCACCCGCTACCGAGCAGCCCGTGGCATGGAGCTTTTGGAAGAACTCTTTGAGCAAGCGCGATGAATCCCCCCCTGCTCCAGGTACGAGATCTCACGGTAGAGTTCCACTCCCGCGCCGGGGTGAACTACGCCGTCAACGGGGTTTCCTTTGATTTGCACGCCGGAGAAACCCTCGGCATTGTGGGGGAATCCGGGTCCGGTAAATCCGTGACCTGCTCCACCCTCATGGGGCTGCTACCCAGCCCGCCTGCCCGCATCGGGCAGGATTCCCACGCCTGGTTCGATGGCATAGACCTGCTGCACGCACCGGAAAAAGAGCATGCCAAGCTGCGTGGCAAGCGCATTTCCATGATTTTCCAGGATCCCATGACCTGCCTGAACCCCTGCATGTGCATCGGCGACCAGGTGGCCGAGCCTCTTGTGCTGCACCGGGGGCTCAGCTGGCAGGAAGCCCGCCGGCTTGCCGTGCAGGAACTCGCCCGAACCGGCATACCCGACCCGGAAAAACGCGCCAAAGCCTATCCGCATGAATTTTCCGGCGGCATGCGCCAGCGCGTCATGATTGCCATGGCACTCATCACCCGCCCGCAGATTCTCATTGCCGATGAACCCACCACAGCGCTCGATGTAACCGTGCAGAAACAGGTGCTCGACCTCCTCCGCGCCCGCCAGCAGGAACTCGGCACCGCCATCATCCTCATCACGCATGACCTGGGCGTTGTGCGCCAATATGCCCACCGCATCCAGGTCATGTATGCCGGCAGCATTGTCGAAAGCGCCCCGGCAGAGGAACTCATCCGCCACCCTCGCCATGCCTACACCCGCGCGCTCATGGCCTCCATCCCCAGCGCGGCAGATAAAGGCAGCCGCCTGCAGACAATTCCCGGTCTGCCCCCCACCCTGCGTGAGCCTGTACGCGGTTGCGCTTTCCGCCCCCGCAACACCCAGGGCAAGCCCGAGCTCTGCCTCACCGACCGCATTCCCGAGCTCATCGAAATATCTCCCGGCCACTGGGTAAGAAACTGCCCCGGTTGCACCACAGTCACACAGCATTAACAATAAACAATCTAGAACCAAACATCAATATTCACTATGCACAAAATATTCATTGCTCTCATAACAGCACTTAGTGCTTCGATTTTATGCTCAACACGCACACTTGCCAGCCCTGCGGATACCGAAAAGCCAGCCATCGCACAACAGATTGACACGACTCAAGCAGACATTAATACTTCCATAACAACCCCAAAGACCAGCCACACCAATAATAATACCAGAGTCGAAACCTCATCCTCCGCTCCACAAGAAGAGGAAACCAGCATCTGGGAAATCATATTCAATATTTTTGGAATCACTTGGCTGATTAGCCTTCCCGTGATGGGCATTCTGTATTTCATGGAATACCGGCGCAAATGGGAAGATTTACCTTGTGATGAACAAAAGGTATGGTCGCGGGAATCTACCCGCCCAGAGTTTGAAGACCTTCACTCACTCTTCGATAATCGCAAGGAATTTTCCTTGCAACCAGAAGACGGGAACGAAGTTATAGTCAAAAAATTATTTTCTTCAAGACAAGAAGTTGTTGCCGGTTATAAAGAATTACACCTTCTCAAGCATCTACCCAGTTTGAACCCTGACGAAATTGCGTGCCTGAACGAATATGGCCAAGAGCTGAACTATGCTCAGCAACGTGAATTATCATCCTCAGAGAAAGTGCTGACCGCAGTTGTTGTTCTGTGTATTTTATTCTGCGTATTGACCTTCTCTCTAGGGGGACTGATTTTAATTCCCGTCTTCGCGGCTTCATACATGATGCCGAATTACATGCGCTGCAACTCCATGCCTTGGTTCATGGCTCTGGCTAATTTTCTAGTAAAGATAGCCACATTCTCATCTACAGCCCTGGTAACCGGCATATTGACAGCCCCCATAACAACGACTGTAACAAGATGGTCCGTCGTCAGAGAAAACGGATCTACTTCCAGCTGGACAACAGAGGACTTACCCATGGATTCAATCCTATTCAAAGCCATGGCTATTCTTATGATATGCGTCGGCATTTTCATTTCGCCTATCGTCATCGTCATTTTCTCAGCCCTCGGATTTATACGAAATTATCTGATGTCTAAATAACCTACTTCATCAGCCCCAATTCAAAATCCTGCTCCATTTCCGGAGCAGGATTAACTTTTCCAACGGCTGAACCTTCCTGTGGGTTATCAATGAAACGATGCCGTTATTTCCTTACCGGAGCCGGAGATTACTCACGCCTGCGTCCCTTACCCTCCCTGCAGCATCTCCCACGTAACCGAAGTCGGCATCGCTCATTTCGCCAGGGCCGTTCACGATGCAGCCCATGATGGCAATCTTCACGCCTTTGAGGTGGCCGGTGGCCTCGCGGATGCGGGCCGCGGACTCCTGAATGTTGTAGTGAGTGCGACCGCAGGACGGGCAGGAAACGTACTCAGTCTTGCTCAGACGCACACCGGCAGCCTGCAGGATGTTGAAGCCCAGGCGGGCGGCCTTGTCGGGGTCGGTCTCGCGGCGAACCAGCACGGCGTTGCCGATACCGTCACACAGCAGCGCACCACCATTCACACCACCGTCCATGGGGCCGGAAAGGCTGTCCAGGCCATTACACAGCGTATCCTTCAGCAGAATGCTGTGGCGGGTGGGAATCACCGCTGCCAGCAGACGGAAGGCCTGCACCACCGGCATATCGATACCATCCTTCACCGTCACCAGCGTGGCAGGGACATCGGCCAGCTCAGCAAAACAAATAGCGCTAACTTCTTGAAATCCACGGAAGCGATATCTACTATCGTCTTCCATGAACCACAAGCTCACCACTGCTGCGGGAGCTCCCGTAGCCGATAACAACCGCTCCCTCACCGCCGGACCGCGCGGGCCCATGCTCATGCAGGATACCTGGCTTTTCGAAAAGCTCAGCCACCTGAACCGCGAGGTCATTCCGGAGCGCCGCATGCATGCCAAGGGATTCGGAGCATTCGGGGTGTTCCGCGTCACCAATGATATCACCCGCTACTCCTGTGCCGATTTATTCTCATCCATCGGTAAGGAAACGGAGGTTTTTGTACGATTTTCCACCGTAGCAGGCGAGCGCGGCGCAGCCGATGCCGAGCGCGATATCCGCGGCTTTGCCGTGAAGTTCTACACCCGGCAGGGCAACTGGGACCTGGTGGGCAACAACACCCCGGTCTTCTTCCTGCGCGACCCACGCAAGTTTGCCGACCTGAACCATGCCATCAAACGCCACCCCGCCAGCGGGCTGCACAGCCCCGCCGCCAACTGGGATTTCTGGACCTCCCTGCCCGAAGCCTTCCACCAGATTACCATCGTCATGAGCGACCGCGGCATCCCCGACGGCTTCCGCCACATGCACGGCTTCGGCAGCCACACCTTCTCGCTCATCAACGCTAAGAACGAGCGCATCTGGTGCAAATTCCACTGGGTCTGCCAGCAGGGAATCCGCAACCTGACCGATGCCCAGGCCGCCGCCCTCATCGCCACCGACCGCGACAGCGCCGGCTCCGACCTCTACCGAGCCATCGCGCAGGGGCGATTCCCGAAATGGAAGCTCTGCATCCAGGTCATGACGGATGAGGAAGCGCGCGACTTCCCCTTCAACCCCTTTGATTTGACCAAGGTATGGCCACACGGTGATTTCCCGCTCATCGAGGTGGGCGAAATGGTGCTCAACCGCAACCCGCAGAACTACTTTGCCGAGGTAGAACAAGCCGCCTTCAACCCCGCTCAGGTGGTGCCGGGAATCGGCTTCTCACCGGATAAAATGCTCCAGGGCCGACTCTTTGCCTATGGCGATGCACAGCGTTACCGCCTGGGGGTGAACCACCACCTCATTCCCGTGAATCGCCCCCGCTGCCCTTTCCACAGCTTCCACCGCGATGGTCAGATGCGCACCGACGGCAACCTGGGCGACACCCTCAGCTACGAGCCCAATAGCTACCACGAGTGGCAGGAACAGCCGCAGTTCATGGAACCACCCCAGCACATCTGCGGCGATTCCGGCCACTGGGACTACGCCAACGATGAGGTCGACTACTACGCCCAGCCCCGCGCCCTGTTCCTGCTCATGAACGCAGAGCAGCGCCAGGCTCTTTTCGACAACACAGCCCGCGCCATGGCCGGTGTGCCGGAATTCATCCGCCAGCGCCACCTGGAGCACTGCTTCGCCTGTCACAAGGAGTACGGCGAGGGTGTTGCTGCCGCCATGTCCGCGCCTTAAGGCGCGGGCAAATAATCAACGCTCGGACTCAAGGCTCAACCCAGCGGCCGTGGTCCTTGATGAGCTGCACAAGGTGCTGCAGAAAGATATCAAAACATCCGCAGCCATTCTCTGGACTGCAGATGCATTTGATAGGGTTTCGTTCAGCTCAGTAGCTCGCGCACTCTATCCACCCCTTTCATATCAGGATGGGACTCCATGAACTCCCGCAGTTTCTGTACCAACTCCGCGGAGGGGCGCCAATCCGGTTTTACCTGAAGAAAGCGTTCCACATGCTGCACAACATGGCGCATCAGATTGTTGCTTTTCAGGATGTTATCAATCTGCGGAAGAAAGACGAGATTACCGGGATGCGCCTTCAACAGCTGCTCCAGACTCTTGGGAATGACGTGGTCTACATCCAGGCGGAAGGTCTCCTTAATTACACCTGTAACAGCGTCCTTGGTGTAGCCCATGGGATTCAAGCCCTTCTCCATGCGGGCAATATTCTCAGGTGTAAGCCAGCCATTCTGTTTCAAGTAGCGTAGATTACGGGTCAGCGTATCCGCTATCAGCCGTCCTTCAGCCCCCATATCTGCAAACTCATTACGAAGATAAGCCTTCACGTTCACCCCATTCTGCTCTAGCTTGCTAAGATTTGATAACGTCTTAAGCATACTTTCCTTCATGGGGTTATGCGCAACCGTCTTCGCCTTGGCTGCTATCCGTTCCGGGGAAAATACCTGGCGGGGATTATCATAGAAACGCCGCAGGGCACCCGCCGCCTTTCCGGGGTTCAAGGCGGCCTTGGAAAGGCCGCGTCTCACCTGGGTTGCAGCAATCCTGGTAGCAAACGCGCCACCCTTCATCGCGGCTCCGCCAGCTTGGGCACCGGGAACAAACATCAGAGCGACACACACCGCGTCCAACCCGAAAGTCACCCAGTCGCCCACTGTAACCTCCACTCCGTACTGATACTTGCGGACAATCTCCGTACCTGAGCCCAGAAGCGGAACCCATGAGATATAACCGGAGCGCCACTCCTTGGTGACAAGCCTTGAAAGCTCACGCGTCACCGAATTCTTTTCATTGAATACGGTTTCCATCTCTCCAGCGGCATTCAGTTCAAAGCGCTTATGCTCCGTGTCGATTATGGCATAATCACGCTCCGTCACTTCGACCTCGCTACCCAGAACCTTCTCCAAGGCAGACAATTCCGACTCCTTACGCTCATGATACTGGGACACCTCCTGCCTGTCCTCCTCCTTTGCAAGCGTTTTCTCGGTCAGCCCCTCACCTGAGAGAGTCACCTCCTGCTGATAGGTTTCCGTCCTTTTACTAACCCGCGTCAGCTCCTCATTCACCTTCTTCTGGTTCACATCCTCAGCGACGCTGACAGTCTCCGTCACCGTAATCTGACGATCTTTGACATGAGGTTCCAGGCGGGTCCTCCGCAGCTCTGGGCCAAACACCCCCAAGTCCAACATATCGACTACATCCAGCAAGGCAAGGGCTATCTGCTGACCACTGGGCATGCGGCCTTCCTTGATGGTATCAATCACCTGGATGAGATTGACAAAAGAGCTGATATCCTTCTCAATCGTCCGGAACTTGAGAGTGGTCACCTTCTCGCTTTTTGAACCGTCCGGCTCCGCCTTTGCCGTCACCTGAACATCATCCACCGACCACACTTCCTCATCGGGCAAATGCTTCTCCAGCAGCGATGAGCTACCTTCCGGCCTTGCAGCGACACCATCTTTCTTATCAGACGCCGCAGCCTCAGCCCCCTTTATCTTATCCGCCAGGGTCATCAGCAGCTCAGGATTCGCCCCGGCCGACTTCAGTAAGCCGAACAGCACCATCTGCGGCAGACAGGTATCTGAAAACCGCTCGAAATTCAGCGCTACATCCACCACGTTTTTTGCCTGGCTGGCCACAGCCAGCACCTGCCCGGCTGCAGCAACAGTTGTTCCCATCATCATTGTGCCACCTCCTCTACTTCCATTGTATCCAGAAATGATTGCGTGACAGCAGTCCATATCTCGGACTCCTCAGCATAGGCAGCCGACAGCGCCTGCGCTGTGTAATACAGGCAATTTTCCACAAAAGCAGCCGTCTGCAAAGCCTCCGGCAGCAGCAAATCCATCATCTGCTGCCACAACAGCCCCACCGCAACCGCAGACTCATCACTGGAATCGGCAAACAGCACACGCTGGGCAGCTGCCATATTCTCCAGCCAGCCGGCAGGCAGCACAGCCTGACGCAGGGCGTAGAAATAAAGCTGTGACTCATCCCCGCCCTTGCCGAAAACCAGTTCGGCGGCAGCATCGCGCAGCACCGGAAGCGCCGCCAGCGGGGGGAACGCAACCGCACCCTCCTCCAGCCCCGCCAGCTGATACCGGCAATGGCTGCTGAGCATTTGTTCAAGCTGCTCACAGGCAACATCCGAGCGCAAGCTCAGTCCCTTTGTGCAAAGGTCCAGCAGCTGGGCATACCCAGTGCAGAGCGCCGGAATTTCCTGGCCTCTCGCAATTTCCAGATAGGCACAGGCATCTACAAGCCACTGGGCGGCATCCTGAGTCTGTCTGCCACTCAATACCCAGGCTATGGGCAGGCGCAGGCAGTTTGCCTGGCGCAGCAGGACTTCATCCGGCTCTATATCCTCCGGATAAAATAAATAACATTTCTGATTCATCATCATTTCTCCTTTATTTTCACATGTAAAGCATTGGCCAGATTGCCAAAATACATGGTAGCCTCACCGGCATCATGGCGGGCAAGGTCTTCAATCTGTTCCTTGTTCAAATTCATCGTGGCACCCACAGATTCGCGGTCATCCTTGGCCAGCAATCGGTGCGCAATCTTCACCTCGGTATTCTTCATCACCTCCGGAGTCAGCTTGGAGGGTATCTGGTCCACAATAATCATCCCCTGACCATAGGCACGAACCTCTGCCAGCATATCACTGAAAATTTCCACCGCCTTGCTGCGCGGACTTGCCTGCAGCTCACCCTTCCCCTCAGCCTTGGCCAGCAGGCGATGAGCCTCCTCGAGCACCACAATATGGCGCAAGGTATTCTTCGGCACACAGCCCTTCTGGTATTCCACCTGGCGATGCTCGTAAATACGCCCCAGCAGCAGGGCCATGATAAAGGATTTCTCATCATTATCAGAGAAGGCCTCCAGCTCAAAAAGCACATTCCGCTCCAGCAAATCAGCAAAATTCTGCTTCTCGCAACGATTCAGCAGCTGCCCCTTCAAGGAGCAGCAGAGCGAACTCAGTCGCGCACGCAATGCACCGCGAAGGCTGATGCGGTAATCCGATTTATCATCGCCGAAGAAATCATCCAGTACGGGATCCACCAGTTTCACCATATCGCCGATAACCGGCATGTATTCTTCCCGAATTTTCCAGGATTCACCTTCCCGGAAACAATTAGCCATTTTACGCTCCAATCTGCGGTTCTCCCCCGTTTCCAGATTCCACCCCCGGGCTTCGTACACCTTGCACAGTAAGGCCTCCAGAATAAACGGCATACTGGAATAGGAACCCAGCAGCGCATTGAACGCAGCCTTCAGGAAGTCCAGATGAGAGAATAACGCCACACCATCCGGGAAAGAGAACGGGTTGAGCGTGAAATCACAACCGGCACGTCCCAGCGAGAACCGGACCAGCCCGATTTCCTTCTCCGATTCCAGAGCGCGATACTCTGTCTTGACCGGTTCCAGCACCATGAAGTTAATCGGCTTATCTTCATGCAGTGATATTTCATGAAGCAGGCGGCGCATGGTGGTGGATTTACCGGAGCCGGTGACACCGCACACAAAACAATGCTTGTTCAACTGGTCATAGCCCAGGCGAACAGTCGATATCATATCATTCACATCTGCCTTGCGATTCACGGTGCGGTCTATCAGGCCACCCAGTTCAATAGTGGGTTCCCCCGCCCTGGGTCTGGGTGAGCTGCGGGCATACTCCACCAGCTGCTGCACGGTGATACCTGGCAAATCCCAGTGCGGAAAATCAGCCAGATGTGCCAGCTCATTATGAGTCAGGCAGGTATACAGATTGCTGTATGCCGAGCCAAAGATATGCACTGGCTCATTATCAGCGGTAAAATTAAGTTCCAGCAGCTGAAGCTGGCTGCGCTGATACCCTGCCCCCTTTGTCAGCGGAATACAGCGCATCGGATCACAGCTGCTGTCATCCCCACTCCAGATAGAAATTCCTGCGTATGCAGCGCGCTGCAGGGTAGTACGCTGGTTTGCATGGAAAAAGACACAGGTCTTCCACATGCCCTGCCCCTCGGCATTGACCAGGCGCTTATGCAACTTGCCCAGCTGTTCTGCCAGGGCCGTGAGTTCCATATTGGAAATCTCACGGTTCAGGCCGACGGACTGAGTCTCATTCACATTCAGCGTTTTTGTGCTGCCGTGGCTGGTGGAACGGGACGTGCCTTCCGTTTCCTGGCTGCTACCGCCCCTGCTCTTAGTATGAGATTCATTGGTACCAGACTGCCTGTTCGTGCTGAACTCCGCCTGTCGTCCACCGAGAAGCCATGTTCCTGCGGTTCTACCCAGTCGTTTCAGCACGTTCCCATCTTTTGCTGCGCGGCTGGTGCTTTCTCCCGTTGAGCTCCCCTGGGTTGATGAATCAGACCAGTTTTCTCCGCGGCTGATACTGCTGCTGCTGCCCTGGGTTACCGTCATATTGACAGACATTGAAGCACCCTGACTCTTACCCTCGGTGATATTGGTGTGGTACTTCGCCAAAGGCTTGACGATGTTGTACAATTCTGCCACATTGCCGCGATATTCTCTCAGCTCGTCCACTGAAAGTGGCTCGCAGAGAACAGAAAGAGCAAAATCCTCGCCGGCCAGGGAATCCACAATACGCTCAATCCCGGTTCGCGCCTTCTCCTCCTCCTGATACTGGTCACGCTTCTCCCACGCCACATGGCAACTCGGAATACCGGTGACCAGGCAATACTCTGAAAAATTGCCAAGAGCCCCGATCAGCTCCTGGTTCTCCTTGTTCGACATCTCCTTGCATATCTGGCAACCAGGCATAATACCCAGCAGACTGTGGGTCAATTCCCGGGTTTTTGTGTATTCATCCGGTATGATGCCAATGTACAATTTGATGGTGCCCTCGCTGCTGTCGCCTTTGATAATATACCAGAAGCGCGTATTCATAGCATGCAATACACCATAGAATACGCCCAGAGCCTTGCGAATATCACGCCGGTCACGAAAAGCAATCGAATCTATCTGCAGGAAAACAATCCGTTTCCACACATCCGGACTTATGGCACTCTCCTCCTCAGAGCATACCATAACCTCCTGCATATTATAAACCGGGCGATTGAACACCTGCCCCAGCTCATCTGTACTAAGTATCACATTATCAGCTAACTCATTCATATCTCCACGTATCGTAAGGATAGCCAAATAGCAGTTTTCTGTATCGCAGGCTCAGCCATGCCTCTGCCTCTGCCCGGAGCAACGCGCTGGTAAACCAGCCCGTCAGCCGGAGTTCTGCCTCCGGGGCATACGGAAGGAGATGACACAAGCGATTAACATACGGAGCCATTCTCAAATCCTGCGGGCGTACCTGCAGCGGGCAATTTTCCCCAGGAAGCTGGATGACCTGATTTTTGACCAGCATGTGCTTTATACGCGACTCATTTTCGGGGCTCGCAATATCCGCATTACCAAGAGCATGCAGGCAGGCCTTCACGCCCCACCGGGGCAGCTCCAACCGGTGCAGCGTATGATCTTCCCCACAGATATGCAGCACCAGGGCATCCCATGTCAAATCAGCATGCAGAGATACTCCATCCATGCAGGGAGTTCGCGGCTCATACCGGGGGGTTCCGGCGCAGCGCATGGGCGCATGCCCCTCCGATTTACGCGCACCTACCAGAATCCACCGGGCATCCTCCGGCGTGTTGTTGGCATACCCCCGCTGCCCCCGGCGATAGTGATTTTCCTGATACGGCAGCAGATGCTCCAGAGTTACCCAATCCGCCAGCTCTCCAGCGTGTCCATGCACAGTATAGCAACCATCCAGAAACGACACACAGACACGGGGATACGAGCATTCCACCGGTTCATCGGTTGCCCCGGGAGCCCCTGGCTTATGAAGCAGATTTGCTATCGTCACCTGACGGGAATCGGTTACTTCGTCCCAATCCTCCGGTTCGCCCCAGAAAATTTCATCATACCGCTGGCTATCAAACGCAGTGTCTGCTGCTTTTAAAGCATCCAGACAAAATCCGTAACGTTCCCGCAGTTTTCTGCTCAGTTCTATGAGTGTCCTGTAGTCCATTGCCAAGCTTAGCAATTGTCGTTCAGATAGTCAATTAACTTCGCCAGAGGGGAGGACTCTCCCACGCGACTGCGAACAGGCTCATATTTCTCAACAGGAACCCGCAATTCGGATTTAATTTCACATAACTCCTTAACAAGTTGAGAAAACTTACCGTTCATTTCTTCTATCTTCGCACTCAGAGCACGCTGATGATTATCGAGGGTACTCAACTGACCATTAGCATCATGCAAAAACTGTACCGAGGTCGTGTTCAATAGCCAGTTCACGGCTGCAATGCCGTTATCGTTAGTCGATCTGATAGCGGCACTCTCGTTTGAAATCAATGTATTATGATTCCGCAAATCCTGAACACATGCATCCTGCAAGGCAGGCAGGTTATCACAAAGATTCTGCAACCGTTGCTCAACTCGCTCAATATCTTTCTTTACATATTCGTTGGCGCAAGCAAGAAATCCTAAGGTATCTCTCGGAGGCATCCACTCCTCACACGTATCGTGCAATACGGACTCCAGTCGCTCGCGCACCCCCTGCCAGCGGGTCTTCGCATCCTCCAGTTTCTGCCCCACATGTTCATCACTCAGGGCATCCAGTCGTTTCCTCAGCTCTTCATGAGCATGATGAATATCCCTCATGAAGAGCTGAAAATTCTCCGCAGTTGCCAGCGCCGGTGGCAACTCAGAAAACGCCTGAGCCATCCGGATTTCCTCCTCACGCAAGGCGCGAGCCTCAGCCAGCAAGGCATCATAAGTCTCCTTATGCTCCGCGAACAAGGCTATATTCTCAGCACAATCGCCCATACAGCTCAGAGCTTGTCAGTCACCATTCTCAATGCCTGCTGCCAGGATTCACGCCAATACTTATCCGTCATCCGCAGCGTTTCGCTATCATCCTCCAACGCTGCTGCAAGCTCCGGCAGGATTTTCTTACCGTACTCCTCCAGCTCCTTACGAAGAGAGAAACGCTTATCCAGCAACCAGCTGCAGAGTTCTCTGTTTTCCTTGGTAGCGTGTTCAACAATGTCGGTGCATCCATTTCGAGCTGCATACCACATCTCCGCATAGATATGAGACAAACTGGCAGATTTATTCTCACCCACCTCCAGCTTCACCTGCTCCGCAGTAAGTGCCTTATTCCACACGGGAACACACTTGCTGCCAAAGGTTGCTAGCTCCGCCTGCAACTTGAAGAGCTGACTAAGCTTCCACTCCGTCATCTCCCTGTCGTCCGTCCCGTAACCTTCATTCGTATTCATATGTTTTGTGATGCATTCACTCGCGGTTTCAGTGTAACATTTTGCTAAAATAAAGCAAGTAATTTCTGCATGGGTATCGGCCCCCACATGTGTCCAAAGGATTTTGTAAGCAATAGAAACACCAATGACATTTTCGAAGAAGCCCCCCTCATCTCGATTGGAATTTGCCGGGCTGAAAGCCCGAGGAATTTTGAGCCCTCGGAGAGGGCGACACAATAATAGAGCCCAGGGCGTGAGCCCTGGGTATGGTGTAGTAATAAGACCGGAACCCCGCCAGCTGGCGGGGGGGCAGGGAGGCTCTGCTAAAACACTAAGCCGAAGCTTCTGCCACCCACTCCGCTACGCTCCGGGGTTCTGATATGTTTTTCATTTTACCCTGGGTTCGGGGCTTCGCGTCTCGCGTTGCTCGCTTGCTACGCCCTCGCAG
>JAZRJB010000023.1:0-5435 GCA_045645565.1 Akkermansia sp. | reverse complement strand
GGCTCGCCAAAGTCAATTTATTGCGCAGAGGGGGGGGATTCTTCCAAAATGTTGCTGATATTTCTATTCTCTACAAAATCTTTGGGACACGTGTGAACCATTACAGCAGCGCTGCAATCGGCAATTTGAGCGGTCTGTGATTCAATTCGAAGCACGGGGCTCAGGTTCCCGTCATGCCGGAAATTCAACCGCGCCAAAAATAAAAACCGCCTTTGGAAGCTGGGATTGAACTGCGGACTTGACCCTGGGGGGGCTTATGTGCTAGTCTGAAAGGCTGACACAAGGTACCCTGCTATGTTCATCAACCGAGAGATATCCTGGCTGGAATTCAACCAGCGAGTGCTTAACCAGGCACTGCGCCCGGAACTGCCGCTGCTGGAACGCATCAAATTCCTTTCCATCAGCGCCAGCAATCTGGATGAATTCTTCCAGGTTCGCGTTGGCGGGCTCATGCTGCTGAGGCAGACAGGCAAATTCAAGCCGGATATCACCGGTCTTTCACCCAGTGAGCAGCTGGAACGCATCCGCCAGCGCGCAGGGGACATGGTAAGCGACCAATACCACCTGCTGCAGACGGTACTCATGCCCCTGATGCAGGAAGCCGGGTTAAGCCCCTTGCAGATAAGCGGGCTGAACGAGGCTCAGCACGCCGGGCTGGAGGAATACTTCATCACCCACATAGCACCGATATTGACCCCGCTGGCCATGGAGGTGGAGCACCCGCCCCTGTTGCCGAATCTCAGTCTCATTCTGGGCGTGGAACTCAAAACCGAGCAGGATGCAGAGACGCGCTTTGTGGCCATCACCCTGCCGGATAGCCTCCCCCGCCGCGTACAATCAGCTACACTGGGGCGCGGTGGCTACGTGATGCTGGAGGACCTGGTGGCAGAGTTCTGCCCCTTACTGTTCCCGGGAGAAACTGTGCTGAGCGCGACCCCATTCCGCGTAACGCGCAATGGAGATATTGCCGTGGCAGAGGAAGAAGGTGGTGACTTTGCCAGCGAAATGGAAAGCGTGCTGGTAGCCCGTAAATTCTCAGATTGCGTGCGACTGGAACTCCCGGCAGGAACACCGGAGAAACGAATTAACCGGATAGCCTCCATAGCCGGAGCCGATGAAGGCTCCACCTACCGGGTTCCCGGGTTGCTGCGGCTTGTGGATTTCGGACAAATGGCCTTTGAGCCGGGAAATGACCAGCACAAGGTGCAGGCCTGGACCCCCTGCTGGCCCGCCGGTGTGGACCCTTCCCTGAGCATGTTCGAAAACATAGCCCAGGGGGATATCCTCATTCACAACCCGTATGAAAGTTACGAACCCGTTGTGAGACTGATTGAGGAAGCAGCGGCAGATCCGGATGTCATCGCCATCAAGCAAGTATTGTACCGCACAGCCGGCAATTCCCGTTTTATTGCAGCGCTCTGCCGGGCGGCTGAAACCGGAAAGCAAGTCACCGTGCTGGTGGAACTGAAAGCGCGCTTTGATGAGCTGCATAACCTGGCACAGGCCGAGCGGCTGCAGCGCTCGGGTGTACAGGTTGTATACGGCGTAAAAGGCTTCAAGACCCATGCCAAAATCATGCTGATTGTCCGCCGGGAAAACGGAGCCCTGCGCCGCTACTGCCACATTGGCACCGGCAATTATAACGAAAGCACAGCCCGCATCTACAGTGACCTCTCCCTGCTCACCTGCAATGAACACCTGGGGGCAGATGCTTCTCAATTCTTCAATTCCGTAACCGGACTCACGCGATTGATGCGCTTCCGCCGAATTTACCCCGCCCCCACCACCATGAAAGCACGCCTGCTCGACCTCATTGCGGCTGAAACACGACGTGCAGAACAGGGGGAACGCGCCATCATCCGCGCCAAAATGAATTCTCTCAATGATGTTGAAATGATGAACGCCCTGGAGCAAGCCGCTGAGGCCGGGGTGAGAATCCAGCTCAACATCCGCGGCATCTGCTGCTGGGCGCCGACCAGTGAAAAAGCCCGGTCCTGCACGCGCATTACCAGCATTGTGGACCGTTATCTGGAACACGCCCGGTTGTTCCATTTCCACAACGGCGGCAACCCGCTGGTCTATATGGCAAGCGCAGACTGGATGAGCCGCAACCTTGACCGACGGGTGGAACTACTGGTCCCCATTGAAGAACCCCACCTGGTACACCGCGTGCTGGATATTCTGGATGCCTGCTTCAAGGATAACACCCAGGCCTGCGATATGGCACCGGATGGCTCCTACCACCCAGCTACCAACACGAAGAAAGCCTTTGCCATGCAGGCCCACCTGCAGCGGGAAGCCCGTCGCCGCGCCCGGAACCAGGAAACGGATAACAAGCGCGTTCTCCAGCCCCACAGGCCCAGAAAATCCTGAGCCCGGCAATTCTTCCGCCGTTTTTACTCTACCACCCGGAGGCGCGGAATAGCCTGCTGGCGAAGCTGTGCATTCACCTCATCCACGGCGTTGCGCTCCACATACACCGCGTACGGCGGCTTGTTGAATTCCAGGCGGATGATGCCATTATCCGTGGATTCATCCAGCAGCGAGGGCAATTCTGCAAACGAACGCACCGGGCGACCATTCACAGCCAGGAGGCGACAGAAACGCAAGCCATCATAGCCCTGCGTGGCAGCAGTCGGCAGAACGTAGGTAAGCCCCACGAGTTCGGTGCATCCGGTTTTACGGATTTCCTCCTGGTTCTGCTCAAGCACCTGCAGTTCCAAAGGCAGCACACCATTCCCCCGGTTGCGCAGCTCGCTCAGGTAAGTGCTGGTCAACGGCTGGAACAGCATACCGCCCCACATGATGTAACGGGGTTGTGCGCCAGGCTCCTGCGGGCGAATCAGCGCATGATTCACGGCATCGCGATTCAACGCGACTGGCAGGGTCAGCACCTCACCGCCCCGGCTCACGGTAACAGTCACAACCTGCCCCATGTCCTTGATACCACGCAAAAGCACGGCCGCATGGTGC
Source organism: Akkermansia sp. (assembly GCA_045645565.1). Lineage (GTDB taxonomy): Bacteria > Verrucomicrobiota > Verrucomicrobiia > Verrucomicrobiales > Akkermansiaceae > Akkermansia. Next base: position 2,462 of record JAZRJB010000023.1, on the reverse strand, counting down.
AACCCGTAACGCGGATGATTGCAACGCCCCTGATTATCCACAGGCATGCCATCCACGCTCGTCAGTACATCACCCACCTTCACGCCGGCTTCCTCAGCCGCGCTACCCGGCAGCACCTTGCTGATATACAAGCCATTGGCAGCCTTATCAAGCTTCAGGTATTCACGGAACAAAGGATCATCAAGCGGCGTCAGCTGAACACCAATCACCGGCACGCCCACGTCATTCTGCGTCAGGAACCGCGAAATCAACTCCGCATTAACCACGTGCAGAAGCTGGTCCTGCTTACGATAAGCAACACCCAGGGAACTCAGGCGCCCATCCTTCACCACAGGAGAACCACCTGTCTGCCCTTCCGGCAGGGGACGCGCGGCGCGCATGACCATCAGCGGCACCTCATCGCCACCCACATTTTCAGCCAGCAGGTCGACATGAACAGGCTCCACCCCGTTAATCAGACCAGCATAGCTGGCCGTTTCACCACGGCTCAGCGGCTCACCGAGCGCCAGCGCCGTACGGGTTTCAAAAATTGAGCTATCCTCCTCATGGGCAACAGTCAGCAACGCCAGATTCAGGTTCTCATCATACCTCAGCACACGCGCTGCCACCGCCCGGCTCGCATCCGGCAGCTGCAGTTCCACGTAAGTGGCAGAACGCACCACACGCCCCACCGTCAGCACACGCCCTTCCCCCATAAACACACCCAGTGACTTGGATGCACGCGGGGTTTCTTTTTCCCATGGGCGCATGGGGTTATATTCCTGCAAGGTCGCATTAACGAGCATCAGGCAGTTTGCAGGCTCTGGTTCCGGTTCCGGCTGGGGTGCCGGAGCCGGCTCTTCAACCGGCTGCTGCGGCGTTACAACCACCTCCGGCTCAGTCACCGGCGCAGGTGGTGGCACAGGTTCCGGTTGCGGTTCCGGTTGCACAGCAACACTTTGCCCTTGCTGAGTTTTTTTCTTCAGAGCCGTACGCTCTGTCGGTTTACAACCACAGACAACACAAGCAACCAGAGTCAGTAGAGAAAGGGTTCGTATCATTATACTGGTAAAGAGAAAAAGTTATTTCAAACGAGATGCCTCCGGAATATTGTAGCGTTCCGAAATGCGCTTATTGGCCTCTTCAACAACCGCGTTATCAATTACAATCGGTCGGGGAGCATCCGCCAGTTCAATCACTGTGTAGGCGGGGCGTTTCTGACCTTCTGCCGGGTACAGGAGGCTGTACAGGTGGGAAAGTCCTTTCACTTCCACACCGTTGACCTTCGTGACAAGCCCCCGCCCCGTATTATCAAAGCGGGCGTTCACTTCATCCGGCAGCATGCAGGTAAGAAGAACCAGGTCATCCTTCACGCCGGATTCACCACCACGGGTGAAGCGATCCAGCTCCACCATGACATCATTAGAGGAAATCTGATGATCCTGCACAACGTTGTATTCCAATGGCTGGAACACAAGACCACCATAGACGACATACCGCGGCAATTCATCATAACAGCGGGAAAGCACACGGATGGAAGGAAGCGGAGCAAGCGTGGCCTCCGTCTGCATCAATTCCCCATTCCGCAAAATCGTAAACTGGACTTTATCCCCTGCAAATGAACGCTCAGCCAGCTCCTCAAGACGAACCCGGACACCGTCAAGCTCAATCATTGCCGTGGCATCGACCGGCAGACCATTCACAGCCATCACCACATCACCAGGCTTCAATGCGCCATCGCACGATGCTCCCTTGACCACATCTGCCACAAGGCAGCCCAATCCATTATCCGGCATGCCGAAATGGCGGCGCATGGCCTTATTTTCCATAGGCATGAACTGGGTTCCCATGTCCACATAGCCATCATAGCGCCCGTCCTCCACATCCTTCAAGAAATGGCGGATAACCGGCATGGGAATCACGTACCCTGTTGAATTAGCCTGCATAAGCCCCTGGAAAGCAACACCAATCACCTTATCCCCCTTGAGAACGGGACCACCGCTGTTACCCGGATTGATAGCGGCGTCCACCTGCAAGGCAAGGTGGGCTATGTTGCGCGGGTGCGCATAGGGTATCGTATCAATGCGGGAAACTATCCCACGCGTCACAGAAAGACGATTACCACCTATCGGGTACCCGATGGCACGCACGGTATCCTCCAACTGCGGCATCTCCTCACTGAACTCCAGGCAAGGCACTCCTTCAAATACCACGGCATCAGCTATTTCCAGCAATGCCAAGTCTGCATCATGAGCCACATACTTCACCTTGGCCGGCATGCGGCGGGCATCCTCATACAGTGATATATCAATCTTTTCCGCATTTGCCACGACATGCGCATTCGTCATGAACAGGCCAGGTGCCACCAGGAAGCCAGTTCCCGTACCACGTCCAAAATTTCCACCACGCCATGGTGTTTCATAGTCCGGGGTGCGGTTCACTACCTCCACCTTTACAATTCCGCGGTACGCAGATACCATACT
>JAZRJB010000022.1:0-8435 GCA_045645565.1 Akkermansia sp. | reverse complement strand
GTAGACATACGTCTACGCTAAGATATTCTGTTACGATTACATTGCCTGCTTAAAGGCGGGCAGTGAAATTTGCCTTCGGCAATCGAAATTACTCCTGCGGAGTATCGAAATCCGCCTGCAGCGGTCGAAATTGAACCCAGCGTTGCTGGGTTCAGTAAGACAAATCGTCATTTCGAGTTTATAGAGGTTCCCGAATTACGAAGTAAAGCCGGGCAGATTTGGATCTGCCGGGCTTTGGGAGGATTTATCCTTGGAGAAGCTTTACTTCTCGCTCAGGGAGCCGATGCCGGGAAGAACCTTGCCTTCCAGAAGCTCGAGGGAGGCGCCGCCACCCGTGGAGCAGAAGGAAAGCTTGTCGACCACCTTGAACTTCTTGGCAGCGGTCACGGAGTCACCACCACCCACGATGGAGGTGCAGTCGCTCTCGGCGAGGCATTCGGCGATAGCCTTGGTGCCCTTGGCGAAGGAGTCGAGCTCAAACACGCCCAGCGGGCCGTTCCAGAGCACGGTCTTGGCGCCCTTGAGGATGCTGCAGAACTCTTCGATGGCCTTGTCGCCGATGTCGATGCCCATGCCTTCAGCGGGCACGGAACCACCCTCAGCCCAGGGAGCGGTGCAGAAGGTCTCTGCGCCTTCTTCGAACTTGAAGGTGTAGCGGGTGTCGGCGGGCAGCACGAAGGTCACGCCCTTGGCCTTGGCGTCAGCCAGAATCTGGTTGGCGAGGTCAAGCTTGTCTGCCTCAATCTTGGAGTTGCCTACATCGTGACCCTGGGCTGCCAGGAAGGTGTTGGCCATAGCGCCACCGATGATGAAGGTCTGGCTCTTCTCCATGAGCTTGGAGAGAACCTGAATCTTGTCGGAAACCTTGGCACCACCCATGATGACCACGAAGGGCTGCTCAGGGGCGCTCAGCTTGCCCTCAAGGTACTCAAGCTCGCGCTCGATGAGGAAGCCCATGGCGGACTTCTCTGCGAAGTGGGTTACACCCTCGGTGGAGGCGTGGGCGCGGTGGGCAGAGCCGAAAGCGTCGTTCACATACAGAGTGGCATTGCCCAGCAGAGCCTTGGCGAACTCGGGGTCGTTCTTCTTTTCCTTCTTGTCGAAGCGCACGTTGTCGAGCAGCATCACATCGCCGTTCTGCAGGGCAGCGCGGGCGGCGGAAGCAGCTTCACCGATGGTCTCGGGAACGAAAGCAACAGGCTTGCCCAGATGCTGGGAAAGGCATTCGGCGGCAGCAGCCAGGGAGAACTCAGCCTGGTAGCCGGTGCCCTCGGGGCGGCCCAGGTGGGAGCAGAGAACAAGGCGGGCGCCGTTCTCAAGCAGGTACTTGATGGTGGGCAGAGCAGCCACGATGCGGGCATCGTTCGTAATCTTGCCATCCTTCATGGGCACGTTGAAGTCAACGCGCATGAGCACTTCCTTGCCGGCGACATCGAGGTCGCGTACAGTGAGTTTAGCCATAGTTACTATTAATTATGTGGTTGAAGTTTTACGCTAATTGCGTGGTGCAATTTTTCGTGCGGCGTATTTTAGCGGAAAATTAACGATATTCAAGGCTAAATGCGAGCAGAAACGCGAAAAATAGGTGAAATTGACTTGCCAATGTAAATTATTGTGCTAGAGTATGAGACAATATGGGTGGCAAATACCGTAAAAAGAAAGATGAGGAAATGAAGCTGCGGCGGCATACCCGCCCGCAGCAGCGCGTGGCTCGCCGGATGGCGGTTTCGACCATTTGGGTGATGCTGGCCGTGGTGGTGGCGGCGTTGCCGCTGGCTTCGTGGGTGCGGTTGTTGCAGAGCGGGGAGCCTGTGAACTGGGTTCCTGCGGTGCTGGGGACTATATTCATGCTGCTGGTGAGTCTGCTGTGCATGCGTGCGGCATACCGCCGGATGCAGAGCCACCGTTGATTCTAAATGGTATCGAATCAATGCAGTTCAGTTAGTATCTGTGCTGCATGCATCACTATGTGAGGCGCGTTGGCGCCATTTTGAAAAAAGGGGGCGAGGTTGCCTGGCAGTATATGAGCAGCCTGGCTGCGGTGTGCCTGTTTCTCGCTGTTCTGGGGCTGGGGATGTACCATGCGGTGGTGAAGGAGCCGCGCCCTGTTTATTATTGCTATGCGGGGGTGGTGAACCCCGCCGGAGCTGAGCCTCCGCGCGGGATTACCCTGCTGGGGCGGGAATGTTTTCCGGATTTTCCGCATGCCCGGCTGGAGTATGATCCGCAGGGGCGGATTTCCCGCATGTGTTACGTGAGGGAGGATGGAAACATATCGCCCTTTCCTGGTAGCCGGGTGGCGCAGCAGGTGCTTTCGTATTCGGATGATGGGCACTTGATCCGTAAGGAAAACCGGAATGCTGCCGGGGGGCTTGTGGATGATGCCCAGGGGGTGGCGGTCCGGGCGTTTGTTTATGATTCTGGCGGGCGTATGGTGCGCACGGAGTTCCTCAACAGCCGGGGGAAACTGGTGACCCCGCGTTTCCCAGGTTTTGCGGTGTGCCTGGTGCGTTATGATGATGCCGGTCGCCCGCTGGAGATTCGTTACCAGGATGCAGACGGCAAGCTGGTTCCCAATGCCCAGGGGGAGGAGCTGGTGTTGTATGAATATGGTGATAATGGTGTGGTGACCAGGAAAAATATGGTGGACGGCGTGCTGAGAAATAATTGCCACGGTGTAGCCAGCGAGAAGTTGGAGCGGCTGCCGGAGGGAAATGGCTCCCGCCGCATGTGGCATGATGAGACCGGCGCTCCTGCGTTGCATCCTTCTATCGGGGCGGCTATGCTTCAGCATGAGCCTTGCGTGGCTGCCGGGTTGCAGCGCCGCCGCTTCCTGGGGGCTGATGGGCAGCCTTGCCATCAGGCGCGTGCCTGTGCTGAGCATCTGGTGCGTTCCAACAGCGCTGGTAAAACCGAGTGGGAATGCTTTGGCGCGGCTGATGGCATGCCGGTGAATCACCCGGTGCTGGGGTATGCTGAGCGCGTTTGTGAGTACGCGGCTGATGGCGCTTTGATTCGTGAATGGTTCTGGGATGCGGAGGGGCTGCCTGCGCAGGTGAGCGAGCGCCGCCACATTGATACAGGTGCCGGGTTGTATACGCTCTCTCTGCAGTCGGATGGGGCAACCGTCGTCCAGCCGGAGTAGGCCCGCTTCTTCTGGTGGCGCGTCAAATCACCAGGTTGTGTATGGCTCAGCATGCGGTGGGCGTTGCTTTGTGATTGAAATCGGCCTCCGGCTGGTGTAGGATAGTGGTATGAAATGCTCCCTGATAATGCTGGGTACGGGAAATGCGGCTGTGACCCGCTGCTATAATACCTGTTTTGCTCTGAGGAATGGTTCGCAGTATCTGCTGACGGATGGCGGCGGTGGCAATGGTATTCTTGCCCGGCTGGAGCAGTCGCAGGTTGCGCTGCAGGATATTCATGATATCTTTCTCACCCACGCTCATACAGACCATATTTTCGGCGTGGTATGGGTGGTGCGCATGATTGCTCAGGCCATGAATGCCGGGCGTTATGAAGGGGTGCTTCGCGTCTATGGTCATGAGGAGGTCCTCCAAGCGCTGGAGCTGATTTGCCGCGCAACTCTTCCTGGCAAGGTTACCCGCCACATTGGTGAGGATGTTCTGCTTACTCCGCTCAGGGATGGTCAGCCGTTCTCTGCTGCCGGTATGCAGGGCGTTGCTTTTGATATCGGTTCCACTAAGGCCCGGCAGTTCGGATTCAGACTCATCCTGCCCGATGGTCAGCGCTTCGTCTGCCTGGGGGATGAACCCTACAACGAAAAGAATGAGTCGCTGGCCCGCGCTGCTGATTGGTTGCTCTGTGAGGCTTTTTGCCTGAATGCAGATGCGGAGCGCTTCAAGCCTTATGAGAAGCACCACAGCACAGCTCTTGATGCCGGGCGCCTGGCCGCGTCGTTATCGGTCAAGCATCTGGTCCTTTACCACACGGAGGACGAGACTCTGGCCAACAGGCGCTCCGCATACTCGGCTGAGGCGGCTCAGCACTTCTCTGGCACGATTCATGTGCCGAATGATGGCGAAATTCTCCTCCTGGAGTGATTTTGTTTGTTTTGCTTGTTTTTTTATAAACCCTGCAAGTTGTTATCTTGCAGGGTTTTCTGTTGAAAAATGACCCAAAAAACGCCATTCTGGCGGCGATGAAGCATCTCGCCCGGACTGTGACAGGGGAAATTTGAGCCTCTGAACGCTTTTTATGGCTCGTGGTTTTCTTTATTCGGGTGTTTAACCGCCCGAGGGGTGAAAATGGCGTTTTTTCGTAATTCTGTGTGCTTTTTGGACACAGGAAATGAGTTAAATGGTAATGATTATATTCATAAACCAATGAATTGCGGTGTTTTGTCTCTTGGGTGTAAGTACATACAAATCCGGGCGGAATTTTCGGTCATTTACCTGAAATGGACGTCCCCGGAAGCTTTCTGGTCAGGCGGTTGCCAGGACAGGGGTGGGAGGGTGTTTTAGTGCAGCTGGTGAAGGTGGTTTGCTATGGTGCATAAATGAGCAGAATTTAAACTTTACGCAAATCTGTAATAACAAAAGCACAAACAGAATACGAAAATTTGTACACCGGGTGTAATTATACCGGAAAACGGTATAAAAACAGGTGGAAATGAGCGAAAAAAACGGGGTGAAATGCAGGTGTTATAACACCTATTGATGAGTGTGTCAGCGGGGGTATTTAGGGTTGCAGCGGGCGGGGTGGTGTGATAATGTTTGCGGTGGAGAGATAAGTAACTGATATGCCCCCAGTAAAGAGAGATGCAAGTAAGCGCCCGGTGACGTTCTGGTTGAATGCAGAGCTGCACGCAAAGTTCACACACCTGGTAAAAGAACGCGGAGACAGCATGTCTGAGCTGCTCACACGATTTATCGAAGAAGTGACAAAGACAGTGACGCTGACCCCCAGGGAAGCGGCGGAGCTGGATGCCTGGTTCCGCAGTCGCGGCTTGCGCTGATTCGGCTGGGAAGATTGAAACAGGAAAATGGAAAACAACAGGCCATGTCAGAGGAAATGAATCAGAGCGTTCGCAAGCCATCCTGGCTGAAAATCAAATTGCCCAAGGGGAAGGTGTTCAAGGATGTGCAGCACCTCATCAAAGACAACGGTCTTGTGACCGTGTGTGAGGAGGCAATGTGCCCGAACCGGAGTGAGTGCTGGAGCCACGGTACGGCCACCTTCATGGCATGTGGTGATGTCTGCACCCGCGCATGCGGTTTCTGCGCCACCCGCACTGCCAAGCCCAAGCCGCTCGATGCCGAGGAGCCGCGCAAGATAGCCGAGAGTGTGGCGCACATGAAGCTGAACCACGCAGTGGTGACCATGGTGACGCGCGATGACCTGGCAGATGGCGCAGCCGCGCATATTGCAGAAATCATCTACCGCATCCGGGAGCTGAGTCCTGATACCGTGCTGGAGGTCCTCACGTCAGATTTTCGCGGAAATGAGGAAGCGCTGGCCATGGTCATGGATGCAGCTCCGCATATTTTCAACCATAATCTTGAAACCGTGGAGCGTTTGTCTCCGGTGGTTCGTTTCCGGGCAAAATACCGGCTTTCCCTGCACATGCTGCAGCGGGCGCTGGAGCTGGCACCTGGTCGCGTGGTGACCAAGAGCGGTATCATGCTTGGGCTGGGTGAAACGCGTGATGAAATTGAGCGCACGATGGATGACCTGCGTGAACATGGCGTGACCGTGCTGACGATGGGGCAGTACCTGCGTCCCTCACCTCGGCACCTGCCCGTGATTGACTACATTCATCCGGACGTGTTTGCCGAGCTGCGCGAGGTTGCCCTCTCCAAAGGATTCCGCCATGTAGCGAGCGGTCCGCTCATCCGCTCCTCTCACCATGATGCCGCCTTCCGCCCGGAGCTGGATATCATGGAGGCTCATTCAGCCTACCTCGCCAGCCGGAACTGATTATTCTCACCAGCCGCGCAACTTTGACCAGGTTGCGCGGCTTTTGTTTTGGTCTGCCGGGCGAGAAAGTGGACAAATTCCCGGGCAGCCGGCGGGTACCCGGAAATTTTGCTGTACATGTGGGTGGAAAACTTGTAAAATCAGCGCGTCGCGGAGTATAGAGACAGCCGCGCGCAAGATACAACCAGTGTACCACAATGGCTGAAGAAAGCACGAAGAACCCCATGGAAGCCCTTGAGGCTTTGTACGGAAGCGATACCTTTGGTATCAAGACAATGGAGAAATATCTCTCCAAGAGCGCTTTCAAGAAGATGATGCAAACCATCCAGATGGGTGGCAAGCTTGATATGAGCATTGCGGATGAAGTAGCCCAGGCTATGAAAGTGTGGGCTCTTTCCAAGGGCGCCACGCACTACACGCATTGGTTCCAGCCGCTTTCTGATGCCACGGCTGAGAAGCACGACTCCTTTGTGGAGCCGGATGGCAAGGGCGGTATGATTTTCGAGTTCACCGGTAAGAACCTCATCCAGGCAGAGCCGGATGCCTCCTCCTTCCCCAGCGGCGGTATCCGCGCCACCTTCGAGGCCCGTGGCTACACCGCATGGGACCCCACCAGCCCTGCTTTCATCAAACGCACGGCCAGCACGGTGACCCTCTGCATTCCCACCGCATTCTGCTCCTACACGGGTGAAGCGCTGGACAAGAAGACCCCGCTGCTGCGCTCCATGGTGGCCGTTTCCCAGCAGACCAAGCGCGTGCTGGCATGCTTCGGCATTCACCCCAGCACGGTGGATACCAACCTGGGGGCAGAGCAGGAATACTTCCTCATTGATCGTGACCTGTACATCCAGCGTCCGGACCTCATCGAGACCGGCCGTACACTCTTCGGCTGTCTGCCGCCCAAGCACCAGCAGATGGAAGACCACTACTTCGGCTCCATCAAGGAACGCGTGCTGGAGTTCATGACCTCCGTGGACCACGCCCTGTGGGCTCTCGGCGTGCCCTCCAAGACCCGCCATAACGAGGCTGCTCCCGGTCAGTTCGAAATCTGCCCGTTGTTTGAACCTTGCAACGTGGCCGTGGACCACAATGTCATCATCATGGACATTCTGGAGCGCCAGGCTCTCAAATTTAACCTGGTCTGCCTGCTGCACGAGAAGCCTTACAGCTCAGTGAATGGCAGCGGCAAGCACAACAACTGGTCGCTTTCCACCACGGAACTGGGTTCCCTGTTCTCCCCGGGCAAGACGCCGCACAGCAATGTTCTCTTCCTCACCTTCCTGGCCAGTGTTATCCAGTGCATCGACCGTCACGCAGACCTGCTGCGCGCCTCCATCTCCAAGGCTGGTAACGACCACCGCCTGGGCGCGGCGGAGGCTCCGCCTGCCATCATGAGCATCTTCCTCGGTGATGAACTCACCGACATCGTGGAGCAGATTATGCACGGTGGCGCCAAGTCCTCCTGCGCCAAGATGACAATGGAGCTGGGTGTGGACACCCTGCCGGAGCTGCCGAAGGATACGACCGACCGCAACCGTACGTCTCCCTTCGCCTTTACGGGTAACAAGTTTGAATTCCGCGGCGTGGGTTCATCCCAGACCTGCGCATGGCCGATGACGGTACTCAACACCATCATGGCGGAATCGCTGGATGAAGTTGCCACCCGTCTGGAGCCCGTGGCCGGTACGCCTGCTTTCAAGGAGGAGGTGCAGAAGCTCATCGCCGAGATGATTACCGCCCACAGCCGCATCATCTTCAACGGCAACGGCTATTCCGACGAGTGGGTGGAAGAAGCTGCCCGCCGTGGTCTGCCGAATATCAAGTCCACCCCGGAAGCACTGGAGGTTCTTTCCCGCCCGGATACGCTTGAACTCATGCAGAAGTACGGAGTCCTTTCCAATGCCGAGCTGCTGGCCCGCAAGGAAATTCAGGTTGAGAATTACGAGAAGCTCATTGACATTGAGGCCAAGACCTGCCTCAACATGCTTCAGACAATCTACATGCCTGCCGTGGAGGAGCAGATGACCCAGATATGCAATACCGTTGCTGCCATTCAGGCTTCCGGGATTTCCGCCGGGCTTAAGGCCGCCACTGGCAAGGCCGAGGTTGTGGGCTCTCTTTACGACCTGCTGCCGGAACGCATTGAGGACCTGGCTTCCGCTATTCAGGAAGGCAACCCCGCCCACATGCGCAGCGCCATGACTGCCGCCCGTGAGGTGGTGGACAAGCTTGAAACCATGGTGGATGCCGACCTGTGGCCGGTGCCCACATACGCTGAGATGCTTAACATCCACAGCAGGTAATTGACCCTGTTTTCAGTATTCCGCCGCCATGAGCCTGCATTGCTCATGGGCGCTTTTTGTACGACCGACGCGATATGCGCACTGCGGTGAAAGTCCGCGCGGAGCCGCGATGATGCGGAATCCCAGACCTGAAGAACAACTGCGGGGAGGTAACGAACCGTGGGAAAGGAAGTTCGAGGGGAAATCCCGACT
>JAZRJB010000021.1:0-15266 GCA_045645565.1 Akkermansia sp. | reverse complement strand
GGAGCAGGGACACGTATCCGGTAACCAAGTCACCAGACATGGGGTGGCGGTAATCCTCTGCTCGCCAATGGGGCATGTCGTCCGCAGGGGGAGGGGCGGGGGCTTCGTTGGCTTGTGTGCTACTTCCCAGCAGCATGAGCCCCGCCAGCAGTGCTGTTGCTGCCTGCTGGGCTTTGCGCAGCTTTCTGTTCACGGAGCGTGCGCTGGAGGCAATGCGCCGCGTGGCGGCTTTCATGACTTTCTTAAGGCCGGTAACGGTGGCGCGTTCGCGGAACTGCAGGCGTGCGCATTTGATGCAGGTGTTGATACGGTCCGGGTCAATGAACGGGTCCAGCTTGTATCCCCAGGAGAAACAGGCCATTTCCAACTGTACGTCCATGACGAGAATGAGCATCCACTCCTGCTTGACGGGGGGTGGCAGGGGGTGCAGAGCGTCCATGACGTAATCGCGCGCGGCTTGCCAGGCGTTCATGAACCAATTCTGCCGGGGTGGTTCCACCGGGCGTTCTTCGCCGGGTTGGCGTTCCTTGATTTCGGAGGAATCAATGGCTTTCTGAAGATCCCGTTTGCCGAAGGATGGATGATGAATCCGTGCGTGGTTCAGAATCCAATGAGCGTGTGTGCGCAATTCCTGCGCCTGCCCTACGTCCGTGATGTAAACGCAGAGCGCTACCGGGCGGATTTTGCGCTCCAGGCGTTCCAAGGTGTGCATCAGGTCAATGCGCTCCTGGTGGGTCAGGGCGCCGGCGGCATCCACCACCCGGGTGAATTCGACCTGACCATCGCCGAATAGCTCATCTGCCTGGGTTATATCATACCCGCAGGCTGGGCACTGGTCTTCAGCGCCTGCGTGAATGGTGGCTGAGCATTTCGGGCAAATCGGCATGAATTCAGTTATAGCTGTTTTTGACCGGGAGGTGAAGCATAATTGTTGTCATTTACCGCTGGTCTGGTGCAAAAAAAATCCCTCCGCACCAAATTGGCGCGGAGGGATGTTCGTTCTGATTTTAGAAGGTATAGCCAACACCCACATTCACGTCGTGCTGCGTGGCTTTGTCGCGAATCTCAGCGGTGTAACCAGCGTTGAGATCCCAGCTTTCCGTAAGCTGCCAGGTGGCGCCAACGTTGAGCTGCAGAGCGCTGCTGCCGGGCATGCAGGCCTTATCGGAGACTACGCGCTTGCCGGAGGCGGTGACTTCCGGGGTGTCGCGCATGACGTCCTTGATGTAGGCAACGCCGGCGTACGGAGTGAAGCTGCCGAAGGTCTTGCTGACGGTGGCACCAATCTTGACAGCCAGGTTGGAGTAATCCTTGTCAGCAGTGTAGTCTGCATCGTAGGTCTTGCCCTTTTCCGTGAAGTCATCCATGCTGGCGTTGGTGTATTCAACGCCAACGTAGGGGGTAATCACAACGTTGTCATCCGTTGTGATGTCGCGGGAGAGAGCTGCGCTCAGCACCCAGGCGGTGGAATCCCACTCTGCCGTGGCGGTGTTGCCGCTGCGCAGGCTGTTGCGCTTGCTGTCGTTCTCGAACCAGCCGTATGCTGCGAAGGCGCTCAGGCGCATATCGTTAAGCATACCCTTGGTGCGGAACTTGTGAATGCCGTACAGACCCACCATGGAGGCGTCCTGGTCAATGGTACCACCGGAGTAGTAGCCGTTGTCCTTGTCCGGGGTGTTCTCACCATAGGAGCGGGCGAAGGAGGCACCCACCAGCGTGCGCTTGGTGAAGGCGTGGTCAAAGCCCACGGCGGCACCCCAGTTGCTGTAGTCGTAACCCATGCGCTGCTGCTTGCTGTCCACGCTGTCGAAATTGCCGATGGCGCTGCCCCAGGCGCGGGTGGTGCCCTCCTCACGCAGCTGACCCTGACCGGCAGCCATGCGACCAAAGCTCAGCACGGTGTCACCTGCGCTCAGCAGGGAGTTGGCTACGCGAACGGGTTCTTCCAGAATCTCACCGTATACACGGATGATACCGTCGATGAACAGGGTGGTTGTGTCCCAGTACAGACCTTCCTCCAGCGTGGGCAGACCACTGATGCTGGTGTAGGAGCTGCCTTCAGTCAGGTTTTCCACGTTGGTGATAAGCTGAACCTCTGCACCGTCCTCGAACTTGCTGCCCAGGGCAGCAATCTGGCTGCCTGTGCTTTCGGTGTAGGCGTTGGTGGTGCTGTCGTAGTTTTCGAACAGAATGTTGATGGCAACATTGCTCAGCGTTACGGACTTATTGACATTCAGCTGGGAGATAGCGCCGCTGCCCTTCGTGGTGCTGGTGGTCTTGCCGCCGAAGTTCCATTCATCAGAGTTGGTGATGAAGTAGAAGTTCACCTTGGTCTTGTCGAACTTGGAATCGGTTACGTTCAGCACGCCGGGGGAGTTACCCACAGAAAGCTGACCGCCTTTCATGTTGACCTTCTTCACATGGCCCGTACCCTTTACGTGGCTCTTTTCACCAACGAGCTTGATTTCCATGTACTCGTAGGTTTCGCTGGCGCTTTCCTTCGTGCCACCCAGGGTGGATTCGGTCAGCAGAACGGTGGTGTCCTCCAGCGTTGCGCTACCCATGTGCAGGGTGTGGTCTTCATTATAGTCCACAACCTTGAAGTCAAGAACGGCGCCGTTCTTCAGTTCGATGGTGGAGTTGGTAGCGATACTGTCCACAGAAATGTGGTGCTGGGATTCCAGTTGCACCTCCTTGGTGATGGTTTCACCGTTGGCGGTCGGCACGGTCACGGTTACTGTCTCCATGAGGTTCTTGTCCACGGTGCCACCAACGTGCAGGTCGGAACCATCAAGCACGAGCGTGGCGTTGGAGATTGTCATGGAGTGGGAGGAGTGCATGTTCAGGTTCTCAAGAGTCACGTGTGAGTCATCGTTGAGCTTCACAACGTCAATCTTTGACAGATCGCTCTGAACGTCCTGATTCTGCTCGTCCTTGGTGATGACGGAACCCACGGTGCCTTCCTGGAAGCCGTAGTGGGCATCTTCCTTGCTCTTACCCTGTTCGCAGGAGTGGGAGGTGGTGCCATCGAACACAAGGGCAAGACCGGAGGAAGCTACGGTTTCCTTCTTGGTTTCCGTGGTCGTGTTACCGGCGCTGTCGCTCTTGGTCACGGTCGTCACCTGGTTGGCAATGATGGACTGTACGTTCGTGGAACCCTGGGTGGTATCGCTTTCCACGTTCTTACCAATGATGACGTTGGAGGCCGGCTTTTCATTACCGTTCTCGTCGAAACCAAGGGAAATTGTCGTGGTCTGAATGTTATCACCCTTGTTCAGTACGGTGGAGGCGGGGATATCGATGGTGACATCCGGGGCGAGGGTCTCGGTCTTGGCCGTGGCGGTCACGGTTTCGGTCACCACTTCCAGGGAGATGGATGTGTCGATGGGAAGTTCAGGTACCTCAACCACGTAGGACTTAGCGGTTGTCAGGCGGTTGAACGTCATGCCGGAAACAGAACCAACAACGAGGCCGGAACCATAGGTGAAGTCCAGCTGCATGTTGGTTGAACCGGAGGTCAGGAGGATGCGGTCGTAATTCCAGTCAATCTCACCATTGGCGGTTTTGTTGTTGAACAAAGAGATGCTGTCCTTGCTGAGACCGGCCATCACGTCGCCTTCCTTCAGGAAGTAGGCGCTCTTGCCTACCAGCGCCGTGGCGTTGGACATGTCAATCTTCACCTGAACATCATTTTCAGTTGCGTTGTCAAGCGTGATGAGGGCCTGACCAGGAGCTGTGTTGGGCAGCTTGGCGTCGAAGATGATGTTGCTGGTACCAGTGCCGTTGAGGCTGGCCGCAGTAATGGTGCCGCTCAGGTTGATGGTGCCATTGTTGGTGATGGTGTTCTGGGCGGTGCTGCCGGACAGGTTCAGGGTGGCGCCATTGTCAATGGTGGTGCTGCCGGCGCCCTGCACGCCTGTGGTGGCCATTGTGCCAGCCACGGAGATGCTGCCGTTGTTGATGACGGTGCCCGTGGTGTTGAGCTTGCCGGTGGTGCCCACAGTCAGGGCAGAGCCGGTGTTGATGAGGGCGTCAGCAATGCTGGCGGTGCCATCGGTGCTGAAGCTGCCGCCGTTTGCAAGGATGAGCTCATCTGTTACTTTGGTGGTGGCGCCAGCGGCTGTTGTAATAGCGCCAGCTACAGCTGTTGCCTTGTTCAGTGTGGTGGTGCCGGCGGTGGTGTTCAGGGCGCTGTTGGTGCCAACGATGTATGCTTCCTTTGCGCTGAGGGTGCCGCCTGTTACATTAGCGGTACCGTTGCCCTGGTAACCAACATAAAGCTTGTCGGTGGACGTTGTGCCGGAGGTGTTCAGCGTGCCGTTACCGGTGGTGGCCTTGCCCAGGGTCAGTTCAGTGGCGGTGAGCTTACCGGTGGTAGTGACGGTGCCGTTGCCGGCGTCACCAATGGTGAGCAGCTTGGTGCTGATGGTGCCATTGGTGGAGTTGATGGTGCCCTTGGAGCCGGCTTCATCACCAACGGTGATGTAGTTGGAAGCAGAGAGGGCGCTGTTGGTCAGGGAAATAAGACCCGTGCCGGAGTCACCGACCTCGATGCCATCCGTAGAGGTGATGGTGGAGTTGCCGGTTGCGGTGATGGTGCCGTTACCCGTTTTGGCGTTACCCAGGGTCGTGTAACCAGCCTTGAGGGAGGAGCCGTCGAGCTTGATGACACCCTTGCCGGCGTTACCTACTTCCAGAATCTGAGCCGTGATGGAGCTGCCGCTGT
The DNA here is from genome assembly GCA_045645565.1 of Akkermansia sp. GTDB lineage: Bacteria > Verrucomicrobiota > Verrucomicrobiia > Verrucomicrobiales > Akkermansiaceae > Akkermansia. The sequence goes on along the minus strand of JAZRJB010000021.1, from coordinate 10,540 downwards.
TCTTCTTGTTGCCGGCTTCGGCGCAGATTTCGCCGTATGCACCGTTAGCCAGACCCAGCGTGGTGGTACCGGTCATGTTCAGCTCGCTGTCGTTGTGAACGTGGATGGTGCCATGGCTGCCGCCCTTTTCACCAACGATGGTCTGGTCTGCAAAGCTGGCAGTACTGCCGGTGAGGTTGAGGACTGCTGCGCCGCCGCTGTGGCTGATGACGGTGTAGTCCTGAGCGCCGCCGGTGGTGCCCACGATGATGGAGCTGTTCGTGAAGGTGGCGGTGTCGACCACGCTGTCGCTGGAAACGTTGCCGTAGCTCATGCGGAAAATGGCGCCCTTGTTGCCCTTGACGATGATGGAACCACCGTTCTTGACGTCAACGATACCCTGACCGTTGTGGATACCGACGGAGAATTCGCTACCGGCGTTGACGGTACCGCCGTTGACGTTCAATGTACCCGTGCTGGTTTTCAGGCTGCTACCCACATTCAGCTGGGAGCCGGCGGTGAGAACGGCATTCTTCTGAACGGTGACAGAACCATCATTTGCGGTGGCGCCGTTGGTGTTGTAACCTACGCCGCCGATGAAGATAGCGTTCGGCGTGGTGTACGTACCGTTGGTGAGAATCATAGACCCGGTACCCTGGCTGGTACCTACGGTCAGCACGCCCTTGTTGTTGCCCCAGGCCTTAGTCCACTGGGTGGCGTTAAACGGTTCTGTACCGGTAATGTACAGGTGACCATTGGAGGTGGTCACTTTAGCTTCAGCGGTCTGAAGTGCCACCATTGCCATGGCTGCGATGAGAGCCCGGCGCAGAGTCAGATTGAGTTGCAGTTTCATATAATTTAAAGGAAAATGGAGATACAGTGGTACCAAAGATGGTAACCCAGGACAAGGATATAAAATTGTATCAATGTTGTAAAGTCAAAAGTTCTGCTATTTCAATCTTTAGCTGTAAAAAATCTACATCCATCCGTTTTTTCTGGGGGGAGAAAAAAGCACCCGCCTGTCGGGCGGGTGCTGGTAAATGGGGGGATGGACAAAAATCAGTCCACGATGATGTTCAGCTCGGAAACGGCTGCTGAATCGCTGCCATCGTGTGAGGAGAGGGCAACAAAGCGCAGGAATTTACCGGTGGCGGAGGTGAAGAAGAGGGCTTCCTGCTTCTCCGCAGTGTTAGCCAGTGTGCCGCGGGCAACTGGTTCGCCCCACTGCACGCCGTCCTGGCTGACGTATACCTCGTAATCCTTTACGCGGGCTTCCTCCATGGGAGCAGCCTGGTATGCAATACCCTTGAGCTTGCGCTCCCCACCCAGATCCAGACGAATCTCGTGCGGATAGCTGGCCAGGGTTACGCCCTTGAGCGTATGCCAGTATGTGTCTGGGTTGCCGTCTAGCACGTTGCGAGCCGGGCCGCCCTCTGGCAGGTCAGAGCTTACATAAGCCACCGAGAAGAACGCATGGGGCGGGTATTCGCCAACAACGCGGCTTACAATCGGGGAGACCTCTGCAAGCGCAGCATACGGCTCATTGCCGGAAAGCGGGGAGAGGAAGACCATCTTGAAGAACTTGGTCACAACGGGTTCCTTGAGCATGACGCGCTGCTCGCTGTCCTCATTCATCATCTGGATGTTGCAGTCAGGAGTGGCATTCCATGTCTTGCCATCAGCAGAGAGGTAGAAAGCAATCTTGCCAGCGCGGGAGGAGGAGCGACCCTGACGCGGGGTGAGGGCAAATCCGCGCAGTTCGCTGCTGGCGCCCATGTCAACGATGATTTCGTGCGGGTATTCCGGCATGGGGGACGTGCGCCACTCGGAGTGCCAGAAGGTGTCGCGGCGGCCGTCGATGAGGTTCCATGCGGAGTTGCTGCTGCCGGCGTAGCTGGAGCAATGGGTGATGCGCATCACGTTGTCCGGTTTCCACTCGGGAAGTTTCTGGAAGACGCTGACGCTCTTCATGCAGCCTTCACTGCTGGCGTTGGCGCGCACAATGCCGTCTTCACGCTGCAGGAACGGCTCCTTGTAATCCATGGTGGAACCATCCGGCAGTGTGACCACAATCTTGGCATCGCGGGAGCCGCAGGTGGCATGCACATAACCCACGCTGTCACGGGAAATGGTCACTGCACCGGTGAGCGGCAGCATCTTGCGGCCAATGTCTGCCGGGTTTTCACCCTGCAGCAGTGGGCGCAGTGAGAATACGAACGTGGTCGGCCCGGAGAGCGGGATGTCGCGGTTCATGGGAAGCGGACCGCAGGCGGCACCGCCCAGACCCAGCGTAACGGCGTCCACGCTCACAACGGTTGCACCGGCGCGCTTCACTTCCTCAGGGTGAGCTGCTTCAAAGATATCGCGGGCGGTGTAAGGCAGGGCAGAGAAGTTGAAATTCTCGTGAGGTTCAGCTGCAATGACCAGACCGATTCCCTTGTCGTCCGTAATGGCAACCCAGTGTGTATCCATGCGGTTACCCATTTCCATGGGGAAGGGGTAACGCTCCACCATGCCATTCACGGTGTTGTTCCAGATGCCCATGTGAGCCCCCGCCTTACGGTCGGTGTAGTTTTCACCCGGACCGCGACCATACCAGGTCACGTTGGAAAAACGCTCAGGCATGTTGAGGGTGTAACCCAGTTTGGGCAGTACGACCTTGTTCATGCTGGGGATGATGCCGGCCTGCACGCTTATATAACCATTGGGAAGAATGGTGTAGACAAGCTGCGTGGTGAACTTGAAATCCTTCTCAGTAATCGGGCCCAGGTCCTTCACGGTGAATTTGCCGTTGTCATATTCACCGCTGTTAAGGTTTTCCTTGCGGGTACCCTGGCTGGTGACATCGCAGGAGATACGGACCACGCCCTGCTGCAGGCGTTCAACCAGGAGCGGAGTGGCGCTGTGAGTCAGATTACCCAGGCCATTGTTCAACCACTGGTTCATGGCCCACTTGTCATTTGCCACCGGGGCGCGGAAGGCGTTGAGATGCACCGTGGCTTTCTCGCCCAGCAGCTGCTGGCCATTGACGATGTAGTTCTTGATGCCGCCTGTCACCTTGTCGATGCACAGGGAGAAGTTCGGCCCGATGACAAGCATCTGCCCGCTCTGGTTGCGGACGTCAATCTTGCCTTGACCCAGCGGCATCAGATTCTGGCGGGCGTCATATCCCGTCACGTTTTCCGGCAGTTTAAGCTGCTCTGTGGCAATGGTGTAACCCTTCTTTGCCCAGGCTGTATCCTGCTTGAGCATCAGGTTGATCGTGAGGTAGTAGCGGCGGTCTTTCTTGAGGGAAAGAAGCTGCTGGGAGCTGAGGGGAATCTCAACCTTCTGGTTGGTTAGCGGTGCGCCAGTGGGGGTGAAGCTGCCTTCTGCCACCACCTTGCTGCCTTCTTCGCAGAGTGTCCAGCTGCCATCATATTCAGCCAGGTCAGTGAAAAGGTGCTTGTTGCGAATGTTGACAACGAGGGAATTACCGCTGGTGTTCAGACCCTCCAGGGAGAAGCTGGCATTCTGCTGAACCTTGCGGATTTCATCATACAACGGGGTCACTGTGCGGTCGCTGTAAATCACACCCTTGATGCAGAAAATACCGTCGTGCGGGTATTCGCCGTGGTCGCCGCCGTATGCCTGGCGGGTCACTTTGCGGCCATCCGGCAGGGTGACTTCCTGGTCATAGCTCTGGTGAATCCATTCCCAGATACCACCGCCGATGATGGAATCACTGCTGTCAATGGCTTCCCAGTAATCAGCCAGGTTGCCCATGGAGTTGCAGAGAATGTGGGCATACTCGGAAATATACCAGGGTTTGTCCAGCTTGGTGCTGGCTACATTGCGAGTCCAGTTGACGCTGGGGTACTGGTTGGAGCAGAGGTCTGCCAGTTCATTGTTGCGTTCGTACTGGGTGAGGCGGGACGTGTCGCGCCCCTTAATCCAGTCGCGCACAGCTGCAAAGTTTTCACCGGGGCCGGCTTCGTTACCGTAGGACCAGATGACTACGCAGGGGTGGTTTTTGCTCTGTTCCACCATATTCTTGTTACGCCATACATGCTGGGCTTTCCACTCAGCCGGGTGGGAGAGGGAAAGTTCCCCGTAATAATAGCCGTGGGATTCAATGTTGGCCTCGTCGCAGACGTAGATGCCAAGCTCATCACACATTTCGTAGAAGCGGTCAACCTGCGGGTAGTGAGAGTTGCGGATGTGGTTGATGTTACCGCGCTTCATGATGAGAAGCTCCTGCAGGCATTCCTCCTCGGTCACAGTGTGACCATTGGCATGCTGGCTTTCGTGGCGGTTGACGCCTTTGAGCTTCACGGGCATGCCGTTCACCAGGAAACGCCCATTCACCAGCTGCACATCACGGAAACCAATTTTGCGGGAAAGCGTCTCGGTGATTTCACCCTGTTCATTTCTGAGGGTGAGCAGCAGGCGGTACAGATTTGGTTTTTCGGCGCTCCACAGGGCAGGGTTGCTGATGGTGGTTGCCAGAGTGGTCTGAACCTCAGCACCGGGGGTGATGTCAAGCATGTTGCTGCTCATTGTGGCAACGGTCTTGCCGGCGGCATCAATGAGTTCACCCACAACGGTGGTCTTGCCGTTTGCATCGCTGCGGTTGTCTACATTCACCTCAATGCTCAGCTTGCTCTTGCTGTAGTCCTTCTGCCCCGGCTTGCCGTCGAAATCCGTATGAACGAAGAAATCGCGAATCTGCACCTTGGGGGTGGTGTACATGTACACATCGCGGAAGATGCCGGAGAGACGCCACATATCCTGGCACTCCAGGTAGGAGCCATCGCTGTATCGGTATACTTCTGCAGCAATGGTGTTTTTACCGGGCTGCACGTATGGGGTAATATCAAATACGGCTGCTGTGCGGCTGTCTTTGGAGAAACCTACCTTATGGCCATTGACCCACAGGTAGAAGAAGGAATCCACGCCATCGAAACGGATGAAAACCTCACGGCCATTCCAGTCTGCCGGAAGCTCAATGTCGCGGCGGTAGCTGCCTACGGCATTCGGCTCGGTGGCCGGTGTGGTGTAGCGTTTTTCATCGCTGTTGCGCGGGGCGGTCATGACGCGGGGCCAGTCCCGCACAAATGTATAGCGCTGGTTGCTGTAAATCGGGGTGCCGTATCCGCGCATCTGCCAGTTGCTGGGCACGTCAATTTCAGCCCATTGGCTTACGTCTGTCTCGGGCTTGTAAAAGTCCAGGGGGCGTTGGTCCGGACTGGGTGACCAGTGGAATTTCCAATTTCCGTTGAGAGAGAGTACCAGAGATGAATCATTCCGGTGACCTTTCAACGCCTCGTTTCGGTTCGCGAACGGAACGTAGAATGCGCGGGCTTCTTCCCGACCCTGGGATAAGTTCTGCGGGTTTTCCCAGTCAGGATGCGGCTCATACGCATTCTGACCGAAGGCGAGCGCTCCGGTCATTGCTAACATTGCCGTCATGCTTTTGAATAGGTTCATACGGAAGTAATACTACAAAAATTGACTTTTCCTTTCAAGGAAAAAGATATGGAGCGCGGCTGGCTGTCGCAATTACACGTTTTTTGAGCATAAAATTGCCCTTGAAAATGCGTAGCATATCTGCTAGCATACCTGCACCGAGCATGAAGACCCGCACTATATCATTCCGCTGTCCTGAAGAGCTTGTTAGTGAGATTGACCTCCTCTGTAATCATAATAAGGTGGACCGCAGTACATTCATTATTCAGGCATTGCAGAGCCTTTTCACCGGTCTTGCTGTAAAGGGAGTATGTGAATCCAGACCTCCGTTGCCTCCTGTTGCTGGCAATGATGGGGAATCTGTCTCCGGCAAATAATTTCCATGGCACGTATTCTGACAGCGCTGAGCGGTGGTGTTGATAGTGCCGCTGCTGCTGCCTTGCTGGTGGAGCAGGGGCATGAGGTTGTGGCGGCATATATGAAAAACTGGGTGAATGATGAAAATATACCCGGTGAATGCCCGTGGGAGCGCGATATTGAAGATGCGCTGGGCGTGTGCCGCAAGCTGGGAATTGAGTTCCGCGTGGTGGATTTGATTGAGCAATACCGCCAGCGCATTGTTAATTACCTGATTGAGGGCTACCGGACGGGCTCTACCCCCAACCCGGATGTGCTTTGCAACCGGGAGATGAAGTTTGGTGTTTTGTTGGATTATGCTCTGGAACAAGGGTTCAGTGGCGTTGCGACAGGGCACTATGCCCAGCGCCTGGATGTGCCGGGCGGGGGGAGTTATGTTTTGCGCGGGGCGGATGTGAATAAGGACCAGTCCTATTTCCTGGCGCTGATGAGACCGGAGCAGGTGTCGCATGCGATTTTCCCGGTGGGGGGTATCACCAAACCTCAGGTGCGTGATATTGCCCGCCGCTTCAATCTGCCTAATGCTGAGAAAAAGGATTCCCAGGGTATCTGCTTCATCGGTCAGGTGAAAATGAGCGATTTCCTGCGCCATTACCTGCCGGATAACCCCGGAGATATTGTGGATTTGGAGGGGCGGAAGCTCGGGCGCCACGATGGCTTGCACCTTTTTACAATGGGGCAGCGCAAGGGGCATCATGTGGCTTCCCCGCGCGAGGGTGTGGCGTATGTGGTCGTTGGTAAGGATTTGAAGCGTAACAGATTGATTCTTGGTTACGAGGGGCAGGAAACGCCAGGCCTTTACACCCGGAGCGCCGTGGTGGGCAGTATTGCCAACACGCTCGCGCCTCTGCCGGAGCGGGTGATGGCTCAGCCCCGTTACAGGGCGGCTGCGGTGCATGCCACGTGTACCCACCTGGAGGGTGGCAAGGTGCGGTTGGATTTTGATGAACCGGTTCGCGCTCTTGCTCTGGGGCAGGTCTGCGCCTTTTATGAGCCGGATGCCCTGCGCGGTGAGAAATTGCTCGGCGGTGGCTTCTTTGAGCAATTGCTCGGTTGATTCTGAGAAATGAAAAATGCGCTAGCCCGGCGGCTAACGCATTTTTAAATTTGTATGGGTGGGGGAACTTAACCCATCAGGATGCTCAGGCAGCGGGGGTCAAGCTGCTCCCAGGGCAGATCTGCCTTGGTGAAGTGACCGTAGTTGGTGGTCTTGCGGAAGATGGGTTCACGCAGACCCAGTACGCGCTCCATGTCGGCAGGTTTGAAGGAGAAGGCCTCGTTGATGCGGTCGATGATGACCTGCTTGTCCACCTTGGCCGTGCCGAAGGTTTCCACATCAATCATGATGGAAACCGGGCTGGCCTTGCCGATGGCATAACCTACTTGCAGCTCGCAGCGGTCTGCCAGACCTGCGGCAACCACGTGCTTGGCAACCCAGCGGCACATGTATGCGCCAGAGCGGTCCACCTTGCTGCAGTCCTTGCCGGAGAATGCGCCGCCACCGTGGCGCCCCATGCCGCCGTAGGTGTCTACGATAATCTTGCGGCCGGTGAGGCCGGAATCGCCGTGCGGGCCACCCACCACGAAACGCCCTGTGGGGTTGATGAAGAATTCGGTTTCAGGGGTGATGAGTTCGGTCGGCAGGCAGCGGCGGATGAGGTTGGTGCAGAAATCGCGGATGGTGGTGATGTCGACCTCCTCAGTGTGCTGGGTGCTGAGAACCACGTTCAGGATGCGGGACGGACGGCCGTTCTCACCGTATTCAACCGCCACCTGGCTCTTGCTGTCCGGGCGCAGCCAGGTAACAGCGCCGCTGTGGCGCACCTTGGCCAGCTCCATCATGATGCGGTGGGAGAACATGATAGGGGCGGGCATAAGCTCCGGTGTCTCATTGGAGGCGTAACCGAACATGATGCCCTGGTCGCCGGCACCCTGTTCAGCACCTTCCTTGCCCTCTGCTGCGCAGGCGTCTACGCCTTGGGCAATGTCCGGGCTCTGGGTGGAAAGATAGTTGGTGACATCCACATTTTCTGCGTTGAACAGTTCGTCATCCGCGGCGGTGCGGTAGCCGATTTCTGCGATGGTATCGCGCACAATCTTTTCGTAGTCAATAACCGCTTTGGTGGTGATTTCACCTGCCAGTACCACATGGTTGTCCTTTACCAGGGTTTCGCAGGCTACGCGGCTGGCGGGGTCCTGAGCCAGACAGGCGTCAAGAATGGAATCGGAGATGAGGTCAGCCACTTTGTCAGGGTGTCCCTCGCCTACGGATTCGGATGTGAATATGTTGGTATATTTCATGTGCTGTTATTCGTAGTTTGTAAAACTGAACTGGCGCAGCCCGCTGGGTAGGGCATCACTTGCCTTGCCGAATTCTGCCATGGCAGAGGAGGCGATGAGAGCTGCTTTGTTGCTGATTTCGGGGGAATAATCCAACATGCAGTGGAATATATCCCACAGCAGCGTCATTTCATTGCGGAACTGCTGGGCCTGGATGATAAAGCTACGGAACCCTGCATCGTACAATGCTTTCGCTTCGTTCCGGGTCAGGTTGCAACTGACTTTCTGGCGGATTTCATCAGGGGTGCATTTCTGGCAGCCTACTCTGGAAATGAGGTCTGAGCGCCGGCGCATGGCGTCGGTGTCGTACGGCGCGCGGCGCATCTCCGCCAGCAGGGTAAGATGCTCCTTGCGAACCGGGCAGGTGCGCAGGCAGCTGTCGTTGATGATAATGTCGAATCGTTCCTTGTTAATCAATGCGTTGGTGATGCTTGGCTTCACGGCATCTGCCGGGTGCAGGCAGACCCTGTCGTACTTGCTGGCAAGTTTGTTGTAGAGGTCTGCTGTGCGTTTACCTTTTTCAACCACCAGGCGGTTCATGTGGCACTGAATGCGCAGTTTCGGGATTTCTGCCCGGATTCGTTCTGCCAGAATATCGCTGGCAACACATACGGTATTCTTGCGGATGCGGTCCCGGCTGTACAGTTCTTTGATGAGAGTTATCCCATACGGGTCTTCTACCTCTTTTGCGGTCAGGAACGGGTTGTCAAATTCCAGGATGACCCCGACATTCTGCTTCGCGTATGCTTCCAGGGCGCTGCAGTATGTATCGTAGGTCACGGGGCGCCGCTGGACAAACCAGTCCAGGGACCACAGGCAGGGCGGTGTTCCCATGACGTTGGAAAAATACCGCACAGCGAGCATCTGGGATAAGAAGTTGTTAATGGTCAGCAGGCTGCGGTCAAAGCGCAGCGCACCGCCCACAGTCCATGTGGCGCTTGGCAGGTAGTCCTGAGTCAGGAACTGTAAGTTAGCAATGGCTTGTTCTGTGGTGGTCATGTTGCAGGGGTATGGGGGAGTATGGATTCCCAGAACATCTGGCCCGTGCGGTGCATGGCGTTCTCATCTGGTGAGTCAGGGCGCAGGGCGAGCCTCAGCAGGTCAAAGAGGATGGAGGATGCGTTGGCATGGCCGCGACCCTGTACCTTGAAGTGTCTGAAACCGAGTTCCCTGAGCTTTTGAATCTCCGGGGTGTTGAGCGCCAGCACACTCTTGTGTTCATCTGTCAGCAGGGTGTAGAGACTCCGGCAACCATTGCTGGCCTGGCGGGTTTCAAATGCAGAATTATCAAAGCTCATGAAATTGAGCGATGATTCTGAAAGTGTGTGGTAATGGAAGGGGCGGATGGGGCAGTTGCGGATGCAGTATTCGTTTACCAGGAGGATATGCCGCTCCTTGTCCTCAATCTTTTCCAGCAGGTCGTAGTTCAGGACGTCATCCGGATGCACCATGACTTCATCGTACTCATCAGCCAGTTTTCTGTAGGTATCCAGCTTGCCTTTTCCTCCGCCGTTTGTAATCTTGAGAATGGAGGAAATGAGCTTGAGTGTCGGGTATTCCTTGCGGATGTGGTCGCGGAGCAAATCGTTTGCCAGAATAACCGAGTTCTTACCCGTCGGGTTGTGGCGGGAGAAGAAGATGCACATGGCATTGCCGAATGCATCCTTGAGGTTTTTCTCACCAAGCAGCAGATTGGTGAAGGTGAGGTATACGGCAATGTTGCGCTTTTCGTATTCCAGCCCGGCAGTGCGGATTTCCTCTGCTTCGCGCATGAGGTGCTTGAGTACCCGCCCGGAGTTCCATTCACACAGCGGTGAACCATGCACGATGTTGAAGACCTCAAAACCAAGCAATATCTTGCAGTAGTCGTAAAATGCAATCAGCTCGCGGTCGTTGACGAACGCTCCGGAAACGTCCCAGATGGCGTCGGGCCACAATGGATGCTGGTATGGAGATGAAGATTGCACGGCGCCCCATTCTATCAGTTAAGGTTACAAGGTGCAAGCGCTATTTCCATTCCTGCTGCACATTTCGCGCGTGCGTGTGTGAGATGCGCGTGCGAAACGGGGTGTAAGGAGTACATTCTGCTTGACTTGGCGGCTCATGCGCGGCAAAATGGAGACGTGAAGATGAGACTCATCCTTTTAGCGCTGATGTCAGCTCTGCCAGTCGTGGCACAGGGAGCTGCAGCTGAACCTGTTGAATCAACTGAGCAGGTTTCTGTTCCTGAAAATGAAGTGGTTGAAGCGCCGGAGCAAGTGGTGCCCGTTGCAGAACCTGCCCCCGTCCCGGTGGTGGAGGAGAAACCGGCAGAACCTGCCCCCGCCCCGGTGGTGGAGGAGAAACCGGCAGAACC
>JAZRJB010000020.1:0-8141 GCA_045645565.1 Akkermansia sp. | reverse complement strand
ACAGTCAACATTTCACGCATAAGTCAATTCAGGTGGTAAGTGGAGGAGAGAAGAAACAGGCTCCGGTCCGGCCGGACCGGAGCCTGTTTCTTCTCTCCTCCACTTACCACCTGAATTGACTTATGCGTGAAATGTTGACTGTCATGGGCCCCATGTTCTGGCTCATTCTTTTCTTTGCTATTCTGGCACTGGCTGTTTTATTTGAACGTTTGTTCTATTTTCACCGTATCAACATCAATTCCGGTGAGTTCCTCCGCGGTCTTTCTGCCTTGCTGCGCTCCGGGCAGTATGATGAATGCCTGCACGAGGCACGCCAGCTGCCGGGACCGATGGCCCGCGTGGTTGAGGCCGTGTTGAGCCGCCCGCGTCTTTCCCGTCATGAATTGCGGGAAATTGCCTTGGAAGCCAGTGAGGTGGAGGTGTACCGCATTGAGCGCAACGTGCGCACGCTGCTGGTGAGCGCAACGGTCATGCCGCTGCTGGGTGTTCTGGGAACTATTCTTTCCCTGGTTCAGTTTTATGAGCAGCCGGGTGTGACCTCCGGTGCTGCGGCATCTCCGGCTGTGGCTGCAACTCTGCAGCAGGCTCTGCTCCTTTCTGCCTCCGGTATAGCGCTGGCAATTCCGGCATATCTTTTCTATATGTATCTGGCCTCTCGCGCCCGCAAGCTCATTAACCAGGTGGAGCGCGCAGGGCTTGAATGTGTGCATATTATTGCGGATGCTCGTGAGGAAGCCCTTGCGAAGAAGCCTGAGGAGAAACCCTGCTGCTGCCAGAGCCTGGAATCTCCGGTGGAAGCGCCTGAGAAAGAGTGATTGGCGCACCCACCCCCCCATTTGTTTTACCGGTTTTTAATCAGACATCATGCGCCGTATTCGTTCCACTCTTAAAGAAGGAGGCTTCCCGATAGTTGTGGTTGCCGGGGTCAATCTGTTCCTGGTGCTGTGTGTATGCGTTCTGTTGTCTAACCACCTGATGCCCCGGTTCGGATATACGGTGCAACCGCAGGCAACGCAGTTTGCCTTGGCCTCGTATGACCGTAACCTGACGCATATTGTTTCCGTGGCTCCGGGGGAATCTCCGCGCATCTATGTGGGGTCTGAGCTGGTGCGTGGCGGTTATGCCGGCTTTGAAAAGTGCCTGGAATCGTGGAAGGTAGAGCATCCGTCCCGTATTTCCGTCATTCTTGTGCTGGATAAGGCCGTTCCCTCGGGGGTGTCTCAGCGGCTCACGAATATGGTGTTGTCACACGGGTTTACATGTAGTTATGCCGGGGTCCCGGCCTTGGAATAAATGAAAGACAAGGAGCACAGCCTGTTGTATCATACCATGCACAGCCGCCCCATGCCGGGGTGTCTGCCGTTGTTTTTTCTGCTGGCGCTGGGGGTTGTTGCTCTCTTGATGTGGCTGCTTCCGGTCCGCATGCCGGAGCGTGTGGTTCCCCGCGGCGTCGGGAAGGTTCATCTGAAACAAGACAGGCTTACAGATTTCATTGTGCGGCGGCAGAGCCCGCTGCCTTTGCAGCTGCCTGAGCATGCAGACCCTGAGCATCAGGAGGATGTTGCCGCGGCATCCATGCCGAAGCTCCGTCCGGCCGAGATTGTTCCCGCCCCGCCGTATGATATCTTTGCGCCTGCTGCGGATTCTGCCGTGCTAGACCCTGCCGCTCTGCTGGCACTTCCGGGGGAAGTTGATAAGGGCGCTGAGGAAATCACACAACCCGCTCCGCAGGAGGAGCCGACACCGGAAGCTCCGGAGCAGGTGGTTCCCGGTGCTGGTCAGCCGGAGTTTCATCCCGGGGTGGAGCTGGAGCAGGATGACGAAGGAGAGGAGGTGCAGCCGTGAACCTTGAGCCAATGCTTCCTTCTGAGCTGTTCACCGCGCTTGTATACGCCGGCGTGAGCCTGACGGTCTGCATCTATGTGCCGGTGAAACTCGTGTCCAAATGGCGCCGGGTCCGCCGTGCGCGCACGCATCTGACCTGCAGAATATGCGGGTTCCGTTTCCTGCGCCGGGATGCAGAGGGAGTGTGCCCTCACTGCCAGTCCCGGAACTGATCAGTCAACCATGTCCTGCGCTTCCTCGCGCACTCTTGCCCACAGCGGCATGGTGACAAAGGTCGTGAGAACGTCATCCGGCATGGCGGCACGCTGCCCCTGACCTTCGCCCTGGGTAAAGAGTTCAGCCTGGGATTTTGGTGCCAGATACTGGTAGTTCATGGGGATGGAAAGAATGACCACCTCTTTGAGAATCAACAGCTGCAGCTCAATGTAAACCTGTTGCGGGGGCAGGGGCATGCAGTGGCTCTCCGGGGTATCCCAGGCCTCGCGAGTCATGGGCGGAAGCGCCTCCGTTGTGGCTAAAATATGCTTCACCTGCGTGAGTTCTGATTCTGTCAGCTTGATGAATTCCTCATCATCATCGGTCGTCAAGCGCACCCGGGCTGAGGTTGCGCGGCTTGCCGCCCCGCGAATCTCACCTGGTGCCTCAGCTCGGCGTCTGCAGTCCAGCGCGTAGTCATCTTCCTTTTTCTTGTATTCCTTCGCCGCCTTCAACGTAGGCAGCGAGTCCAGGAGCGCCATTTCCGTATCAGGCAGGCAGAGCAGGGTATTGCCGTAGGCAAGAGAATCTGAGTAACTGCTGATGGTGTTGTCACTGATGGCGCAGAGCGTGCTGCCGTCTACGGTCAGCAGGCGGATTTCTACGCCGGCGGATTTCCAGCGGGAGCTGAGCGCTTTCTGGGTGGAGTGTGGTGCCGGCCGCACCTGGGAAAGAATACCCCGCAGCACCTCGAATTCACCCTGGCTGATGGGATAGCGCTTGATTCTCTCTTCGCCGGCGCGCGGCGTTTCGATGCGGCTGTAAACCTCTGCAGAAGTTGCGCATTTCGATGCTATGTGCAGAAGCTCTAAATCGCTTTGCGTAAATTGGGCATGTTCGGGGTTGCCGGTATCCGGGGATTGCTGGCAGCCCGCCAGCAGGATGCCGGCGGCAAGGGTGATGATTCTTTTCATGGTAGTAAAATGGAGAGAGAAATGGCTACGCCTCAGCAGAGCGTGCGCTCTACCATGGCGTAGGCACTGTGGTTGTGGATGGATTCAAAATTTTCTGCTTCCACCCGGTACCAGCTGAAAGCATTGTAACGTTCTGTTGCCACAGCCACGTTGCGAACCAGGTCTTCCACAAAAACCGGGTTTTCGTATGCGTGGTCGGTTACGTATTTTTCATCCGGGCGCTTGAGGATGCTGTAGAGCTGGCAGCTTGCGCAGCCCTCTATCATATCAATCAGATCCTCAATCCAGATGGCCTGCCCGGAAAAACGGACAGAGTAAGTGACGATGCCGCGCTGGTTGTGCGCTCCGTGTGTGCTCATTGCCTTTGAGCAGGGGCACAACGTAGTTACCGGAACTTTCACCGTCAGGGTGAACTGACCGGATTTGCCGGCTTCGGCATCAATCTCAAACCGGACATCGTAGTCCATCATCCCTTCCATACCGGAAACCGGTGCCTTCTTGAGGCGGAAGAAGGGGAATTCAATCTCAACCCTGGCGCGCTGCGCATGCAGCTTGCTCAATAAACGGTTGGGTAACCGCACTGCGCTGCGCACATCCAGGTAGCGTTTGTGTTCGTGCAACGCTTCTACAAAGCGGCTCATGTGGGTCCCCTTATATTCCTCTGGCAAATCCACCATCAGTGCCACTGTCGCCACGGTCGACTGTGTGCGCTGTTCCTTATCACTGACAATGATAGGGAAACGCACACCCCTGACACCCACCCGGTCAATGGAAATTTGCCGGGTGTCGCGTTCGTTCTGGGTGTCTTTGAGTTCTTGCATGGCGTGAAATGGTGCAGAATATCAGGAAAAGACCGAGGAGGCTTGCAGGCCGAAGCATACAAGCCTCCTTGTAATCAACGACAACCTGCCGTCGAGAACTCCTCCATCACCAGGATCAGGGGAGCAGGTTCACGGCACGAGCACGGCGGATTTCGCGCGTGATCTTGCGGTGCATCTTGGCAGAAACGCCAGTCACACGACGGGGCAGAATCTTGCCCGTCTCAGACGTGAACTTGGAAAGGAATTCCGGGTTGCACATGTCCACTGCGCCAGCCGGGATGTCGATGCGACGGCGGGGCATGGTCTTGTTGCAGGTGCGGAAACGGATACGGCGTTCGACGCTCTTGAATTCGGTCATCATAATCGTATAGAAGTGCTTTGGAGGTTTAGCGCATCTCGCGGTGAAGAGTGCGGCGCTTCAGGTAGGGGTTGAATTTAACCTTTTCCAGACGGCCGGGTGTGCGCTGGCTCTTCTTGTTGCGGGTGGTCACGTAACGGGAAGGGGTCTTACCCTCGGCCTTGGCCTCCGTGCATTCCAGAATGATAATATCTCTAGGCATAATTGCGAATTGTTGACTTGCGGGCGCACATTATACGCTATTCTTCGCTATCGTCAAGAGAAATCGCATTTTCCATGTCATTTTGTAGGTCAGCGTACCCTACATGGTCCTGTTTTTTGGCTTTATAGTTCGCGTAAGAGCCGTATTTTTTCTCATATTCCTCCTGGCATTTCACGGTCAGACGGCAGAACGGGCGCACCTGAAGCCGCTTTTTGGGGATGGGGTCGAGAGAAATTTCGCAGATGCCGTATGTGCCGAGGCGGATGCGCTCCAGTGCGGCATCAATTTCGAAGAGCTGCTCGCGGTCCTTGTCCAGCAGGCGGATGGTGAGGTCGCGTACTTCTGCCTCGCTGCCGGCATCACCAATATGCTGGCCGGAGGAGGAAGAAACATTCGATGCACCGCTGCGCAGGTGGTCGCGTGTCACATTCTGCATGTTAGGCAGCATTTCGTCACGCAGCTGCATGAGTGCTTCCTTCTGCTCCTGGAGGAACTTGGGCCATTCCGGGTCGGCTTTAAGCAGTGCCAGGGTTTCCTTCAGTTTCTTGACGCGAGCTTTTTCTTCAGCTGTTAATGTTTCGCGAACCGGAACTTTCTGGGCAGCCGTCACGGTTCCTGTATCTTTTTTGCTTGCTTTGGATGCGCTGCTTTTCTTGCTGGCCGGCTTGGCGGCGCTTGTTTCTGCGCTTTCCTTGGTCTTGGTCTTCTTTGTTGTGGCCATAATGTTGTAGCGTGCGTGTGTGTATCTTGTGCCGTGGTCAGAAACGGCATTCATGATTTGTTTGCTACTACCACATGTGAAGACTAAATTCAAGTAAATTCTGCTAAATATCTGCATAAAATCACAAGGTTGACACAACAAGCGTAAAAATGCCATTTGCTCCGTGGTTTCTCATTGCTCCGGCGCGATGGCTGTGCTATGATGAGTCACTATGGCAATGGAGCGTAGAACCGGAGTGTTAATGCCGCTTTTTTCTTTGCGTCGCAACGGGGATGCCGGTATTGGCGATTTGCAGGCATTGGAAGAATGGATAGATTGGGCGGCTGGAAGCGGCGTTGGTTTCCTTCAGTTGCTGCCGGTCAATGCCCTGGCGGAGGATGATGCCCCGTCTCCGTATTCGGCTATCAGTTCCGTTGCGCTGGAACCGCTCTACCTCACGCTGGAGCGAATTCCCGGAATGCCGGAGAACCGCCCTGCGTATCAGGAGGACCTCCCGCCGCTTCAGCTGCCGGGTGGGCGCGACCTGGTCGATTACGCACGCGTGCGCGCGTACAAGCGTTATTGGTTCATGCAGGCCTGGCAGCGTTTTGAGCAGGAGGAGGAGTATGCTCCCCTGCGGGAGGAATTTGCCATGTGGGTGCAGCAGCAGGGCCTCTGGCTGGAGGATTTCTGCACCTTCCTCGTGGCCGGGTTTGGGTTTGGTTCCATTGCCTGGTGGCTCTGGCCTGAGCAGAATACCGATGTGGTGCGCCGTATCGTGAACGATTGCGCTGATTCCCGTGCCCAGAAGCGGCACCAGCAGTGGCTGCAGTGGTTGTGCGCCAGGGAATGGTCACGCGTACGCGCGCATGCAGATGAAAAGGGCGTGCTGCTCATGGGGGATGTCCCCATCGGTGTTTCCGTGGCCAGCTCAGATGTCTTTTTTGAACGCTATCTCTTTGATATGGAATGGAGCGGTGGCGCCCCCGCCGAAGGTAACTTCGCGGAGGACCCCTTTACCGCCAAGTGGGGGCAGAACTGGGGAATTCCGCTGTACCGCTGGGATGTGATGGAGCGCGATGGCTTTGCCTGGTGGGGGCGCCGCATCCGCAAGCTTACGGAGTTGTTTGCCATGTACCGCATTGACCATGTGCTGGGCTTTTACCGGATTTACGCCTTCCCGTGGATGCCTGACCGCAATGCGGAGTTCCTGCCGCTTTCGGAAGATGAAGCCGCCGAGCGTTGTGGCGGGCGCCGCCCTGGGTTCCGCCCGCGCCCTGATTGGCGGGAGGAAGATCGCCGCGCCAATCTTGCGCAGGGGGATTTCTTGCTGCGCCAGTTGCTCAAAGCTGCCCCTGGCGCCAGGGTAGTGGGCGAGGACCTGGGCTGTGTGCCTGATTATGTACGCCCGGATTTATCATACCTGCGCATTGCCGGGTTCAAAATCCCGCATTGGGAAATCACCCCTGACCAGCAGATTGTGCGCGGCCATACCTACAACCCCTGTTCCTTTGCCACCTTCGCTACGCACGATTTTCCACCCCTCTGCACCGACTGGGACACCTGGTACGAAGCCGTGCAGGATGCCCTCGGCGCCAGTGCGGATCCCTCCCTTCCACCTGCTGATCGTATGGCTGCTCACCAGAAGGGCAGGGATTGCTCCCGTATCCTCTGCTGGCTGGGTGACTTTGCCGGCCTGCATCACCGTGAGTGTCTGGCTCCTTGGCATCAGGGTATCAAAAACGCACTGATACGAGCCCTCCTTCTCAGCAACTCAGCCTACGCCGCTCTCATGTGGACCGAGTTGTTTGATATCCCGGTTCGTCTCAATACCCCAGGCACAGAGGGTGGTACCAACTGGCGTCCCCGCATCCCATTTACTGCGGCAGAAGCAGCATCTCTCGAGCAGAGTTTCTGGCTCCGCGCCCTCTCCCGTGAGGCCGGGAGATGCAGTGCGCGTGATGCGTAATCGCTCTTTGCTCCTGTTTGTTTTTTAGCTGCCATGCAGTTGTGTGCGGTTTGCTATGCTGGCTCATTATTTATTGACGAGCCGTGTGTTAGGTGAGTATTGGCTGGGCTTGTCGGTAACCCGGCGGGCTGCAGGTGGACCTGTGCAAACAAACGGTGAAGTAGGTCGCTCACCGTTTTCGTTTGTTTGCATAAAATGCTTGCGTTGGTGGGCGAATAACCTATAATGAGAGTATGATTTCAGATCGGGTGGTGAAGTTTTATGTAGAGGGATTCCGGAGCATGACGCTGGGGCGGACGCTGTGGGGGATTATTCTGCTGAAGCTATTCATCATGTTTGCCGTGCTGAAGGCTTTTTTCTTTCCGGCGTATCTGCAGGGCGGGGCGCAGGAGAAGGCGGATGCGGTGCTGGGCGAGCTGACGAGCCGCGCTGCCGGAACGGAGGAATGAGATAATTTTTATGGACACGATAGATACGACGCTGGTTGATTGGTCGCGTGCGCAGTTTGCGCTGACGGCGATGTACCATTGGATTTTTGTGCCGCTTACCCTGGGACTGGGGGTGGTGATGGCTATCATGGAGACGCTGTATGTGCGGACGGGGCGAGAGTTCTGGAAGCAGACGGCTAGGTTCTGGATGAAGTTGTTTGGCATCAATTTTGCCATGGGGGTGGCCACGGGGATTATTCTGGAGTTTGAGTTCGGCACAAACTGGAGCAATTACAGTTGGTTTGTGGGTGATATATTCGGGGCGCCGCTGGCGATTGAGGGTATTGTGGCGTTTTTCATGGAATCGACCTTTATTGCTGTTATGTACTTTGGCTGGAACAAGGTGAGCAGGGGCGCTCACCTGGCTTCCACATGGCTCACGATTATCGGCGCCACGCTTTCGGCCTGGTGGATTCTGGTGGCGAATGCGTGGATGCAGTACCCGGTGGGTATGGAGTTTAACCCGGATACGGTGCGTAATGAGATGGTGGATTTTGCGGCGGTGGCGCTCTCGCCGGGGGCGGTGACGAAGTTTTGCCACACGGTGACTTCCAGCTGGGTGCTGGGGGCGGTGTTTGTGGTGGGGGTG
>JAZRJB010000019.1:0-9756 GCA_045645565.1 Akkermansia sp. | reverse complement strand
CCGCAGGCATCATTCACCTTGACCAGGAAGAAGTTGGCATCACTGGGATACACCTTCTCGCAGATGGTCAAGGCGGCAACCGCCTCCATCATGCGGGCGCGTTCGGAAAGCGCTTCCTCTGCCCAGGCGCGGATTTCATCCATGTGGTCCAGACGCTCCATGGCGGCACGCTGGGTGAGGATGTTCACGTTGTAGGGGTACTTTACCTTGTTGAAAAGCGCGATGATTTCCGGGTGAGCCAGCGCCATACCGAGGCGGATGCCGGCAGAAGCCCAGGCCTTGGAGAAGGTGTTGAGTACGATGAGACGCGGGTATTCCTCCAGCAGGGAAATGACTGAGGAGCCCTCCGGTGCAAAGTCGATGTAGGCTTCATCCACCACCACAATGCCGGGGAAAATATCAAGCACCTTGCGGATTTCCTCCAGCGGTAGCAGGTTACCCGTAGGATTGTTCGGGCTGCAAATGAACACCACCTTAGTGCAGGGTGAGTAGACGGAAAGCAGGAATTTCTCCGCGTCGAAGCGGTATTCCTCCTCCAGCGGAATGGCGCGGTACTGCACGTTGTTGATATCAGCGCAGACCTCGTACATGCCGTAGGTGGGGGAAATAGCGGCTACCTCATCCACCCCGGGGGTGCAGAAGGTGCGGAAAATGAGATCGATGGCCTCATCACTGCCGTTGCCCAGGAAAATGCGCTCCGGAGCCACGCCCTTATAGGCGGAAATCTTCTGCTTCAGCTCCCACTGCAGCGGGTCGGGATAGCGGTTGTTCGGCGCGTTGTGCGGGCACTCGTTGGCATCCAGGAACACATGGGCCGCCTTTCCGGCGTACTCATCACGGGCAGAACTGTAAGGCTTGAGCTTCAGGATATTCGGGCGCACCAGGCGGGCAATTCCGGTACCCGGCTCTTCCTGCGGCAGGGTGGACACAGCCTGCATACGCAGGGTCATGGCGCGGGCGTGGGCATCCAGCTGCTCAGCCTGGGCCATAAGCTCGACGGTGCTGCCGATGCTGCGGATACCCTCAGGAGTGAGCGTCTGCAGGGTGAGCTTACGCTGGAAGCTGTCAATGCACAGGCTGCTGTATGCTCGCACACAGCCCATGGTGGGCAGCGTGTGGTTGGTGCCGCTGGCGTAGTCGCCGGCGCTTTCGCAGCTGTAGTTCCCCAGGAAGATAGAACCGGCATTGATTGTTTCCCCAGCCACGGCGGCAGCATCCTGCATGGCGATGATGAGATGCTCCGGGGCGTAGGCGTTGGTAAAGTCGATGGCATCCTGCTTATCAGCCAGCACAATGATGCGGCTGTTAGCAATGGACTTGGCGGCAATTTCCTTGCGGGGCAGCTCAGCCAGCTGCTTGTCCACCTCAGCAGCAACAGCTTCCGCCACAGCCGCATCCGTAGTTACCAGCATGGCCTGGCTATCCGGACCATGCTCTGCCTGGCTCAGCAGATCTGCCGCTACAAAGGCAGGTACGCAGCTGGAATCTGCCAGGACCTCGACCTCGCTGGGTCCGGCAGGCATATCAATGGCCACCCCAGCCAGGGACGCCAGCTGCTTCGCGGCGGTCACATAGGCATTACCCGGACCAAAAATCTTGTCGACCTTCGGCACCGAACCAGTACCATAGGTCATGGCGGCAATAGCCTGAGCCCCGCCCACCTTGAAAATGCGCTTCACGCCGCAGAGGTCTGCGGCAAAGAGGATGGCAGGATTCACCTTGCCGTCCTTGCCGGGAGGCGTGCAGAGAACCACTTCCTCACACCCAGCTACGGCAGCGGGAATCGCCAGCATCAGCACGGTGGAGAAAAGAGGCGCCTGACCACCTGGCACATACAGCCCCACGCGCTGAATAGGCAGCGTGCGCTGCTCACATTCCACACCAGGGGCGGTCTGCAATTTCACCGGAGCCTGGGCGGCATACTGCAACTCATGAAAATCATAAATGTTGCAGTATGCCAGCTCAATGGCCTCTTTCAGCTCCTGCGGCACCAGGCGGTGGGCATCCTCCACCTCAGCCGCAGAAACACACAGGGACTCCAGCTCCACGCCATCAAAACGGTGACCATACTCCCGCAACGCCTGGTCGCCATGCGTATGCACCGTGTCCATGATGGGGCGCACCACCTCAAAGAGTTGCGTTACATCGAAAGCCGGGCGGCGCACAAGCTCCGTCCACTGTTCGCGAGTCGGTTCCGTTATGATAGTCATAAGATTGAAGATATTACAGAATCATTTTTTCGATAGGAAGCACCAGAATACCCTGGGCACCTGCTTCCTTAAGTTTGCCGATGATATCCCAGAAGCAGGATTCATCCAGCACGGTGTGAATACTGCACCACCCATCCTGAGCCAGCGGCATGATGGTGGGGCTCTTCACCCCCGGCAGCACAGCAACAATCTGCTCAACGCAATCCTTCGGCGCGTTCATAAGCACGTAGCGCTTGTCGGCAGCGGTCATGACCGCATCCATGCGGAACAGCAGCTTGTCCAGGATTTCGCGTTTCTCAGCGCAAAGGTTCTTATTCGCAATCAGCACGGCCTCACTCTCCAGCACAACCTCCACCTCGCGCAGGTTGTTGCTCACCAATGTGGCGCCACTGCTCACAATGTCAAAAATGGCATCGGCCAGACCAATACCAGTGGAGATTTCCACAGACCCCGTAATCACATGAATATGAGCCTGTACCCCCTGCTCCTCCAACCAGCGGCGGAGAATAATGGGATAGGACGTTGCAATCCGGCGTCCCTGCAACCACTGCGGTCCGGTGTACTCATGCTCCTTCGGAATGGCAATGCTCAGTCGGCAGCCACCAAAGCCCAGCTTCTTCACAATATCAGCATCGCCCTGGCGCTCCATGTATTCATTGAGCCCCACAACGCCAATATCAGCTACGCCATCTGTCACAGTTTCAGGAATATCGTCATCTCTCAGGTAAAGAACCTCCATCGGGAACTTGCGGGCAGCCACCAGAAGAGTCCGCTTGGAAGAACTCACCTTGATGCCGGCTTCGGCAAGAATCGCCATGGTGTCCTCATTCAGACGACCTTTGGATTGAACAGCTATTCTCAGTTTCATGTTTTGGGATAAAAGGTTAAAATTCACGTTTGATTCATCACAGAACAAGGACGCGTCTATGGCAATAGATGCGTCCTCGTTCTCTGGCACTCATGTGCCGACATGATTTACTCAGAAACCTGAGCAGCGGCTTCCTTCAGGTTCTTGCCAACCTTGAACTTCACCACCGTGCGGGCAGGAATCGGAACGTTCTTGGCAGGGTCCTTGGGGTTGCGGCCAACCTTCGGCTTCACTTCCTTCACCGTGAAGGTACCGAAGTTGCGCAGCACAACGCGATCACCCTTACCCAGTGCATCGGTAATCAGTTCGATGGTCTTCTGGATGATGTCAAGCACTTCGTTCTGCGTAAAACCGTTGTCCAGCTCAGCGCATACCTTGTTTACAAGCTCTCTCTTAGTAATCGTATTTGCCATAATAAAAATTGCTTTGTTGAAAAGCCGGGCACATTGTAGACCAAAAAATTCCTTTTGTCTCGCCTAAAGTGACAAAAAGTGCTGTTTTTTTGCGTCAACTCAGCTATTTTCGCGCTTTTTCCAGGTTTTTAAGTTGACGTAAGCCCAAATTCTCCGCATTCTTATTCCCGAACATGGCCAATCAATACAGCATACAGCTTTCCAAAGACGAAGCAACCGCCCTGCGCAGGCAATTGGACGCAAACCCAAATTTCTGCGCAACGGCGCGGGATTACGCCGATTTCTGTTACGAAAATGACCAGGTGAATGTTTCCTTTTACCCCAAGAAAGGGCGCCTGCTTATCCAGGGGCGTGGCTCTGAGAATTTTGTAAAAACAATCCTGAAACTCAACCCTGAGGAAAAAGCCCCTGCTTTAACTTCCACCCTTCCGGCCCTGGTTGACACCACGCCTCATTTCGGCGTTGATGAAAGCGGCAAGGGCGACTACTTCGGTCCCCTGGTTGTTGCCGGTGTTTATACAGATGAACGCTGTGCGGCAGAACTCGTCCGCCTGGGCTGCCGGGACAGTAAAGCCATTCCTGACGACCATAAGATTCACGCCATGGCGCAAAAAATCAAGAAGACCGCCGGAGTTGTCTATGAGATTATCTGCATTGGCCCCAGGCGTTACAACGAACTCTATAACGAAATCGGCAACCTCAACAAACTACTCGCGTGGGGGCATGCGCGCGTTATAGCTGCCCTGCATGAAAAGGTTCCCACCTGCCCCCGCGCCCTCAGCGACCAGTTCGCCAATGAATGGGTTCTCAAAAGAGCGCTTGGTCAGCGCCAGATTCCCGTAAAACTGGAACAACGCACCAAAGCAGAAAGTGACGTTGCCGTAGCGGCGGCTTCCATCCTCGCCAGAGATCGCTTTGTTCAGTGGATGCAGCAGACTGCTGCTGCCAGCAACTGCCCCATGCCCCTCGGGTGCGCCCCCCATGTCACCCGCGCTGCCCAGCATTTTGTGCAGACGCACGGACGCGACAGGCTCCAGGATGTCGCAAAACTCCACTTCAAAGTTACCCAAAAACTCCTATAACAGAAAAAAAATCCTCTTTTTTACAAAAATTAGCTTGCATGCTCTCTCATTTTCGTGTATAGTTCCGCCGCACCCCGTCACCAAGGGTTCATGCCAAGTATGGGCAGGTGTCTGAGTGGTCGAAAGAGCACGATTGGAAATCGTGTGTACGTCAAAAGCGTACCGAGGGTTCGAATCCCTCCCTGTCCGCTGAAAATCCCGCAAGTCAAGTACTTGCGGGATTTTTTTTGCATCTTTACAAACCTCTTTCTTGCTTTCCCGGAAAAAAAATGCTATTCTGCAATGAGTATCCGACGCCAATTTCAGGATTTTCATTAACATCTCCGGAACAACAAACTCCATGAAACGCACTCTCTTTCTAGCGGCTCTGATGAGCAGTCTTATCAGCACGGTATATGCTGCAACGTATACAGATTTGACTCACTCCTGGTGCGATGAGGTCAATAACGTCATATATAATGGCAATGGCTATTTTGCCGTTGAATCAGGGGCGAGTACATCTGTGGATCTGACCATTGACCTTGCAGCGTTGAAGAGTTACGTGAATTCCAATGACTATTCCGGCTGCAGCAGCATGTTAAAATGGGATGATAACGCCTACGACTATGGTATTGCGGATAATGCAGATATGCAGCAAGGCACAGGAGAGCGCACGGCGTTTCTCTCCGGTCTTGACAGCAATAATAATTCCTGGAATGCCAGCACGAATAACATCACTTACGCTACTCTTTCAAGCTACGCTACAAATGGGTGCGTAACCCTGAATATCACCAACGGTTCAAATGGCGTCACCATCACAACAACGAACACCTCCGGAGTCACGGATACACTTTACACGGCATCCGCGCTCAAATACGGCGCCAACACCACCACCAACGGGTACTATGTCAACCTGAACTATATAACAGCAGTTTCGCTGAACACGGCATCCACCCTGAATACTGATTCATACGTTCCGCCGGTCGATTACAGCCAGCCTTTTATCAGCAGCCGCACCGGGACCACCAATCTTGATGATGACAGCATCGGGCGTGTCACCTTCCTGGGCGATTCCATTACCCACGGTGTGAATGACCAGAGTTACCGCTGGCAGTTCTTCAAGATATTGACGGATAACGGCATTGAAAGCGAATTTGCCGGTCCGCGCGACGGATATTACAGCACACCAAACAACACCTCAGACCAAGGAAGCTCATACGGTGGTGAAGAATTCAACAACGTACACCTGGCTCAGGCATCCGGACGAACACACAATATCATCTCCGGCTCCAACGCGGGCATGAGCGGCGTTAATTACGGAGGTCATTCCACCGCCAGCACAGGTAAGGCATACGACAGCAACACCTGGTTCTGCATGATGGGTACAAATGATTTGCTCTCTGATACCAATAATTCCAACGCCACGAACAATGATTACTGCGTACAGATGCAGAAGATGCTGGGTGGCTCCGTGGTGTATGATGCTACGGATGATGCCTACACCTGGACGGGTGACAGCAACTGGGGCAACATGGGCAAGATGGTAAGCGATGTCTGCGGCAACGGCGATACGTTCTACATGCTTTCCATACTTCCCTGGGGTACACACACAAACCACACCCGGGACCTGGACCATTTCGCAGCACAGGAGTTCAACCGCAATCTGGAAGCCTGGACCAAGGCTTATTCCCAGAGCACAGGCAAGAATGTGGTGTATGTCGACGTTACCCGCGGCATGGTCGACCAGACCTCATCAACCCGTTTCATGGGGCATAACGCTTTCTTCAACCATGCAGGTGACCGTCTGCATCCGAATGAACAAGGCTCCCTCATCATGGCTGGCAATCTGGCTCAGGCCATGGGTATCGGCGGGCGCACGGCAGGTCTGGCGCGCAAGTCTTCTGAGGGCTGGGCTTCTGCCGCAGATATCACGCTGGCTGCCGGCAGTTCCATGATGCTGGCAGAAAGTGCCTTCACCATGGAAAATGGCTATACCATTGATTTTGGTGCCAGTTTCGGTAATGGCGCAACGGGTGGCTGGTTGTCCAGCGACCTCAACGCCCTGAGCATCTCCCTGGGCGATGGTACCTACAGCGGCACGCTTAATCTGAGCGAAGGCTACATCATGTGGGGCAGCCAGGTTCTCTTCTGCTCGGATAACTCCACACTGGCGGAGGAAGGCAACTTGCGCATTGCCTGGCACAATGGCAATGAAGCTGATAATGTTCTGGGTGGCTATTACGTGTGGCTGGGCGATATGCTCATTGGCCAGGGCTTGCAGGCTGATACCAATGCAGGGCTCAATGGTATTCTGGTATCTGCCACTGGTGCAGAAGGAAGCCTGACTGGTCTCACGTGGACCAACACGGCGTATGCCCCCACCACCATGGGCACCGATTCCTCTGAATATGCCTATATCACTAGGCAGGATACTGCTGCCGTCACCACATTTGTGGCAAACACTTACAACGGAGTGGATTTCTCCCAGGCAACGGAGATTGACGCAACCTCCGGTCAGACTCTCGTTACCATATCCTCCAGTACAACAAACACCATCCGGCTCACCAGCGCCGCCGGCTGGACTGGTATGAGCAACTGCAACTATGCAGGACAGATCAATGTACAAGTGACTGGTACAACAACCCACACCGTCTTTGGCGCCATGGGCGGTGCCAGCAACAGCGATATGACGCTGGAAGTCCGGGAAGGCGCCATCATTGGTGATGGCACATACAGTGGTCAGAAAGCAGCCATTGCCGGCTCATACGGCGGGGGTAATGCCAAGTCATTCTCGGTCTATGTCAACGGCGGCGAGGTGAAGGGCAACATTGTAGGTGGCGCCATCAATGGAAAAGGCACGGTGAATGATGTCAAGATTGTTGTCAACGCCGGTTCCGTGGCAGGTGATGTCAACGGCGGCTCAACAACTGGCGGCACGGTTGACAACGCTGATATTGTCATCACCGGCGGCAGCATCTCTGGTAACGTCACCCAGGGCACTGCCACCAAAGGCAGCATCACCGTTGTGGGTAACACTGCCCGCATTGGCGGCAACATCACGGCTGATTCCGTGACACTGCGCAACGTGGCAACCTCCGGCTCTGCCAATGGGTTTGACACCTACGCCGGCACCATCACTGCAACCAGACTGACACTGGATAATGTGCAGATTCACCTCGGTGCTACCCTCAGTGAATCCATTACAAGCATCGAGCTGGTCAACGCCTCCAACGCCAGCGCTATGCTGGGTGACCATTTCACGCTCTCCACGCTGGTTCTGGCAAACGACTCCACGTTCAGCGCATTCAACAATGCAGAATCCCGCAGCATCACCAGTGCCAATGAAACCACGCTCACGGTTTCCGAGCTGCAGGTCGGCACGGGTGCCACGCTGAATGCCAACCTGGTATTCCAGAGCAATTCCGTTCTGACTCTGGATGGTACACTGACCATGGGGAGTGACGTGACTCTCAGCAGTGGTATGGCACTCACCCTTTCCGATGCCATGCTGCAAAGCCTGTATTCCGGTGGTCAAGTGGAACTGTTCACCGGGGTTGATAAGCTGATTATTGATGGCGAAACCCTGGCAGCAGGAGCCACCACAATCGCCACCTTTGCCTGCATGGGCGAGCAGCAGACCTACATGGTCCGCTACAGCGATGGCGCCGTTGCCCTGGTCATACCGGAACCCGCAACCACCACTCTCAGCCTTGCCGCACTTGCGCTGCTGTGCCTGCGCCGCCGCCGGGGGTGAATCCATGTACAGCAAATCTTTGCAGCAACAGGTTATTTTGCTTGCCAAACAAGATTGATACAGGTAGAATAGCGCGCCCGCAGAGCGGGTGCGCTTTCTGTTCATATCTTACAGAGGGCTGCTAATACAAAATACATCTACACATTCTTCATATCATGAACGAACTCAAAGGTGCATGCATCATTGGTCAGTCCGGCGGTCCTACCGCTGTGATTAACGCTAGCGTTCTGGGCGCCATCCAGACCGCCCTCAACGCTCCTCAGATTACCCGCGTGCTGGGTGCTGCCAACGGTATCCGTGGCGTGCTCGACGGCAAGCTTTACGACATGGGCATGGAAGACCCGGTGGAGCTTGAACTGCTGAAGTTCACCCCCTCCTCTGCCCTGGGTACCTGCCGCTACAAGATGAAGAACCCGGATGTGGATCCCACCGACTACGAGAAACTTCTGGAGACTTTCAAGAAGTTCGACGTGCGCTACTTCTTCTACAACGGCGGTAACGACTCCATGGACACCTGCAACAAGATTTCCAAGTTCATGGAAAAGAGCGGCTACGAATGCCGCGTGATGGGCATTCCCAAGACCATCGACAACGACCTCTTCGGGACTGACCACTGCCCCGGCTTCGCCTCTGCTGCCAAGTACATCGCCACCTCCGTCATGGAAGTGAAGCACGATGCCTGCTGCTACGACACCGGCATGGTCACCATCATTGAAGTCATGGGCCGCCACGCCGGCTGGCTCACCGCCGCCTCTGCCCTGGCCACCTACGCCGGTGCTGGTCCCGACCTCATCTACCTCCCCGAAGTTGACTTCGACATGGAAAGCTTCCTGTGCGACGTGGAGAAGATCTACAACGCCACCGGCAAGTGCCTCGTGGTGGTTTCCGAAGGCATCCACGACAAGGACGGCAACTTCATCTCCGAAGCCAAGACCAACAGCAACGACGGCTTCGGCCACGCCCAGCTGGGTGGCCTGGCCAACAAGCTCGCTGAAATCGTGCGTGCCCGCGTGACCAGCGCCAAGGTTCGCGCCATCGAGCCCTCCCTGCTGCAGCGCTGCGCCACGCACCTGGGTTCTGCCACCGACCCTCACGAAGCCTACCTTGCCGGTAAGACCGCTGTGGAGGCTGCCGTGGCTGGTGATACCGACAAGATGCCCGCTTTCGAGCGCACCACCGACGAGGAAGGCAACTACAAGTGCGAGATGAAGCTCCTGCCCCTGGCCAGCGTCGCTAACTTCGAGCGCAAGGTTCCCCGCGAATGGATCAACGCCGCCGGCAACAACGTGGAAATGGCCTTCATCGACTATGCCCTGCCCCTCATCCAGGGTGCTACCGGCATGAAGACCGCCGAATCCCTGCCCCGCTTTGCCCGTCTGCGCAAGATTCTTGCCCAGCCCTGCTGCTAAGTCCGGGTACATTCCCTGCTTCTTACATGGAGCTGCCGGAA
>JAZRJB010000018.1:0-2024 GCA_045645565.1 Akkermansia sp. | reverse complement strand
GCTCAAACTGTACGAAGCCTCGGCGTGGAAGCGCTTTCTGGAGCGCTTGAGCGGCGAGCTGAAACGCAGAGGCGTGATAGATGTGCTGCGCTCCGGCATAAGCCATGAGCAAT
The DNA here is from genome assembly GCA_045645565.1 of Akkermansia sp. Lineage (GTDB taxonomy): Bacteria > Verrucomicrobiota > Verrucomicrobiia > Verrucomicrobiales > Akkermansiaceae > Akkermansia. Next base: position 1,911 of record JAZRJB010000018.1, on the reverse strand, counting down.
GCAGCGGCATCAAGCTGTATCATAGCCTGCCGGATGACGATAATGTTACCGCCAAGGCCTTGCACGCCAAGAATACGTTTGGCTTTATCCGCCAGCAGGCTTACTCCCAACCTCATGTGCAAGACCCGGGCATACTGGATATGGGGCTGTATATCAACGGCATCCCCGTGGTGACTATGGAGCTGAAAAATGAGTACAGCGGACAGAATGTCAAACATGCCATCGTGCAGTATAAAAATGACCGTGACCCGAAAGAGCCCTTGCTGGTGCCGGGACGTTGCGCGGTGCATTTTGCGGTGGATACACATGAGGTGTATATGTGCACCATGCTGAGCGGCAAACGCAGCCGTTTCCTCCCGTTTAATCGTGGCAAAGAGGATGGCTCAGCGGGGAATCCCACCAACCCGAACGGCTTTGCCACGGCTTACCTCTGGGAGGATATTCTTCAGCCGTCTAGCTTGTGCGACATCATCGAGCACTACGCTTGCAAAGTAGAGGAAAAGGATAAGAAGAACAAAGACAAAAAGCGGAAGGTCGATATCTTCCCCCGCTATCATCAACTGGACGCTACACGAAAACTGCTGGCAGACGTGCAACAGAACGGAGTCGGGCAGCAATACCTGATTCAGCATAGTGCAGGCAGCGGCAAATCCAACACCATCACCTGGCTGGTACTGCAGCTTACCAATACCCGGGGCGCAGATGGCAAACACGCCTTTGATGCCGTAGTTGTAGTGACAGACCGCCGCAATCTGGACAAGCAGATAAACGGCAATATCCGCAAGTTCAGCCGTATGGGTAACATCCTGCATGCCCGGAAAGGCAGCGAACTGGGAGATGCATTAGCTCCGGATTCTTCCACCCGCATCGTGGTATCGACCATTCAGAAGTTCCCGGTAGTTCTGAAACAGATGCAGGAGGAACAGAACAAGAAGTTTGCCATTGTCATTGACGAAGCACACTCCTCGCAGGGTGGCGAAAACGCCGCCGCGCTCAACAAGGTGCTCGGGCTGGCGGGGGAGACTGATTATCAGGCAGAGGATGATGATGAGCTGATGGATGTTCTGGCCATGTGCGCGAGCCGTGAAGAACAGGATGTGCAATTGCTGGCATACCGCCGCGCCAAGCTCCGCAAACTGGTACAGAATGCCAGCTATTTTGCCTTTACCGCTACGCCCAAGGTGAAGACCCTGCGCATGTTTGGTCAGTTGGCACCCGATGGCTCATACAGACCATTCCACCACTACAGCATGAAACAGGCCATTCAGGAGGGATTCATTCTGGATGTGCTGGCGTGCTACACACCGATTCAGAGCTATTTCAGGCTGAAACCCCGAGATGGTAAGGACTCCACGGAAGAGTATGATGCCAAAAAGGCTCAGGCTAAACTCAAGAAACTGGCGGAAAGCGACCCGGCTGCCATTAAGAAAAAGGCGCATATCATGGTGGAGCATTTCCTGACGCAAGGATGTCGCCAGATAGCCGGGCAAGCTCGCGCTATGGTTATCTGTGCCAGCATTCAGAGGGCGATTGACTACTACCATGCCATAGAGGCTGAATTGAAACGACAGAATAGCCATTTCCGTGCTATTGTGGCTTTCTCCGGGGAAAAGGAGATAGACGGCGTGAAGTGGGATGAAGCAAAGGTTAATGGATTCCCGTCTGCGCAGATAGAGGACAAGATACAGGAAGACCCGTACCGTATCCTCGTGGTGGCTGATAAGTTCCAGACCGGCTATGATGAGCCTCTGATGCAAACCATGTATGTGGATAAGAAGCTCTCCGGCGTAAAGACGGTGCAGACGCTTTCTCGCCTGAATCGTTCTCGTGCTGATAAGTATAAGACCTTTGTGCTTGATTTCTACAACGATGAGGAATCCATACGCGCTGACTTTGAGCCGTACTATATGA
>JAZRJB010000017.1:0-2679 GCA_045645565.1 Akkermansia sp. | reverse complement strand
CTTATGAATATTCCCCTTCGATATCTTGCTTTGGCTTTAATGGGTGCTTTTCTTCTGGGCTCTGCGGAGGCTGCTCCGGCCAAGAAGAAAAAGAGGAGTTCTGTGTTTCCAGATGTGACCCTGGCAGAAAGCCAGTTGCCCGATGTTGAGGCAGCTGCCGAGGCGGGAGACACTGCGGCACTCCACAAGCTGGGGCACTACTACATGCAGCAGGCTCAGGATGCCAAGGGGCGGGAGTATTTACTGAAAGCAGCCGAAGCTGGCAGTGCTGAGGCTCGCGCCTGGTATGCTCAGGCTGTCTACCAGCAGCACAATTGTTCCGAAACTGGCAAGAAACTGGCGTTGGAACAGGCAAAACTTGCCGCAGAGGCAGGTAGCCCGCTGGGGTTGTATTTCTGCGCCCAGTTCGGAGTTGATGACCAGGCATACGCCCGGGAATGTATGGAGAAAGCATCCAAGAAGGGCTTTGCTCCTGCCATGCGCCTGCTGGCTAGAGAAGTGCAACAGGAAGTGGTCGGGGCGCCTGAACGGGAACAAAAAAAGTTCCTCAACTTGTATGATAAAGCCATCAAAGCGGGGGATATAACCTCTATTCACGCAGGCACAGGAAAGAGCGGCTATATTTTTGAACGCTTTCCCTTCGCTAAGACGAACAGCATGCTTCGCAAATCGATAGAGCTTGCGAAGAAACGCCAGTTGTGCTGGTATGATACCTGCCTGGATTTTGATTTTGCCATGCGCGGCTTTGCTCATGGCGGCGCCAGGTATTATCTGGTGATTCTCGGGTACAAGGCGCTGGAGCATGCCGCCAGCAAGGAAAAGAATAAAATGGATATCTGCACGAAAAACCGCAGGGAACTTTATTCTTACCTGGAAAAACAGGCAGAGAAGGGAGACCCAGCAGCCTGTCATGCCATTATCAGCCTGATTCAGATGCCGCATCTGTTTTGGACTTGCCGCCCTGATGCTTCTTTCTCTAATTCTGATGTAAACTACTGGAAAAACAAGGCTGAGGAACTTAAGAAAACAGCTGCGCCGCTTTATCGCAGGTTGCACTACCCCTCTCTCTGATGCCGGGCTTCCTGTAAAAATCGTTGCAGACAAAATAAGCGCTTGCCAGAAGCGGAAGAATCGCTATAATATGCGCTCACTCAAAATCGAGCGTATGAGTAATAACTTAGCTGAAAGAGCTCTTCAATACCATGAGCAGCCACGTCCCGGTAAGCTGGAAGTGCTGCCCTGCAAGTCCTGTTTTTCTATTGATGACCTGACCCTGGCATACTCCCCCGGCGTGGCCGTGCCCTGCATGGAGATTGCCAATGATACCTCTGTGACGGGTCGTTACACCAACCGCGGTAACCTGGTTGGTGTTATCAGTAACGGTACCGCCGTGCTGGGTCTGGGCAACATCGGTGCCCACGCCTCCAAGCCGGTGATGGAGGGTAAAGGCCTCCTCTTCAAGATATACGCTGACGTGGACGTTTTCGACATCGAGCTTGATATCAAGAAACCCGAAACGCTCATCGAGGTAATCAAGACCATGGAACCCACCTTTGGCGCCATCAATCTGGAGGACATCAAGGCCCCTGAATGCTTCGTGGTGCAGCAGCGCCTGCGCGAGGAGATGAACATCCCCGTGTTCCATGATGACCAGCACGGCACGGCCGTTATCTCCGGCGCCGCCCTGCTGAATGCCGCTCACCTCACCGGCCGCCTGCTGCAGGATATGCGCTGCGTGGTCTGCGGTGCCGGTGCTGCCGGTATCGCCTGTGCCAAGTTCTACATGGCTCTCGGTATCCGCCGCGAGAACATCTTCATGTTCGACTCCAAGGGCCTCATTCACACCGGCCGTCTGGACCTGCATCCCACCAAGGCCATGTTTGCCCAGAGTGAGGACTGCACGCTGGAGGTTGCCCTGCAGGGTGCCGATATCTTCCTCGGCCTCTCCAAGAAGGGTCTCCTCAAGCCCGAGATGGTGAAGAGCATGGCTCCCAACCCCATCATCTTTGCCTGCGCCAACCCCGACCCCGAAATCACCTACGAGGAAGCTAAGGCAGCCCGCCCGGACTGCATTATGGGTTCCGGCCGCAGCGACTGGCCCAACCAGGTGAACAACGTGAGCTGCTTCCCTTACATGTTCCGCGCAGCTCTCGATATGGAGGCTACCAGCATCAGCGAGGCTATGAAGATTGCCGCTGCCCGCGCCTTGGCAGACCTTGCCCGCCAGCCCGTGCCCGCAGAGGTGGTTGCCGCCAACGGTGGCGTGGAACTCGAGTTTGGTCGCGATTACGTGATTCCGAAGCCCTTTGACCCGCGCATGATTGAGTACCTTTGCCCCGCCATTGCCGAGGCTGCCGTGCTCTCCGGCGTGGCCCGCCGTCCGCTCCCCGAGCGCGAGGCTTACACCGCCGAGCTAAAAGCCCGCGTGGCCAAGGTGCACGAGCGCACCCACGCCCTGGTGGATAGCTACAAGGCTTAATCACAAGTAAAAAAACTCTTTTCAGTCGGAGCGCAGGTTCGTCCCTGCGCTCCTTTTTTGGGTACGTCAGGCATGACACGTAACTGGGGTGAAAGTCCCCAATGAGCCGCTGACAGGGCGGAATCAAATAGCCAAGGGCAACTGCGCCACAGTAATGTGGGGTGGGGAGGAAGCCGGAGGCGAAACACAGACAGGATGAA
>JAZRJB010000016.1:0-3861 GCA_045645565.1 Akkermansia sp. | reverse complement strand
CTCGAACGGTGGAGGGGGTGGAGGCGGATTTGAAGAAGGTCTTTGCCCGCAAGACCTGGGGAAAGGTGCATTTGCAGATGGTATTGTGGGGGCGCTTATATTGTCCGGCGCGGGGCTGTAATCCATCCTGCGCGGTCTGTTCGCGCCTTTTGTCATAAAAAAATACCGGTTTTTCCGTGATTGTGCTTGACCTTTTACGGAAAAAGTAGTTTGATTGGCGGTCATCCGCATTCGCAGTCATGCTAGTTTGTCAGCTTAAATCCAAGATTCACCGTGCCATGGTCACCCGTGGCGACGTCGAGTATGAGGGTAGTATTGAGATTCCTCAAGATTTGGTTGAAGCCGCCGGGCTCTGGCCGGGTGAGAAAGTGCTGGTGGCATCCGTGACCAGCGGAAACCGATTTGAGACTTATGTGCTGGTTGGCCCCCCCGGGACTGGTCAGATTATTGTGAACGGTGCCGCTGCCCATCTCATCGGTAAGGGGGAGCGTATCATTGTCATGAGTTTTGCATGGGATGATAAGCCAATCACACCGAAGCGTGTCATCTGCAACGAATTGAATGAAATCATAGCCTGATTCCTTTACAAACCACTTCAAATAAGATATAATCCCCGCCATGCTTAACGCCGCTATTTACATTGTTTTCGCCATTCTTCTGATTGTATGCGCACTGTTGCTTCTGGTTGTGCTGATGCAGCGCCCGAAGCAGGAGGGTCTTGGTGCTGCCTTTGGTGCGCAGATGACCGACCAGGCTTTTGGTGCCCAGACTACCGATGTGCTGAAGAAAGGCACGGTGCTTTTCGGTACGCTGTTCATGGGGCTTTGCTTCGTGCTGGCAGTGCTGATGAATGCCCGTTTCCAGCGCAGTAAGTCTGACCTGAATGTGAAGCAGGTGGAGGCTCCGGTAACTGCTCCGGCTGCGGCTGAAACGCCTGCAGCACCTGTGGAGAATCTTGAGAATCTGGCTCCTGCTCCTGCCGCAGAGGGTGAAGGTCCCGTGCCTGCTCCTACTCCGGCTCTGGATGCCGCCCCGGATGAGCAACCTGCCGCTTAAATCTGCATAAGTGTCACAGCCATGCAGTTCGGTAGTACGACAGAGTTGAATGCCGAGGCTGCAAGTGCCGCGGTGCAGGGTACTTTGCTGGCGCAGGTGACGCAGAAGACCACCCGCACCACCAAGACAGGTAAACCATTTCTGGAAATTGTGCTGGCTGATGCAGCCGGCACAATTTCGTTTAAAATCTGGGAGACTTCCCCCTGGTATCCTGACTTTGATATGCTGGAGCTGCCGGCAGCAGTTGCGGTGACTGGCCAATGGCAGCTCAGCCAGTACGGTATGGAGCTGGGGGATGCAGTGCTGCGCCCGCTTACTCCGGAGGAGGAGGAACAGGTGTTGACGGGGAGCCCGGAACTCGTTGCCCGCCAGCAGGCGGATTGGGAAACAGTTTGTGGATTTGTGGCGGAAATGAAGGACCCGCGCCTGGCCGGGGTCTGTGGGTTGTTCCTGCAGCAGCAGGAGAAGCGGTTCCGCCGCGCGGCTGCAGCGCGTCATTTTCACCATGCCCGGCGGGGTGGCCTGGTTGAGCATATCGCGAATGTGATGCGGGTGGCATCTGCGCTTTGCAGCGTGTATCCAGGCCGCTTGAACAGGGATTTGGTACTGGCGGGGGCTTTGCTGCACGATTGTGGCAAGATTGTGGAAAATGATTACGAGGAGCACAGCCTTGAGATGCCGTATTCTGAATCCGGCGAGCTGCTGGGGCATATTCCCATGGGGATTGAGATAATCAATAAGCTCTGGCGGGATATGATGACCCCCGAGCGGCGGGCTGAATGGAAGACGCTGCAGCCTGCATCTGAGCAGGTGCGCCTGCATTTGCTGCATCTGGTTGCATCTCACCACGGGTTGCTGGAGTATGGTTCTCCGGTGTTGCCGAAGGTGCCCGAGGCGCTCATTTTGCACCATGCAGACAATGTGGATGCCAAGATGGAGATGTTCCGTGCGAATTATGAGGGCGGCACCATGCTTTCTGAGCGCGTGGTGCAGCGGAAGTCTCCCATGCAGACGAATGTGGTTCTGCCGCTGCCGGAAGTGCAGATATGATGGAGGCTTGTGGTAGTTTGTTGTTGCTGGGCGTGTTGTTGCTGGTGTCGCAGCTCAGCCCTGGGCCGGATGTGTTTTTCGTGTTTCGCACGGCTCTGGCGCAAGGGTTTCGCGCAGGTAGTGCGGTTGGCGCCGGGATTGCAACAGGTTTTTTCATCCAGGCCGCTCTTGTGGCCTGGGTGGGCGGTTGGTTAATGTCGCAGCCGTGGAGTTCGTGGCTGTTGTATGCAGCGTCCGTGTGGCTGCTGTACCTGGCGTGGCGTATTTTTCCGCGGCGGAAAGTACAGGTGGAGCAGGGGGTGCTGGAGGCAGGTTTCCGCGCACCGCTGGGTGTTTTGTTTGGTCAGGGGTTCCTGTGCAACATTCTCAATCCGAAATGTACGCTTTTTATCTGTGGCTTGTCGATAGGACCGTTGGAGCAGTTTGCCGGACGTTTCGCCTGGTATGCCCCGGCGCTGGTGATTGTGGCCAGCGGTGCGTGCCTGGCAGGGTGGGTGTTGTGGAGCGCGCTGCTGCAGTGGCAGCCGGTCCGGCTTTTTTACCTTGTCCACACAACGGCCATAGATGCCGTATTTGCTGTTTTGCTGGCTTTTTTTGCGCTGAGCCTGGCGTTACCGTTGTAGAATTTAACTCGTCGGGGACGTTTGGGGCTTGCAATTTGGGGGCTGATGCGGTAGAGTAATGCCGCAAAGACGTTATTGCGCTTATGAACGATATTATCACGACAGCATGCAAGTTCGTCACGTCCTCTATCGGCCGCAAGATTCTTGTGGCCCTTACAGGTGCGTGTCTCCTCCTGTTCCTCGTGGGGCATCTGGCCGGTAACATGACCATCTACGGTGGTGATCCCGGCAATGGCGTACCCTCCTGGATTGATGCATACGCCACTGGGCTGCACTCCATGCCCGCCTGGCTGCTCATGGCTATCCGTCTCGGTCTGGCCGTTGTGCTGCTTATTCACGTGGTGCTTACTCTGGCTCTGAAGCTTGAGAATGTGAATGCCCGCACTCAGTACCAGAAGGAAGGTACCCTTAAGGCTACTCTTTCCTCACGTACGATGGTGCTGACCGGCATCATGATCTTCTCCTTCCTGCTGTTCCACCTGTGGCAGCTGACGGTGAATGGTGACCCCTCCGATTGCTATGGTCACATTGTGGCTGCATTCTCCAATGTGTGGTGCTCTGTGTTCTACATTGTGGCTATCTGCTGCCTCTTCATGCACGTTCGCCACGGTCTGCAGTCTGTGTTCCAGACTCTGGGGCTTTCCACCCGCAAGGTGCGTCCGCTTTACAACATCATTTCCGTTCTCTTCGGTCTGGTGGTCTGCGGCGCTTTCATCTCCATTCCGGTGGCCGTTCTTTGCGGCATTCTCAAGTAACTTTTTTCCCCCATTCATAGAATCTTATGAAAGATATCAAGTTTCCTGTAAGTGACTACATGCCGGATTCCTGCATTCCGGATGGTCCTATTGCTGAAAAGTGGACCAAGTACAAGCGCGAAGCCAAGCTCATCAACCCCAACAACCGCCGTAAGTACACGGTGCTCGTGGTGGGTTCCGGTCTGGCTGGTGGTGCCGCTGCTGCCACGCTGGCTGAGCTGGGCTACAATGTGCATTGCTTCTGCTACCAGGACAGCCCCCGCCGCGCTCACTCCATCGCTGCTCAGGGTGGTATCAACGCTGCTCACAACTACCAGAACGACGGTGACTCCGTATACCGTCTGTTCTATGACACCGTGAAGGGTGGTGACTTCCGC
>JAZRJB010000015.1:0-21747 GCA_045645565.1 Akkermansia sp. | reverse complement strand
AGGGAGGCGCTGCTAAAACACTAAGCCGAAGCTTCTGCCACCCACTCCGCTACGCTCCGGGGTTCTGATATGTTTTTCATTTTACCCTGGGTTCGGGGCTTCGCGTCTCGCGTTGCTCGCTTGCTACGCCCTCGCAGGCCGGTGCTGACGCAGCTCCACCCAGGGCTATTATTGTGTCGCCCTCTCCGAGGGCTCAAAATTCCTCGGGCTTTCAGCCCGATAAACATCAATTTATTGCGCAGAGGGGGGGGGTTCTTCCAAAATGTTGCTGATATTTCCATTCTCTACAAAATCTTTGGGACACGTGTGGCAAATGGTATGTTTTTTTTGCGCACGGGTGTAGAATCCGTGCGCTTTTTTTCGTTCTTCACCGGTAGGGAAGACTGTTGATTGACAGCTTGACAATAATTCAGGAAATAGTAATATAGTGACCGTGAAAGCGATTTTTAAATGGGGTGGCGCAGCTCTTCTTTGCGCCGGTGGTGCAGGGTACTGGTATTTTTCCGGAGATTCTGCAGCGGCTCAGACTCAGTTCAATACTGTTTCTGTTGTACAGGATGATTTTGTAAGCAAGGTTCAGGCAACCGGCACCCTGGAGCCTCAGGAGCTGGTGGATGTGGGCGCCCAGGTAACTGGCGAGATTAAGGAATTCGGCGTGGATGTGAATGGTCGCCAGGTGGATTACGGTAGCGAGGTGAAGGCTGGTCAGCTGCTGGCCCGGATTGATGATACTATCGTTGAACTTGATATTAAACGTGCTGAGGCTCAGGTGGCTCAGGCGCAGGCTCAGATTCTTTCATCTGATGCCTCGGTTGCGCAGGCTAAGGCTTCTATTTCTCAGGCTACGGCTAATAAGAATAAGGCAGACCGCGACCTGGCCCGTGCCAAGAACCTGGGTGTGGGCGATGCGCTCTCCCAGATGAGCTATGACCAGTACGTCAATGCTGCCGAAATTGCCGCAGCTAACCTGGAAAGCGCCACGGCTCAGCTCCAGACGGCTGAGGCTCAGCAGGCGAGTGCCCTGGCGCAGTTGCAGAGTGCTGAGGCGCAGTTGGAAAGCGAACTGCGCAACCGTGACTACACACGCATTTCCACCCCGGTGGATGGCACCATCGTGGTGCGCCAGGTGAATGTGGGCCAGACCGTGGTGAGCAGCATGAATGCAACAACGCTGTTCCTGGTTGCCCGTGATTTGAGCAAGATGCAGATCTGGGCCAGTGTGAATGAAGCAGACATTGCCAAGGTGAAGCCTGGTCAGGAGGTGCGCTACACTGTGGATGCCCTTCCGAATGAGAATTTCACCGGCACGGTGAACAAGATTCGCCCGAATGCCACCATGAGTTCCAATGTGGTGACCTATATTGTGGAGGTGGATATCGAGAATCCGGATCGTAAGCTGCTCCCCTATATGAGTGCGAATGCCAATTTCATTGTGAAGGAGGTGAAGGATGCGCTGCTGGTGCCTGACGCAGCTTTCGATTTCCGCCCCAGCCCGGAGCAGATTGCCGAGGGTGCAATGAAGAGAGGTCCGCGCTCCGGTCGTGGCGACACGCCTGAGCTGGCGAATGAGAAGGCGGCGCTCCCTGCGGTTGTATGGCGCAAGGTGGATGATAAGACCGTGGCTCCGGTTCGTGTCATCAAGGGGGATTCTGATGGAACCCGCAGCGTTGTGACCCTGCCGGAAGGGGAGGAACTCAAGGCTGGTGATGAACTGGTGATTGGTGTCAGCGTGGTTCGTGGCAACGCCGCGGCAGGCGCCCCCAAAGGACAGTCTGGGCTGTTCGGCATGAACGGACCGCAGCGCCGCCAGCGCGGCACGGGTGGCGTAAGTGCCAAGCCGGGGCAGAGCGACAAGGGTGGCCGCCCTGGTCCTCCCATGTAAGTTTCATTCCTCAATTCACTCCCATGATTGAGCTGAAGAATATAACGAAAGTTTACCACCTGGGTGAGATTGATTTGCCGGTACTCAAGGGCATTTCCTTGCGTATTGAGGATGGAGAGTTTGTCTCCCTTACCGGAGCTTCCGGTTCCGGCAAGTCCACCCTCATGAATATCCTGGGGTGCTTGGATCATCCGAGTGGTGGCGAGTTCTGGATTGATGGCCAGAATGTGGCTGGTCTGAATGCCAATGAGCGCGCCTTGCTGCGCAATAAGCGCATTGGTTTCGTGTTCCAGAACTTCAACCTGCTGGCTCGTACCTCCGCATTGGAGAACGTGATGATGCCGGCCTACTATTATCACCCCGCCAAAACAACGGCGGAAATCCGGAAACGCGCCTTGGAACTCATCGAGCTGGTGGGGCTTACGGAGCGTATGCACCACACCCCGGCCCAGCTTTCCGGTGGTCAGCAGCAGCGCGTGGCCATTGCCCGTTCGTTGATTAACAACCCTGGTATTCTCTTGGCAGATGAACCGACGGGTAACCTGGATTCCACCACCTCCGTGGAGGTGATGAATATGTTCCGCGAGTTGAACCGCACGCAGGGGATTACGGTCATCATCGTGACTCACGACCCCAAAACGGCAGCTTTCACGGACCGCGCCATCAACATGTGCGACGGTCTGATTCTCGATGGTGTATCGGATGAACTCTCAGCCACTCTCCAGAAATGAAGTTCAATACCTTATTCATAACATGTCTGAAGGCCCTGGTTCGCAATCCCATGCGAGCCGCGCTCACGGTGCTGGGCATCGTGATTGGTATTGCCGCCGTGGTGGCCATTATGGAGATTGGTGAAGGCTCCAAGAAACAAGTGGCGGATAAATTCTCCTCCATGGGTACCAATGTGGTAACGGTTTCCGGTGCATCGGTAAGTACGGCTGGTGTGAGTTCCGGCATGGGTGGGCGCGCCTCGCTCTATGCAACGGATGCCACCGCCCTCATGAAGGAATGCCCGGAGTTCGTGAAGACCGCCTCCCCCGTGGTGCGCGCCAGTGGGCAGATTATCGTGGGTAACCAGAACTGGAGCCCGCGTTCCATCATGGGTGGTAATGAGCATTATCTTTCCATCGAAGGCTGGAAGGTTGCCCGCGGGCGTTCATTCACAGCCAAGCAGGTGGAGGAAGCCTCCCGCGTGTGCCTGATTGGTAATACCATTGCCAAGGAACTCTATGCTGATACGGAACCCATTGGTCAGGATATCCGCATCAAGGACGTGGTGTTCACCGTTATTGGTGTGCTGGATACCAAGGGGGCGGATGGCATGGGTAATGACCAGGACGACTGTGTAATTCTCCCCTGGACGAGTATCCGCACGCGTCTGATGGGCTCCAGTGGCACGGCTACCATCATGAAGGGTGGTGCGGCTAACAGCGGCTTGTCTGTTTCATCCACCAGCACCTTTCCTACTTCCGGGGTGAATTTCTACCCCGGGTGCGATTTGCAGCCGTACACGAATGCACCGCATCCGCTGCGCACCCGCACGGTGGATTCCATTGCCGTGCAGGTAATGGACGGCAAGGAACCCAGTGCTGCCATGGATGCCATGACCCCCGTGTTGCGCCGCCAGCATGAGCTGGAACCCGGCGTGCTGGATGACTTCACCCTGCGCGACCGCTCTCAATTCGTCAAGATGATGACGGATACGACCTCCACCATCAGCAGTCTGCTGATTTCCGTGGCAATGATTTCGCTGGTTGTGGGCGGTGTCGGTATCATGAATATCATGATGGTGTCTGTCACGGAACGAACCCGCGAAATTGGTCTGCGCATGGCAGTGGGCGCCCGCCCGCGTGACATTATGTGGCAATTCCTGCTGGAGGCGGTTCTGCTTTGCACGATTGGCGGTTTCATCGGCATCGTGGTGGGGCGTGTTGCGTCCTACATGGTGAGCATGCAGATGGGCTGGCCGGTTTCCGTGTCGGTGCCTGCCATGGTGCTTTCTGTCACGGTGGCTGCGGTCATCGGTATTGTGTTCGGCTGGTACCCGGCCTGGAAGGGCTCCCGCCTTGACCCCATTGACGCCCTGCGTCACGAATAATAGAACGACTATCAGATATGAAACGAATCTTACCTCTTACATTTGCCGGTTTTCTGTTGAGTTCCTGCATGATGGGCCCTGATTTTATGGGGGTCAGGGCGCCGGAACTGCCCGTTACCTGGGTGAATGCCCTGCCGCCCGATACTGAGGACCAGACCCTGGAGGAGTGGTGGCATTGCTTTCGCGACCCGCAGCTCACCCGCTTGATTGAGGGTGGTTTTGCGGCAAACCCGGATATGGTGACAGCTGCACTTGCCATAGAGAAGGCTGAATCAGCCTTGCGTTCCACCCGCAGCGGGTTGTTCCCGAGTCTGGGGTTGAGCCTTGGTGGCTCAAACAGCGGTGATTTCAGCTCCTCTAACTCACATGGTCGCTGGAATGGGGCGCTCTCAGCCTCCTGGACCCCGGATATCTGGGGTGGCACCCGCCGTGAGGTCGAAGCTGCTGCTGCATCACTCGGCTCCACAAAGGCTGCTGCGGCTGCCACGCGGACGGCGCTTGCCTCCAGCATTGCCGCTGCTTACTTCCAGTGGATTTCTGCCAAGGAAAGCCTTCGTATCGCCAAGGAACAGCTTGCTTACCAGGAGCGCACATACCAGGTGACCAAGGAACGCCATGCTACCGGCATGGAGAGTAACCTGGCACTTTCTGAATCCCGCGCCACCATTGCCTCTACCCGCGCTCAGATTCCGGCGCAGGAAGCCACCATCCGCAGTTGCGAAATATCCCTGGCTACCCTTCTGGGAACCACGGTGGATAATGTGGCGCTGCAGATGCCTTCCCCGCGCATTTACAACATGGTGCCGAGTGTGCCCACCGGGCTGCCCAGTGATTTGCTCCGCCGGCGTCCTGATGTCGTGAAGGCAGAGCGGGATTTGCACGCCGCAACCGCCCGTATCGGTGTGAGTGTGGCTAACCTTTTCCCGCGTTTGTCGCTCACGGGTGGCAGCTCTGCCAGCTCGGGGTCTGATTTTGCCGGGTTCTGGCAGAATAGTTCCTGGAATCTCGGGGCATCGGTCAGCCAGACCCTCCTCAACCGCGTTTCGTTGAATGAGGCTGTCACGCAGGCTGAAATCAGCCACCAGAGCGCCATGCAGTCATATCGTAAAACGGTACTCGCAGCATTTGCTGAGGTGGAGAACTGCCTCATTGATTATGCCCGTATGACCGCCCAGCTGCCGCAGTATGAAGCATCCTGCGCTGCTAACAAGGAATCCGCAGAGTTGTCTCTGCGCCTTCATCATGAGGGTATGGCTGATTTCCTGAGTGTGGCTTCTGCTGAGCGCGCCTGGCTTTCATCTGAGCTGAACATCATCTCAACCCGTCAGAATATCCGCATCAAGCTTGCGCAGCTTTGCACGGCTCTTGGCGGTGGCTGGAAATGGGAAGCTGATAAAAAATAATCCCTGAGTTCCTGCTTTTTTCTGCTCCCACGCAAATCAGCCTGTCCTGGCAGATTTGCGTGGGCTTTTCTTTGAAATTGTGCCTTTTCCGGCATATCTGCCATTCATTTTGCACTATTTTGCTTGTTTCTTCCCAGCTGCCGCGATTTGAGCTTGAAATGTGTCATGAGTGTAGTACCATAGAAATGGATACACTGTGTCCTATCAAAATCTCTCAAATGCCGTGGTCGCCGGGTATGTACAGGCAGAGCCGGGCATGATTCCGCAACGTAATCCGATTCAATAACCTATATGGCTGAACATCATACGCAGGGGCGGCAGGGACAGGGAGCCCGCCGCCACCGTAACAATAAGGGCCGTCCATACCGCCGCCGTATGCCGCGCGCTCAGGAACCCCCCGCTCCCAAGCCTGGTCTGCTGCAGCGTATTCTTAATTTCTTTGGTTTTGGCAAGAAGAAGGCTGCCGCCAAGGATTCCAGGGATAACAATCAGAACACCAAACGCCGTCCTAAGGAAAACGTGCGTGTCGCCAAGGGGCGCAGCAACCAGGGTGGTAACCCGGCGGCGCGGCAGGAGAAGCGTCGCCGCCCGAATTCCGTGCCGCCCACCCGCAATGCCCGTCTGTATGTGGGTAATCTTTCCTACGAGGCTACGGAAGCTGAGCTGGAGGACCTTTTCAAGGGCTTTGGTAATGTGCGCAGCGTGGAAATCATATACAACACCCGCACTTACAAGAGCAAGGGTTACGCCTTTGTGGAAATGCAGCTGCTTGAGGATGCCCAGCGCGCTGCTGAGGTGCTCCACGGGCAGCCCTTCATGGGTCGTGAGCTTATGGTGAGCGCTGCCAGCGAACGCCCTGAGCAGACTGACAAGCCCGAGGATAAGGCTGAGACTCCCGCCGCTGCTCCTGATCAGCCTGCTGAGGCTTCTGCGGCTGAATAAAAGCAGCCGGAAGGATATTTTTCCGGAAGCGCGTACCTTCACAGGTGCGCGCTTCTGTTGTATCCCGGTGCTGGATAGAACAGCAGGGAAGAGGGGTGAATCAGAGAGCTTGCATAGTTGCACCGGGCGTGCTACAATGTGGGGCAGTAAAGGGATTTTTAGTATGTATATTCAGGATCAGTTGCGGGAAATTAAGGAGAATATCACAGCGGCGGAGCAGCGGGCTGGCCGTGAGCCGGGAAGCGTGAAACTGCTGGCGGTGAGTAAGACTTTTCCGGTGGAGGATGTGATGCAGGCGTATAATGATGGGCAGCGCCTCTTTGGTGAGAACCGTTTGCAGGAAGCCATGGGGAAGATGCCGCAGATGCCGGATGATTGTGAATGGCACTTGATTGGACCGTTGCAGCGCAATAAGGTCCGCAAGGCGCTGGAGCAGGGGTTCGGGCTGATTCAGGCGGTGGATTCGCTGCGGCTGGCGGAGGCGATTTCCCGCATTGCCGGTGAACTGGGTTGCACTGCGCGCATACTGCTGGAGGTGAATGTGGATGCAGAGGAGAGTAAACATGGTTTTACCCCGGATGGCTTGCTGGAGATGTGGCCGCAGTTGGTGGCGCTGCCGCAGTTGGATATACGCGGGTTGATGTGCATACCGGCGCCGACGGATGAGGCTGAGGGGGCGCGGCCTGCATTCCGCGCGTTACGGGAGCTGGCAGAAACGCTGCGCGGGCGCGGTCCGCTGCCGTTGCCGGAGCTTTCCATGGGGATGAGCCATGATTACGCCGTCGCGGTGGAGGAAGGTGCCACCATTGTGCGCGTTGGCTCTGCCATTTTTGGCAAGCGTGATTACGGCCCCGCTGTCTGAGTATCAGAAGCGCCAGCCGATACCGGCGGAGATGATGTGCTGGCTCCAGTTGTCGTTGTGCCTGGTGTTGGTGTAAGTTCTGCCGAACTCATAGCCAGCCTGGGCGTAGATGCGCTCACTGCACTGGATTTTAAGCCCGGCACCAGCGGTGAATGAGAACCCGTTGTAGCTGCCGGATTCGCGGTAGGTGGCGGCGTGTTCTCTATAGTGCCCCCACGCCCAGCCGCCCTTGCCGCCAAGGGTGAGGAAGAGGTTTTCAAAGAGTCTGATGTTGAGGGTGTACCCAAGGGTTAATGGCGCTTGGAAGAGCTGTTGCTTGTGGCGCTGGTCGTGGCGGCGGCGGTGCCCGCTCCCCCATTGCGGTGCGGCGCAGATGCCGAATTCGTGGCGGATGTCGGATTCTCCATTATTGTAGAGATGCAGTCCGAGGCGGAAACCGCCGGTATCCGGGGTGTGGCTTGCGCCTATGGCATAAAGCCCTTCCAGTCGGTAGGTCGGCTGCCAGTCGTATGGGGTGAGTCCTCCACCTGGTGGGGTGGGGAGGTAGTAGGGCGCTGCGGTGGCTGCGGTGCAGAGACCGCCGAGGTAGATGAGGGTGTTTTTCATGGCAGTTCCTGGTGTAGCACATCGGGAGCTGCGCGGGCAAGTTGTTAGGGCTAACTGTTGTATGAGCTTTTCAGAGGGAGAGCTCAGACTCCTTTTTTGTTGTCCCAGAGGGTGAGGTGCAGGCGGTCGCCCAGGCGTATGCCGTGCCGCAGGCACATTTCAACTACGGCGGGGCGGGCGTTTTCCAGTTCGGCGCGGGTGGTGGCGCAGGGCATGAGCAGGATGCGCTGTGGCGGGAGCCGGAGTTCTGCAATGGCTGGCCAGTCCGCTTCATTCTGTACCACAAATTTGAACCAGGCATGCGGCAGGGTGGCAAAGTATTGCAGGGTTTCGCGCTGAATGGCCTTACCCTCACCGTTGGCGGCATGGGGAAGTTTTGGGGAGATATTCCACTGATTGACGCGCCGGGCCAGCGCCGGGGTGGGGGTAATGGTCCCGTTTGTTTCAATCTCAATGTAGGTGTCTTCCGGCAGCAGGTTGATGAGTTTTTCCAGCGCGGGCTGCTGAAGGAGGGGTTCTCCGCCTGTTATGACAAGAGACGGGCAGTTGTAACTGGTAATGAGACGGGCTGTTTCTGCGGCGGTGCAGGTGATGCCGTTTCTCCATGAGTGCTTGGTATCACACCACTTACAGGTGAGATTGCACCCCGCCAGGCGCAGGAAGACAGCCGGGGTGCCGCAGCGCACCCCTTCTCCTTGGAGTGAGTAAAATATCTCGGGGGCAGATTTCAGGCGTGCAATGTTCAGCATGATGTGGTAGGATACACAGTGACATGGATGTTCATACCAGAAATGCTGAGGATGGTCAACCGGAAACTGCCGGGCAGGTGTTCCGTGTGCTTTTCGTTTGCCTGGGCAATATCTGCCGCTCTGTTGCTGCGGAGATGACTTTTAATGCGGCTGTTCAGGCGGCCGGTTTGGCGGACCATGTGGCTGCAGATTCGTGCGGAACGGCAAATTACCATGTGGGCAGCAAACCGGATGCCCGCATGCTGGCGGCATTGGAGCGGGCTGGTTTTGAATATAATGGTCACCGTGGCCGCCAGTTCCGCCGTCAGGATTTTGTGGATTTTGATTTGATTGTGCCGCAGGATGATTCCAATTACGAGGATGTGGTCACTAAGGCCAGCACCCCGGAAGAAATGGCGAAGGTGGTGCCGATGAGCGCCTGGTTTCCGGATGATTGCCCGCTGCATGAGGTGCCGGATCCATATTACGGCGGGACGGATGATTTTAATGAGGTGGTAGCCTTGCTGGCGTCTGCCACGGAGCAGATGGCTCGGGACATTGCCCGGGCGGAGTCTTGATTGATAGGAGAGGAGAAACTGAACGATGAAACGATTTTTGGTAATGGTTCCTGTGGTGGCTGCCTTGGTTTCCAGTTGTGTGAACCAGAGTTATTCCGTGAGCAGTGATGCTGTGGCGGAGATGCTGGCGGCTCCCGGGTTGTCTGTCACTTCATTCTTGCCGGAGTGGTTGAATGAGGAGGGGCGGGGAGCCTGGGCTCTCTCCCCGGCGGATGATGCCAGGGTCCGCGCTATTCTGCTGATGGGTGAGAACCGTCATGTGTCTGAGCTTCAGTATCAGACGGATGATGAGCATGCACCGCTGGTCCAGAACCGGTTTTATGTGTATGCGACGAATGGTCAGTGCCTGGCAGCAACGGTGCTGGAGACCAGAATCGCGATGCATGACCTTGTGCTGACTCAGGAGCAGGAGGGCGAGCTTTATCGCATTCTCAAGCCGTATCTGAAAAATATCTTTTCTGGTCTGAAATGAAGAAACTGCACCAGGGGTGGGTGTTGGCGTGTCTGGCAGCCGCGCTGCTTGGGGCATGCTCCCAGCCCCGGGTGGCGGCGGGAATTGAGCCGGAGCCGAGTACCACATTTCTGGGGCGGCGTCTGCAGAGTCCCTTGCCGGTGGAGAAGGCAGATGTGGCGCTGATTTTTGTGGGCGGGTTTACGGAGCAGGTGCTGCTGCATTTCCGCCAGGTTTATGAAAAGATGCCGCCTTTGCCGTGCAAGGGCCGCCAGCTGCGCGCGTTTTATGCCTGGGATAGCGGAACGGGGAACCTGGCGTTTCACAGCACCTGGAAGTTGCAGCGTGATTTGCACGCGTTCCTGAGCCTCAATCCGCAGGCGGATGTGGTGCTGATTGGGCATAGTTACGGGGGCTCGGCCATTATGGATGCCCTGCGCCGCATGAAGGAAGTGCAGCATGACGGTAAGGTGCTGGTGGTGACGGTGGACCCTGTCAGCCGCAGAAAGCGTTCCATGCCGCGGGAACGGGCTGGTTGTGTGGATTTCTGGGTGAATGCGTATTGCCGCCCGTATCGTAACGCCCGCGATGTGTTTGCCTGGGCGGGTGGCCCGTGGGGGCATTGCCCGCAGGCAGATGTGAACTTGCATTACCCGGGAACGGAACGCGATGCACAGGGGAAGCGTTTTGCGCATGTGCATCCGGAGCCTATGGTGATGGAGTCTGCTCCTGGTGCGGAAAAATCAACGCATGAGGTTCTGCTGGAAGCGTGCAGCCGTTTGAAGATAGGTGTTGAAGAATAGCTTGTTCTATGCTGGAGCCTTGGAAAGAATTGGAGCAGGAACGCGGTGAATTGCTGGCGTTGCAACCTGCTGTGCGGGGGGATGTAAGCCCGGCTGCTCATGTTCTGGGTGTGCTGGAGCTGGGGGAGGGGTCTGTGGTTCTGCCGGGTACGGTGATTGAGGGGCATGTGCGGATTGGTAAGCGCTGCCGCATTGGCCCGAATGCTTATTTGCGCGGTGAAACCAGCATTGGTGATGACTGTGTGGTGGGGAATGCGGTGGAGGTGAAGAGTAGTTTGCTGGGGAATCACGTGTTTGTTTCTCACCTCACTTACGTGGGGGATTCCATTATTCGCGATGATGTGAATGTGGGTGGCGGTTGTATCTTTTCCAATTTCCGGCATGATGCCGGTGAAATCCGCATGCCTTGGCTGGGTGAGTTGCGCCAGACCGGTTGCAATAAGCTTGGGTGCGTGGTGGGGAGCCACTCCCGCATTGGCTGCAAGTGTGTGATTCTGCCGGGGCGCGTGCTGCCGGAGGGAACCTGGACTGAACCCGGCACTGTGGTGCGTTGAGTTTTTATGGACGCGCCAGGTTACGCTCCAGCACAAGCCGGAACCCGATGGTGGGGCGCTTGGTGCTGACCGGGTGCGGCGTGCGGCTGTGGGAGCAGAGCTGCCCGGGGCGGAAGGAGCTGTAATCCCCGCCGCGGGTTACGCCGTATTGGCGGAAATTGAAGTTGTTCGGTCCTCCGTATTCTCCGCTGACCCATTCCTGCACATTTCCGCCCAGGTCATGCAAGCCCAGCGCATTCGGTGCAAATGAGCCCACTGGTGCGGTGTGCGGGAAATCATCGTGGTAATTCGGGATGATGTGGTCTGCCCGCAAGTAGGGAATGGCGCTGCTGTCTGCAAAGTTGCCCGTGCTCTGGGCAGGGGGCCATTTGCGGCCCCAGGGGTATTCCACGGCGGTGGTGGCGCGCAGGCGTTGCCGTTCGTACGGGCTGTTACCGTTGTTATCCCGGCAACCGACCATGTGGCTCCATTCTTCATCAGTGGGCAGGCGGTAGGTGTCTGTTTCTTCAATCAGTCCGTTGTTGCGCTCTTCGGCTGTGAGCCATTCGGCAAAGGCTTCAGCGTCCTGCCGTCAGACATTGAGGACCGGGTGGTGTTCATTCTGTTCAAAATCCGGGGCCGGGGGCGGGCTGATGCTGGTGCTCTGGGTGTATTTCTGGTAATCGGAAACGCGGATTTCCGTGGCGCAGGCAAGGAGGTTGGGCAGGATGGGTTGCATTTTGATACCCAGGCTGTTAATCCATTCTGCTCCGAAATTGACGGAATGGTTTGGCTGCAGGCGGAGGTTCAGAACCAGGTCTTGAGGAGAAAGACCGCTGCGCCTTACGGTGGAGTATCCCGGCAGCCTGATTTCCAGATAATACGGGGCAAGGGGTATGCGGATGGATTGCATGGGGGTTACACCCAGTGGCAATCCGTTGAGCATGACGCTGGCTCCTGCCGGGTTGGTGTAGATGCTGACTGGTGTTTTCTGCACCAGTGTGGTGAAGAGCCGGTAGCCGCAGAGGTCTGGTCCGGCGGCTGTGCCGGATTCCGGACGCGCTATGAGGGAGTGATCGCTCCCGATGGTGCCGGCCTTTTCGCATTGGTGAGTCAACCACAGGGTGAAGGCGCTGATGCTTTCCTGAGAGGTGAGCAACAGCCCGCCGGCTTCTACGCTGGTGCATTTCGCCGCGTGTGAGGGCTCCGCTGCCAGGAATTCCCGGAATTGGTCCGGCGTGACCGGGGTTGTGGCTTCGTGTACTCCGCCTGCCGGTCTGTACCGGGTGCCCTGGGCATCAATCCAGGGTTCACCGGTGCGGGGCGGGCGGTAGGGTGTGAGTTCTCCCCCGAGTGAAAGCAGGTTGCCTGGCGGTACGATGCCGCTTTCATGGGCGTCTGCGTACCCTTCTTTGCGCAGAATGAAGGCTACGCGTTTTCCGGCTTCTGCGGTTATGGGTCCGTATGGGGTTTCATCCAGGTACACGCCGTCTTCTGTGTAAACGGAGGCTCCTGCCGGAACACTGCCTACAAAGTACTGTCCGTGTACGGGTTGGGCGGGTGGTGGCGGTTCTGGTGCGTTTTCCCGAACGGGTTCTGCCGGAGCGGAGGGCGGAGTTGGCGCCAGCAGGCTTTCTTTTGCCCGGGTCAGGCGTTCGGGCATGTCATCCGGCAGGAGGCTGGTGATGCCTGCTACCAGCAGACCCAGCACCAGCGCGGCAATCCCGATGCCGCGAACCAGCCGCCGCCGGGCGCGTTTCCGCTTGTGGAGCTGGGCGGTGTCATCCCTCAGCGCTTCGAGTTTTTCTGCCAGGTTTTTGGCGCTGACGATGGTGCTGCTGCTGACCTGTGGATCTGCCGCGGCGCATATTATGTTGTTGAATTTAATCCACCGGCGGTGGGTGGCGCCTTCCGGTAATTCTGCCGGAAGGGAGGGGAAGTGCAGCCGGTCCATGCCGGTTGACATTTCGTACAGTACTTTTGCCAGCGCGTAGACGTCTGCTCGCGGGGTGCCGGGGCCATCCGGCGGGATGTAGCCTTCTGTGCCGACAAAGCTGCGCTGGTTGCTGTGGGCCACGAGCCCGGCATCTGCCAGCTTGACGCGGCCGTTGATGAAGACAACATTGGTGGGCTTGACATCCCGGTGCGTGAGTTCCTGCGCATGCAGCCCGGATAAGGCTCTCGCCAGCTGGCAGCCTACTTCCAATACGTAGTCCAGCGGCATGGGGCGGGTGCCGTATTGCTGCATGTCGCTGTACAGCGTGCGGGGTACGTATGAGTCCGGGTCGGTGTGGGTGCCGGTGTACGCATCGTCCGCCAGTTCCATTACATAGAAGTAATAGGGGAATTCTCCGCCGTTCTGGCCGATGTGGAGAATATGCACCAGCCCGGGTATGCCGCGCGCTATCGGTTCATAGCTCAGAACGCCGTCAAACTCGCGGATGAAGACCTGCTCATCGACAAAGTCTTCGCGCCAGACTACTTTGACGGCCCGGTAGGCGCCGGTGACGGAGCGGGCCAGCCACACTTCGCCATACGCCCCAGTCCCGATTTTTCTCAGGATTTCATGATCTGGTACGTGAGGTTGTGTGCCTTCCGGGCGGCGCGAGTTGCGGCGGCATGTGCCGCGCTGGCTGCGGGGGGCGGGCGACACGGCTGTGCTGTCTGGCTCCATCTGATTCTCATTATACCATGCCGATTCTGCTCAGGCAAGCGGCTTTCCGTAGGTTTTTTTGCCGGAATGAAAACTTTTTTTGATTTTTTTTGCAAAATTGGCTTGCAAATGTCCGGAGAATGTGCTAAAGTCTCCTCGCACCAATCAAAGCGCACGTGGCGGAATTGGTAGACGCGCTAGTTTCAGGTTCTAGTGAGTAACATCGTGATGGTTCGAGTCCATTCGTGCGTATAAACCTCCTTGTGAGTAATCGCGAGGAGGTTTTTTTTGTTATTCCTGCCTGGCGTAGCCATTAAATGATGAATGAGTATGCAGAAATGCTTATATTATCATTCTTGTGTCATTATTTCTGATAATACGAAATATATGCTTGATTTTGGGTTGATAAAGTAGTATGAAATGAAACGCATTATATATTTTTTACTATGTCTGAAAAAACTAGAACTCGTACGCCTTATGCACCTGAGGAGAAAGCGGAGATTATACTTTCCGTATTGACTCGCAAGACGACTATTCAGAAAATTGCTGACGAAAAAGGTATTGCGGCAACATTGGTTTCATTGTGGAAGAAGCAGGCTGAAGAGGCTATTCTGGCTCGTTTTGCTGATAGTAAACCTGGTCGCCGCAAGGTGGAGGCTACGGCAGATGATGTGAAGTCTGAGCTTCGCGCAGCACGCATTGAAGCCCGCACGGCCAAGACCCGGGCAACGCGCCTGGAATCTTCGCTCAAGGCGGCAAAGGCACGTGTGGCGGTTTTGGAGAACGGTGTTCGTGAGCTTGCTGCCACAATGGGATGCAAGCTTGTGAAGTCTGCCCGGGCTCGCCGCAAGAAGGCGTAAGGTCAGCAGACCGGCAGCGGGGGGTGCTACCTTCGCTGCCAGGAAGCGCATTGTTCTGTCATTCTGACGATGCGGTGACAGAGAATTGAGTTTTGTGTCGTATACATAATAAAAGCGCATCTGGCTGGTTTTTGCCGTACTGGCGGGGCTTAGCGGATGCTGAAATGAAATATGAAGATGCATTTTAATGGTTGGAGGGTGCGGTTGCGAGCTATGGCCATGGCCGCAACGGCTGCACTGGTTTCGTGTTCCTCGCTTAGCCAGGCGGAACCGGATTATGATATTATTGGTAAGCAGTTTTCGCTGGTGCTGCAGAATGGGCATTTTTCCCGGGCTCGTTTTACCCAGGAAAAGTATGAGAAATTCCTGGAGTGCTATGTGCAATCGCTGGATACTCAGCATCTGTTCCTGACTCAGGAGGATGTGGATTATCTGCATGAACGTTATGCTACCAGCTTTGGTGATTATCTTCTGGCAAATCAGACGACCCGTCTGGCTGAGGAATTGTACTCCTATTTCAGCGAGCGGGCACTGCCGCGTATTGCCCAGGCAGAGAAAATGCTGCAGGAATATGCCGTGAATATGCCGGCATTCGATTCTGACCGCAGCATCCCGCGCACGCGTCGCAAGTTGCCGCGCGCAAAGAATGCAGCTGAACTGGACCAGGTGTGGCGCGACCAGGTGGAGGATATGCTGCTGACAGAGGTGCTGCGTCGCGAGAATCTGGCTGCTCTTGCAGCGGAGAAGGGAAAGGCATCTCCGTCGGATAAGGAAATGTCTGTCACGGATAAGATGCTTGCCCGCATCAAGCGTATGCGCAATGAGATTCAGGAGGCTGACCGTGAGGATATGGTTTCTTACCTGCTGAATGCGGTGGCTCATGTGTACGACCCGCACAGTGATTACATGGGCGCCCGAGAGGAGCAGCGCTTCAAGGATATGATTAAGGCTTCCATTGTGGGTATTGGCGCCAAGCTTCAGTCTGATGATGATGGCTCCACCACGATTGAGGGCATTGTGAAAGGTGGCCCGGCAGCCAAGTGTGGCCAGCTTAAACTGGGTGACCGCATTGTGGCGGTTGACAGCAAGGGTGATGATACCTGGACGGATATCATGTTCCTGAGCATTGATAAGGTCGTGGATCTTATCCGTGGTCAGCAGGGCGTTACCGTCAAGCTTCGTGTGATGAGCGCCGACAGTGGCGAGGAAAAGGTGGTTTCGATTGTGCGTGATGAAATCCCGATGTCTGAGGAGCTGGCCAGCGGCCGTATCATTGACATGAAGGAAAACGGGCGTACATACCGCCTGGGCGTGTTGACGCTGCCGTCGTTCTACATTGACCTGGATGAGGGAGAGGTGCATTGCGCAACGGATGTGAAGAAGATTCTGCGCCGCATGATTCAGGAGAAAGTGCAGGGTATTGTGCTGGACCTCCGGTTCAACGGCGGTGGTTCACTTGATGAGGTCCGCAAGATGGTGGGCTTCTTTACCGGGGCTGGTCCTGTGGTCCAGGTGAAAGATTCCCGCGGTCATGTGGAGCGGCTTACTGTCAGTGGGCGCCCCTTGTTTAATGGGGATTTGGTTGTCCTTATCAACAAGTTGAGTGCTTCTGCCTCGGAAATCTTTGCCGGCGCCATGGCAGATTACGGGCGAGCTGTGATTGTGGGTGATGATGCCAGTTTCGGTAAGGGAACAGTGCAGGTGCCCCGTGGTCTGGCGGATTATATGCCGTATTTCTCCTCTCGTGAGGGTTGCGGTATGATTAAGGTGACGACGCAGAAATTCTACCGCGTGGGTGGTGCTTCTACTCAGCTGAAGGGCGTAAGCAGTGATATTGTGCTGCCTGCGGTGACGGCTGGGTTGCGCCTGGGTGAGGCAGAGCAGGATTATGCCATGCCTTATGATGAGATTCCGCGCGCTGGTGGTTATGTGAAGAGCCGCAGTATTTCCCGGATTTTGCCGGAACTGATGGCACGTAGCCAGGCCCGTGTGCAGCAGGATAAGGATATGCAGTACACGAAGGAGGATGTTGCCCGCGCCAAGGAACGCCAGGAGAAGAATTTGTTATCTCTGAACAAGGCGGTTCGCCAGGCCGAGAATGCCCAGTTGCTGGAACGTAAGAAGAATATGGATGCAGAGCGCAAGGTGCGTTATGAGAAGATGGCTGCAGATGATGAGAAGAATCTGACCATCTACCGGCTCAAGCTTTCTGATGTGAAAGCCGCGAAACTGCCGCTGGCATCCAAGGATGATGATAGTGAGTACATGGATGAAAACAAGGACCCGGAGGATGAGCTGACGGAAACGCCCGAATATCCTTCCAACCTTGACCCGGTGCTTCGTGAGGCTTTGCATATCGTCAAGGATATGGTTGATTTGCCATAAGTTTTTTCGACATAGTAAAACAGGTCCGCATCCTGATTCAGGATGCGGACTTTTTTTTCTTGTGTGGATTTGTTTCCATGTTATAATAAACGCATGCCTATGCTGTCATTAGTTGTTCCGTGTTACAATGAACAGGAAGCGCTTCGCCCGTTCATGGTGGAGTTGAGCCGTGTGACGACTTCCCTTGAGGGAATTCAGACCGAAGTGATTATGGTGAATGACGGCAGTTCGGATAATACGCTGCAGGTGATGCGCGAACTCGCTAAAGAATACGACATGGTGCGTTATTTGTCCTTTTCTCGCAATTTTGGCAAGGAGAGCGCAATGCTGGCGGGGTTTGCAGCATCCCGTGGGGATTATGTGGCCGTGATGGATGCTGATTTGCAGGATCCGCCAGCCTTGCTGCCGGATATGCTCAAGGCTGTTTGTGAGGAGGGGTATGATTGCGCAGGTACCCGCCGCATAACGCGCAAGGGAGAGCCGCCCATTCGCTCGCTCTTTGCCCGCATGTTCTACCGTTTCATCAACATGATTTCCCATACCCAGCTTGTGGATGGGGCGCGGGATTACAAGCTGCTTTCCCGCAAGGCTGTGGATGCGCTTCTGGCCATGCCGGAGTATAACCGCTTTTCAAAGGGGTTGTATGAGTGGATTGGCTTCCGTACCAAGTGGTTTGAGTATCAGAACGTGGAGCGCGTGGCTGGAGAAACCAAATGGTCCTTCTGGAAGTTGTTCAAGTATTCGCTGGAGGGGATTGTGGCGTTCACTACCATGCCGCTGGCGTTGGCATCCCTGCTGGGGATTTTCTTCATGTTTGTGGCGCTGGTCATCATAGCGACCCTGTGTGTGCGTCAGATGCTCTGGCACAGCGCTGTTGACGGCTGGACCTCGCTGGTCTGTATCATTGTGATGCTCAGCGGTGTGCAGTTGTTCTGCGTGGGGATTATCGGGCAGTATCTTTCCAAGATGTACATGGAAATCAAGCGCCGCCCGCATTATATCATTGCGGAGGAGTCGTAAAAAAGCAGGAGGGCGGAATAAGTTTGCTCTTTACAGCTGCCCGCGGATGAGGGTGAGCAGGGCAACGGTGCGTGCCCAGTTCTCCGGGTGGTCATCCGTTTCGGGGAAGAGTCTGCCTTCCGGGATGCGTGCGTAGCGTTCCGTTGCTTTGGGGTGGCTAAGTTCGCGCAGCCCTACGCTGAAGAATGCCCCCAGTCGCAGGAACTCGCGTGCCATTTCGTGGGAACCGTTCCAGGCATGCAGTAATACCCGGGGTAAGGTGCCGGCTTTGTGGCGCGAGCGGAGTATTTCAAGAATCTCGCTCCAGGCGTGCACACCGTGCAGCTGCACCATGCGGTCATGGCGGAATGCAGCACCCAGGTGGATATGCAGCATGGTGCGCTGGGCTTCCAGTGTGGCTGCGTGCGCGGGTGAGGCATCCAGTCCGGTTTCTCCCACGCCGGCTTCCGGGTAGCGGGTGAGCCAGTCATCCAGCTCGAAAGCAAGTTCTGCCGGGTCTGCCTCATGAGCATGCCAAGGGTGGACGCCGAAGCAGGGAGTCATGCCCGCGGTGTTGGCGATGCGTTCCCAGTCTTTGCGGGTGACGGCGCAGATGTAACCGCCGTGCGGGCTGGGGTGGTGGGTGTGGTAGTCTTTCATAATGGCATGAGACCGTGTTCTCTGAAACTGTAATAGGAGGGGCTGCCGTCGCTGGTGATGGTGCCGATGATGACGTGGTCCAGAACGGGGATGTGCAGGGCGGCTCCGGCATCAATGACGTTGCGGGTTAATTCCCGGTCCGGTTTGCTTGGGGTGGGGTCACCACTGGGGTGATTATGCGCCAGGATGATGGAGCTGGCGTTGCAGAGAATGGCATCCCGGAAAATGTCTCTCGGGTGGACAATGGTGCGGTTGAGCGTTCCTTTGGAGATGGTTGTTCGTTTGATGAGGTGCCGGTGTGTGTCCAGCAGGAGGACGATGAAATGCTCCTGTTGTTCATAACGAAGTTCACCCGCGAGGTACTGGTATACCATTTCCGGGGATTTCATATCGTGCCGGACGACTTCTTCCTTCACGGCGCGGTGACCTAATTCGAAAACGGCAGCCAGCGTAGCTGCTTTGGCGGTTCCTATTCCTTTGCAGCACTTGGCGATTTCCCGTGCTTCCATGCGCCCCAGGGCGGTGAGTGACCCGGCTGAGCGTTTCAGCTTGCCTGCCAGTTCCAGCACGTTGCACCCCTGCAGCCCGGTGCGCAGAAAGATGGCGATGAGTTCTTCATCACTCAGGGCGGCTCTCCCTTTGAGCAGCAGTTTTTCCCGCGGGCGGTCTTCTGCCGCCCAATCCTGAAGTTTGCGGGAGCTGTTTTCCTCTGGTTTGTTCATGGCAAGGAGCATTGTATCGGAAAAGCGCGGGTCTGTGAAGCTAAAACGCTTTGCCGTGAATTATTTGCTTGCGCTGTGTGTGGTGGAAGTGTAGAATGACCGCGGCTCGTTGTCTCTGTTTATCAGGGACAATGCCGCATGTGGGGCAGGAAGCACGTGATTCTGCTCCACGGAACCAATGGAGGCAGTGGCCGGTACCGGCCTCCGGCGGTGAAGATGGAACCGGCATACAGAAGAGAAAGAAAATAAAAATGAGTATACATTCCGTTACTTGTGCCGTTGGCACAAATCCCATCACCATTGAAACGGGCAAGCTTGCCCTTCTGGCCGATGGTGCCGTTACTGTCCGTTGTGGTGATACTGTGGTGCTGGTCACCGTTGTGAGCGCTACCAAGATCAAGGAAGGTCAGACCTTCTTCCCCCTGTCTGTGGAATATAAGGAGAAGGCTGCTGCTGCCGGTATGTTCCCCGGAGGTTATTTCAAGCGCGAAGGCCGCCCCACCGAGAAGGAAATTCTTACATGCCGCATGACGGACCGTCCGCTGCGTCCCATGTTCCCCAAGGGCTATTTCTATGATACGCAGGTTATTTCCCTGCTGATGGCTGCTGATGGCGAGAATGAGCCTGATATCCTGAGCATCAATGGTGCTTCTGCAGCTTGTGTTATTTCTGACCTTCCCTTTGCTGAACCCGTAGGCGCTGTGCGCGTGGGTCGTATCAATGGTGAGTTCGTTATTAACCCCACGAACTCTCAGCGTCTGGAATCTGACCTTGATCTGGTGTATGCCGGTTCCAAGGACCAGGTTATCATGATTGAAGGTTCTGCCAATGAGCTGCCTGAGGAGGACTTCATCGCTGCTCTCCGTTATGCTCAGGAGAATGTGGCTAAGATTTGCGCTGCTCAGGAGGAGCTGCGTGGCATCTGCGGCAAGCCCAAGCGCGAATATGAGCTGACTCTGGCCAAGCCCGAGCTGCTGGAAATCGGTTACCAGGTGGCTGGTGACCGTATTGAGGAGGCTATCTATGCTCCCAACAAGATTCAGCGCCAGAAGCAGACCGGAGCTCTTCGTGATGAAGTGGAAGTGGCTATCAAGGCTGCTTACCCGGAGGCTACGGACTTTGATGTGGAGCAGGTGTTTGAGTACATTCAGAAGAAGGCTTTCCGAATTTCCATCATGGAGCAGGGTAAGCGCGCTGATGGCCGTGCCATTAAGCAACTGCGCCCGTTGCAGGCTGAGGTGAATGTGCTGCCTCCGGTGGTTCACGGTTCCGCTCTCTTTGCCCGTGGTGAAACCAAGTCTGTGTGCCTTGCTACGCTGGCTCCGGTTGAGGAGAAGCAGTACCTGGATAACTACACTGGTTCTGTGGATGAGAAGCGTTTCATCCTGCACTACAACTTCCCTCCGTTCTCTGTGGGTGAGACCGGCCGCTTCGGTGGTCAGAACCGCCGTGAGATTGGTCACGGTGCCCTGGCTGAGCGTTCCATTGCCCCGGTGATTCCGGATGAGAATGATTTCCCCTACGCTATCCGCGTTTCCTCTGAAATCATGGAATCCAATGGTTCTACTTCCATGGCTTCCGTGTGCGCCGGCACGATGTCCCTGCTGGCTGCCGGTGTGCCGTTGAAGCGCCCGGTTTCCGGTATTTCCGTGGGTCTGGTGACCGAGTTTGAGAACGAAGGTGACCGCGAGCCCAAGCGTTATGAGACGCTGCTGGACATTATTGGCTCTGAGGACTTCTATGGCGATATGGACTTCAAGCTCTGCGGTTCTTCCGTTGGTGTAACGGCTTACCAGCTGGACCCCAAGCTGCCCGGCATCCCGCTGTACATTCTGGAGGACGCCATTCACCTTGCCCGCAAGGGTCGTCTGGATGTGCTTGATACTATGAATGCCTGCATTCCCGGCCCGCAGGCTATGAGCCCGAATGCTCCGCGCATCGAATCCACTAGCATTCCCCAGGATCGCATCGGTGAACTCATCGGTCCTGGTGGTAAGAATATCAAGGCTCTGCAGGCTGAAACCGGTACGGATATCAACATTGAGGAAGACGGTACCGTGCGTATTTACGGCAGCCGCCAGGAAGGTGTGGAACGCGCCCTGTACCTCATTGACCGCATGTTCAAGGAAATTGAGGTGGGTGAGACTTACGAGGGTAAGATTGTTTCCACTAAGGAATTCGGCGCTTTCATGGAAGTGCTGCCTGGTAAGGACGGTCTGATTCATATCTCTGAGCTGGCTGAAGGCCGCACCCAGAAGACTGAGGATGTGGTGAAGGTTGGTGATATCGTGACCGCCAAGTGCATCGGTATTGATGACAAGGGTCGCGTCAAGATGTCCATGCGCGCAGCTGCCCGCGACCGCAAGGCTAAGGAAGCTGAAGCCGCAGAATAAAAGCATCTCAAAATGTAAATCAAGCCACCTTCCGTGATGCGGAAGGTGGCTTTTTGTACGACCGACGCGATATGCGCACTGCGGTGAAAGTCCGCGCGGAGCCGCGATGATGCGGAATCCCAGACCTGAAGAACAACTGCGGGGAGGTAACGAACCGTGGGAAAGGAAGTTCGAGGGGAAATCCCGACT
>JAZRJB010000014.1:0-2789 GCA_045645565.1 Akkermansia sp. | reverse complement strand
ATATCTGCATGGATAACGCATGGCTGCGAGCAGAGGGATATATCTCGTTTTATCAACTCCTCAAACGCTGATTGGAAACCGCCGTATGCCATAAATGGCACGTACGGTGGTGTGTGAGGGGGCGAAAGCCCCCTACACGATGTACGCAGAGGGCTGGAAAGTGCAAAAAAATGGTGCAGGGGGATTTTTTTTGATTGCATTTGGAGGCGTTCTGGTATAGATATATTAGCGAACAGCTGCAATTTTTTACTTACACCATGTGGAAATACATCATCATCGCCGCCGTCGTGCTCTTCCTGGGGGCATGTTTCCTTTTCTATAAGAATAATGCCGCTCTTACCGGACCTGAAGGCGAGGTAGCAGCGTTCCAGTCTCAGTTTGAAATGGCCCGCAAGAAGGCTGTTGATATTGATAAGGATAAGGCAATCAAGCGTTATGCCGAGCTGCGCACGGAATACTTCAAGCAGCAGACTGCCAAGTATAATGATGAGCGCACCGCTATCGAGGCTGAGGATGCTCCTTACGAACAGGAAATCACCAAGGCCAATGCTGACCTCGAAGCTGCAAAGGCTGATTTCAAGCTGTATCAGGATCAGTTCAAGGCTTTCGCCAAGGATGCTTCCGCTGCTGCCGGCGTGGAAGATGTGCCTGAGAGCGAAGTGGTGAAGGAAGTGGGTCAGCGTATTGCAGAGCTTGTGGAGGCCAACAATACTCTTGAAACCCAGGCTCAGGCTGAAGAGAAGATGACCAGCGACCTCGGTGTTGAGTCTGAACGTACTCTCGCCATGATTGAAGCCGCCAAGAAGCTGAACTCTGACCGCATGGCTCGCCTCTCTCCCGTTGAGCTTAAGTGCGCAGTTGTTTCCGTGGACCCGACCTGGGATTATGTCATTCTTGATGCCGGTATTGACAAGGGGATTGTGATTGGTTCCCGCCTGGCTGTGATGCGTGGTGATCAGAAGGTGTGCGAGCTGGCTGTGACCCTCGTTGAAAGCAACAAGTCCAGCTGCGATGTGGTTTACAGCACCATGCGTCCTGGTGACAATGTGCGCCCTGGCGATACTGTTGTGTCCGTCCGTAATAACTAAGAAATCAACAACTTTTACCCCTCTATATGAAAATCTCTCAACTTCTTGCTTCTATTCTGGTTCTCTTGGCGGGCGGTGCTGCCATCATGTACTCCGCCGACCAGCAGAAGGTTATGGACGTACTGATTGCTTCCCACGGTGGTGGGCAGCAGGTGGATGCTGCCAGCGCAACTGGTCTGCGTAAGCTGAATCAGGATCTGGATGCAGAACGTGGTACTTCCTCTGCTGAGCGAGCTGCTGCTGTCAAGGCTACGGAAGCTGCTCGTGTTGAAATGCGCGATGGCTGCGTGAAGCGCGATGAAGCCCAAGAAAAACTGGATGCCCACAAGGCTTCTCTGGACGGTGTGCGTGGCAAGGTGAAGGCGATGAATGACAGCGTGGAGCAGCTGCGCGTGTCGTTCAATGCGGCTCTTGCCGAGCTGAATGGTTCTGGCGGTCTTTCCGTGGATGCCAGCGCTGATTTCTCCACCGTGCTGGAGAGCATCAAGTCCATTGTGGAGCGCGAAGAGAAGCGCACTGAGGAAATTACGGAGCGTCTCAATGACTGGCAGGCTGCTCGCAAGGCTGCCACTGAGAAGCTTGCCAAGGAGAAGGTGGAACTTAACCGCCTGACCGCTATCAATGACAAGTTCTTTGCTGACTATTCCAAGAACGATGATGAATACCCGCTGCTGGCTGCTGATATGCGCTGGAAGTTCGTGGTGTTCAATGTGGGTCAGGATAGCGGCCTGATTGCAGGTGATACGACGCCGCTGCTGCTGAAGCGTGGTGATGTTGTGATTACCCCGCTGCGCATTGTCTCCATCTCCCAGGGTACTGTAATCGCTGAGTTTGAGCCTGAGAAGCTGACTCCCGGCGTGCGTCCTGAGGTTGGTGACCGCGTGTTCCGCGTCAAGCCGCTGGGTAACTGATGTTGCCGTGCGCAGGTTTGCGTAAGATTTTCGCCGCCTGCCCGGTATGGGCAGGCGGGTTTTCTAACATGTCAATGAGTATGAAAAAGCTGAAGATGATGTATATGCTGGCACCGCTGGTGGCGGTGATGGTGGTGTCTTGCCAACCTTCAATGCCGGCAGTTCCCCCCAGCAACAGAACCGTAGTGGGACCCAAGGGGTCTTCCGATGCGGTGAAACCCTGGAACAATACCACCCGCAAGGAAGGTGAGGCTGTGCTGGGACCGTTGGGGGATATGAATCGCCGCCGTTAAGTAGCTGCTGTGAAACGGGCTGAACGAGCTGCCATTGTGCTGGCTGAATTGGAACGCGGCATTCCGGAACCGGAGGTGCCGCTCCACCACCATGATGCGTTTACCTTGCTGGTGGCGGTTATGCTTTCAGCCCGCTGCACGGATGCCCGCGTTAATCTGGTGACGCCTGCGTTGTTCCGCCTGGCGCCGGATGCGGCATCTATGGCAGCGCTGGAGTGGCAGCAGGTCCAACCGCTGATTGCGACCTGCGGGCTTACGGAGATGAAGGCCCGCCGCCTGGTGGAAACCGCCCGGATTCTTGTGGAGCGGTATAATGGGCGCGTTCCTTCCACGTTCGAAGAACTGGAAGCTTTGCCGGGGGTGGGGCATAAGACTGCCAGTGTGGTGATGAACCAGGCCTTCGGGTATCCGGCTTTTCCAGTGGATACGCATATTTTTCGGCTGGCGCGTCGCTGGGGGTTGTCACGGGCTCGAACGGTGGAGGGGGTGGAGGCGGA